>CALDOK010000220.1 GCA_937912125.1 uncultured Pseudomonadota bacterium
TGATGGTCAGCGAGGCGGTGTTCTGCGGGATGCAGATCGACGGCGCCATGAACCCGTACGGGCTGAACGTGCGCTGGGCGCTGGACCCGGAGGATGCTCGCCTGTCCAAGGAGGGGAGGGCGGAGACGGAGCGTGGGTGGATCGAGTGGGGGGTGAATCGGGTGGCGGTGTGGGGTGGTTGAGTGGGCCGGTGAGTGGGAGCCACGCCACGTTCTCCACCGCCTCGGCAGCGGCATCGGGGATCGACAGGCGCAGCAGCCAGCCGTGGACCATCCTCCTGGATTACACTTCTTCTCCCCAGGCTTCGCCGAGCAGACCTACGCCAGATCCACCGCCGATCACCCCCGGGAACACCGATGTACAAGTTCATCCACGCCGCCGACGTGCACCTCGACAGCCCGCTGCGCGGCTTGGTGCGCTACGAAGACGCCCCCGTCGACGAGCTGAGAGGCGCCACGCGCCGGGCGCTGGAGAACCTCGTGACCCTGGCCATCGACGAGGAGGTCCGCTTCCTGCTCCTGGCGGGCGATCTCTATGACGGCGACTGGAAGGACTACAACACCGGGATCTTCCTCGCCAAGCAGATGGGGCGACTGGTGGCAGCCGACATCCCGGTCTTCATCGTCGCCGGCAACCACGACGCCGCCAGCCGCATCACCAAGAAGCTGCAGCCGCCGGCCAACGTGACGATCTTCTCCACCAGGAAGGCGCACACGGTAGTGCTCGAGTCCTGTGGGGTCGCCATCCATGGTCGCGGCTTCCCCACCCAGCACGTCACCGAAGATCTGTCGGCCGACTACCCTGATGCGCGGCCTGGGCTGCTGAACATCGGCCTGCTGCACACCAGCCTGGGTGGATATCCGGCGCACGGGGTCTACGCGCCGTGCTCGGCCGACGCGCTGGCAGCCAAGGGCTATCAGTACTGGGCACTGGGGCATGTGCACCAGCAGGTGGTCGTCAGGCAGGAGCCATGGATCGTGTTTTCCGGCTGCCTGCAGGGCCGCCACGCGCGGGAGATCGGCCCCAAGGGCTGCATGCTGGTCACCGTTGACGACGACGAGATCGTGTCGGTCGAGCCTCACGAGCTCGACGTGGTCCGCTGGGCGATGGAGACGGTGGATCTGACGGGGGCGGCGGACGTGGAAGAAGCTGTCGCTCGGTCACGCCAGCTGGTCGGTGAGGTGGTCGCGGCCACCGGAGGCCGTCCTGTGGGGCTGCGGCTGCGCTTCGAGGGGGCCTGCGAGCTGGGCGAGCGGCTGCGTGCAGATCCAGAGGCCTGGCGCGACCAGATCCGGGCTCTCATCGCCGAGGCTTGGCCTGACGAGGTCTGGCTGGAGAAGGTCGAGGTCGCCACCAGGGGAGTGCACGACGCGGACGCCATCGCGGAGCTCGATGGTGCCCTCGGCGGGCTGGTGCGGAGCATCCGCCAGGACACCCTGGCGACGGCTGAGATCGACGGACTGGACGCACTGGTCTCGAGCCTGCGGGAGAAGTTGCCCAGAGAGCTGTTGGAGGCCGAAGACGGCTTCGATCCGCAGGAAGGAGCTGTGCTCGCGGCGGTCGCCGAGGAGGCGCGCAGGCTGCTGCTGTCGAAGCTGTTGGAGCGGGGAGGTGATCGATGAGGATCCTGCGACTCGATCTGACCGCGTACGGTCGCTTCACGGACGTGTCTCTTGACCTCGCCGCGGACTCGCCTGGGCTGCACGTCGTCTTCGGCGAGAACGAGGCGGGCAAGAGCACCACCCTGCGCGCGCTCAAGGGGTTGCTCTACGGCATCGCGGCGCGCACGGACGACAACTTCCTGCACCCGAACCCGAAGCTTCGAGTCGGCGCGCTGCTGGCCCACTCCGATGGTCGGCGGCTGGAGGTTGTTCGCCGCAAGGGCAACAAGGACACGCTCCTGGACGCCGACGGTGATGCCCTGCCCGATGACACGTTGCTGGCCTACCTGCCCTCGGCCGACGGCGAGGTCTTCTCGTCCCTGTACGGCATCGACCACGACGCATTGGTCGCGGGGGGGCGCGAGATCCTGGACGCCGAGGGCGATGTGGGCAAGGTCCTCTTCTCGGCCGCCTCGGGCATCGGGCGGCTGACGGAGGTGCTCGCAGGGCTCGACGGGGCGGCCGCGGCGCTGTTCAAGCCGCGGGCCAGCAGCGCCGAGGTCAACAAGGCGGTGGCGCGCTTCAAGGACGCACGCAAGGCGGCCAAGGAGGCGACCCTCAAGATCGCCGACTGGACGGGTCTGCAGGTCAGGCATCAGCAGGTCGAGGACGCCCTCGCGGAGGTAGAGGCGCGGCTGGCGACCGCCAAGGCCAACAAGAGCAAGCTGGAGCGGCTGAAGCGGGTGCTGGCGCCCCTCGCTGAGCGGCGAGAGGTGCTCTGCCAGATCGAGGCCATGCGCGATGTTGTCCGGCTACCGGCCGAGGCACCGGCGGAGCGCAAGGAGGCGCTGGGCAAGCTGCAAGCGGCTCAGAACATCCTCGCCCTGTCCCAGGGCAAGCACCGACGGGCGACGCTGGAGCTGGAGAAGCTGGGCGCACCATCGCCGCTCTGTGGCAGCGCGCAGACGGTCAAGGCGCTGACCAAGCAGCTCGGAGCGGTGGAGAAAGCCGACAAGGATCTGGTCACCCTGGAGGCCAAGCAGCGGCAGGCGAAGAACGAGGCCAAGGCCGCGCTCCAGCGGGTCCGCCCCGATCTGACCCTCGACCAGGTCGAGGTGCTGCGCCCACTCTTGAACGGCCGAAAGAACGTGGCCACTCTGGCCGAAGAGTGGCGCTCTCACGAAAGGAGCCGCCAGGAGTCGACCAAGCGCATCCGCAAGCTGGAGGCTGATTTCGACGGAATACGCGCCGACGTCGCCAAGCTCGGCGCGACACCGGACCTGACGTTCCTGAAGGCCGCGCTGGCCGACGCCCGGGCGCAGGGCGAGCTGGACGTGCTGGTGGCCAAGGCCAGCCGCGAGGTGGCCAGGGCCGAGAAGAAGGTCGAAGCGCAGCTGGTCCAGCTGGCCCCCTACTCCGGCTCGCTGGCCGGGGTCCTGTCCCGGTCGCTGCCGGCCGACGGCGTCCTGGACCACTTCGAGCATCGCCTCGCCAGGCTCGAGGAAGATGAGCGCGACCGTGGCCGCGAACGCAGAAACCACGAGCAGGAGCGGATCGATGTCGACGCGCAGCTCGGCAAGCTGCTCCGCGACGGCATGGTGCCTTCGGATGACAGCCTGGGCGAGGCCCGACAGCGCCGGGAGCAGGGCTGGCGGTTGGTGCGACGCAGCTGGCTGCACGGCCAAGATGTCGCAGCCGAGGCCTCTGAGCTGCTGGGCGACCACACCCTGCCCGACGGCTATGAAGGCCTCGTCAGCGACGCCGATCGCGTGGCCGACGCGTTGCGGCATGATGGCAAGCGGGTGCACGAGCGGGCCGCCCTCGAGGCGCAGCTTGGCAAGCTGGACAGGCAGCTGGAGCTGTTGACGGAAGCCGAGGTGGGCGCCGCCGCTCGCCGTCGGGACTGGACCACCGAGTGGAACGCTGCCTGGGCGCAGTGGGACTTCGCGCCGACCCGGCCGGAGCAGATGAAGGCCTGGACCGCACGCGCGGCGACCCTGGTGGAGCTGGCCGAGCGGCTGGACGAGCTGCGCCAGGAGGCGGGTGCACTGATCGATGCACGCGAGCAGCACCGCGAGAGCCTGCTGGCCCTGGCCGTGCGACCACCGTCCGCAGCCAAGGACGGGGCGCTCGCGCCGCTGATCGCCCACTGCGATCGTCAGGTTGAGCGAGCGGAGCAGCTTGCGAACGAGCACAGACAGGCCACAAACACCCTCGCGCGCATCAACGAAGACCTGGCAGGAGCGCGCCAGGACCTGGCCGGTCTCGACGCCAGCGTCGTGACCTGGAGGGCTGCCTGGGCCGCAGCCATCGCGGGCCTGCAGCTCGACGCGGAGGCCCCCCCCGCGCTCGTGGAGTCGATGATGGAGCAGCTGACCCTGCTGTTCACCTCGGTCGACACCAACGCCGAGCTGGGCCGTCGTCTGTTCGGCATCAGAAAGGACGTCGAGCGATTCGAGGGGCAGGTCCAGTCCTTCGTCGAGCGCACCGGCTACGCCAGGGGCGACCGGCCGTGGGTCGAGGTCGCTGCGCGGCTGGGCGACGAGCTCGAGGCGGCCACGAAGGTGGAGGCCCGTCGAGGTAGGCTGGCAGATGAGCTGTCGGGGCTCGAAGACGACATCGCCACGGCCAAGATCGAAGTCGCGGCCGCAGAAGCGAGGCTCGTCGAGCTCCGCGCCCGGGCTGGGGTACAGACCGACGCCGCGCTGGAGCAGGCCGAGGCGCGATCCGCCGAGGTCGCAGCCCTCGAGGACCGTCGCAGGCAGCTCGAGCAGCAGCTGCGCGTCGCGTCGGACGGTCTGTCCATGTACGCGCTCGAGGAGGAAGCCGAGGGCGTGAATCCGGACGAGCTTCCGGGCCAGCTGGAACAAGTGGATGACGACATCGGGCTGCTGGCCACCCAGCGCGACGAACTGCGCGATCAGCGCACCACCGTGGCTGAGACCATGAAGCGCCACGACGGTCACGCGGCGGCGGCGGGGCACGAGCAGGAGGCCGAGAGCGCCTTGGCGGAGATCCGCGACGGCGCCACTCGCTACCTGCGGCTGTCCATCGCGTCACTGGTCCTGCAGCGAGAGATCGAAAGCTACCGCGCGGCCAACCAGGCGCCGGTGCTCGAGCGGGCGGGCCAGCTCTTCGCTCGCCTGACCCTGGGCTCGTTCTCGGGCCTGCGCGACGAGCTCGACAGCCGCGGCAAGCCGATCCTCCTGGGCATCCGCGCTGACGCCGACGAGGTTGGCGTGGACGGCATGAGCGACGGCACCCGCGACCAGCTCTTCCTCGCGCTGAGGCTTGCGATCCTCGAGCAGACCGTGGACAAGGGGATGCCTGTGCCCTTTGTGGTGGACGACATCCTGGTGGGATTCGATGACGACAGGACACAAGCCTGCCTCGAGGTGCTGGCGGAGCTGGGAGGGAAGACCCAGATTCTGCTGTTCACGCACCACAAATCCGTGGCTGAGGCGGCGGAACGCCTGGGTTCGGGGCGCGGGGTGTTCGTGCACACGTTGGCCGCCGGGTAGGCAGCTTCCTGTCCCTGTCTGCGGCTCTCCGACGTCCTCCCCGCCCTGTGGATGCAAGGTCCTCACCCCCCGGCGCGCCAGCTCCGAGGCAGGCTGTGCCGGAGGTGAACCCCCGCGCGCAGCACGTGAATCCTCGCCGAGGCATCGATGAGAGACTGTGGCACGAACTCGCGCTCTGCCATGGCGAGGACCAGGCCGTGCAGCACGGCGCTCGCGGTGGTCACGACAGGTCCAATGGTAGGCGGTACCGCGAAAATCTCCTCGCCCCTGGGGAAGGGCATTAGCCCGAAGACCAGGAAGGTCTCCCAGCTCTCACCGTCAGCGGCGGCCCACAGGACCCCAACCGTGGCGCGGCGTTCCCCATGGATCTCATCGTCCTCCCAGAACCATGGATCGAGCTCGGCCCAGTCCGCCTGGTGCGGCGAGGGGGGAGCGAAGTCCCGATCGCTCGCCTCCGACAGCTCACCGGCCTGGGCCAGCTCCAGCAGGCGCAACAGGGCCGCAGGATCGCAGCAGATTGTGGAGCAGGCGATGAGCAGCAGATCGTCGGCGAGCCTGCCCTCGGGTGGCAGGTCGGCTGGAGTCCGGATGCGCTCGACCATGGCGAGTTGTTCACGGACCATGGCTCAGCCCTCCGAGGCTTGACGGCCACAGCAGCCGCGATGGAACGAGTCTTTCATGGTTGTCCTCCAAAGGTGGGATGGATGGCGGCCGCGCTGGCCCCTCACACTGGTTGGACCGCGACTCCCGGCAGACCTGACGGTCTGCTCCCTGCGGCGCGCTCCTCCCTGCGGCGCGCTTTTTGGAAGGGCCTCTCCCGCGGTTGTCAGAGCATGCTCGCGCAACGGTCCACTATGGGTGAGCGGACCCCCAAGAATAGGGGCCCACGCCGCTCGCACCCCACCCCCGAACGAGGAGCCATCATGATCCCCTGGACCCACTGCCCCGCCTGCGGTCAGGACGACCGCGAGACCGTCAGGCTGACCCACATCCTGGGCTCCATGCAGCTGGAGGTCAGCGATGACGGCGTGTTCCTGACCACGGACGGCCGGTCACTCGTGCCCGAGTGGCTCAAGCAGACGGACGTGGAGACCCTCGGCTTCGGCCTCCTCTGCCGCGCCTGTGGGGCGCTCCAACAGCTCCAGAGCCCTGAGGCACGAGATGTCGAGGAGCTGCTCGGCACCCGCTGGGACCAGACATCGGCCGGCCTGGACGCCTGGTTCGGCGAGCGGGCCTGGCGCGAGGAGACCTCGCCGATCCCCACACAGGGCGACGCCTTGATCGTGGACATGGTCGAGCTGACCGAGGAAGCAGGGCTTCTCTGCGGCGCTCTGGGTGCGACGGATCTGCTGGAGCTCGATCCCACCCTGGACCTCGATGCACTCCGAGATGCCCATGATGACACCGTTCGGGAGACCCGCGTGCTGGCGATC
>CALDOK010000221.1 GCA_937912125.1 uncultured Pseudomonadota bacterium
GCAATCATGCTTTCAGCCTCGATGCAGGGGTGTGGATCGTCCCTTTCCGTAAGCTGAATGACCATTCATTGCAACGGTGGAGGCACCTGTCCTGGATCGCATCGATGCGATCTTTCCTGAGCCCAGGGGTGCTGCCCCCGGCGTGGGTCCTAGCCCAGCCGTCGCACCTGCAGCTCGGGCACCTTCTCGACGTACAGGCTGGTGCTGGGGAAGGCGAAGTTGATTCCCAGCTCTTCGGCGGCCTTCATGAAGGCGATGAAGATGGCCTGGCGCACCTGGAGCTCGCGGTGCCAGTCGGGGCACTCGACGAAGAAGTAGATCATGATGTCCAGGGAGCTGGCCCCGAAGTCCTTGAAGTGGATCTCGCAGGTGCCGTCCCAGGTCTCGGGGTGCTCGGCCACGATCTGGTTGAGGCGGGCCACGTAGGCCTCGATCTTGTCGGTGGGGGTGCTGTACTCGATGCCGATGGTGGCGGTCTGCCGGCGGAAGGGCCGCTGGCCCATGTTGTTGATGGTGGAGTTCCCCACCTTGCCGTTGGGCACCGAGATCATGGACTTGCCGAAGCTGCGGATGCGGGTGGAGCGCAGGCCGACCTCTTCGACCACGCCCTCCCACTTGTCGTCCACGACGATCCAGTCGCCGATCTGGAAGGGGCGGTCCAGGAAGATGGTCAGAGAGCCGAAGAGGTTCTCGACCGTGTCCTTGGCGGCCAGGGCGAAGGCCAGGCCACCGATGCCCAGGCCGGCGATGAGGGAGCCCACCTGGACGCCCTGGTTCTGCAGCACGAAGACGATGCCCAGGGCCACCACGGCCACCTTGAGCACGCGACCCACCATGGGGACGAGCTGGTCATCGAGCTTGCCCTCGGTCTTGCTGGCGTACTCCCGGGCCAGCCCTTCGAAGACGTCCACCACACGGTAGGCGAAGGCCACCGCGGCGATGGCCAGCAGGGCCTGGGCGACGAACAGCAGCTTGGCCTCGGGGCCGGGGGGCAGGCCCGCGTCGATGATGCCCCAGTACAGCACGCTCGAGGTGACCATCATCGTCATGGGCCCCCGCAGGTTGCGGAACAGGGCCTCGCTCAGGGGCAGCTTGATCTTGGTGGCCAGCCGGAACACCCAGTTGTGCAGGACCCCGTGGAAGGCGCGGCCCATGGCCCAGGCCACCACGGCGACGAGCAGCAGGTAGAGCAGCTGCCACCAATAGATGGCTCCCAGCTTGCCTACGAGCAGCCCCGGCATGATGCTGCGGTAGAAGCCCTTGACCGCCAGGGCCACGATGCCGGGCTCGCGGGCGGCCAGCTCGACGGCGGCCGCAGCGGCGGCCTCGGTGGCCTCCTGGGCTTGGGCCGGGAGGCTCAGCAGAGCGAGGGGGAGCAGGGAAATCAGGCGCTTGTACGCGGACATAGGGCCTCCAGCAGGGGTCGAGGCCCCCTATAGGTCCGCGGTGGCCCGCTCGCCAGCGTCGTCGTCGCGACCGTGGTCCGTGGGGATCGTGGGCCCCCGTGGGTTCGAATGCCGCGCTCCCACGCCGCCGCCGGTCCGCCCGGCACGGGTTATCCCAGCCCCATGCCCAGCCACCGCCTCGATGCCCTGTTCACCTCCGATCTTCCTGGACTTCGCAGTCTGCGGCAGCACCTGCACGCCAACCCCGAGCTGTCCTGGCAGGAGCACAACACCCAGCATGTGCTCCGCACCCAGCTCGAGGGCCTGGGCCTCGCGCCCCGCACCATCGCCGGGACTGGCCTGGTGGTCGAGACTCGTCCTGACCTGCCCGTGTCCCTGGCCCTGCGAGCCGACATGGACGCCCTGCCCATCACCGAGGAGACGGGCTTGGACTACAGCTCGTGCAACCTGGGCTGCATGCACGCCTGCGGCCACGATGGGCACATGGCCATGGTGGTGGGGGTGGCCCGGGCGCTGGTGCGGGCGAAGGCCCCGGTCAACGTGCGCCTGTTCTTCCAGCCTGCCGAAGAGGGCGGGCTCGGGGCCGAGCGCATGATCCGCGAGGGCGTGCTCGAGGGCGTGCCCGAGGTCTACGGGCTGCACAACTGGCCCCAGCTTCCCACGGGCGCTGCCGCGGTCACTCTGGGGCCGGTCATGGCCGCCTCGCGCTTGTTCGAGGCCAGCTTCATGGGCCAGGGGGGGCACGGCTCCCAGCCCCAGGTGGTGCGAGACCCCATCGTAGCTGCGGCCCAGTTCGTGCTCGCCGCCCAGACGGTGGTCAGCCGCATGGTGCATCCCCTCGAGCCGGCGGTGGTCAGCTTCGGCAGCATCAAGGGCGGCGCCAAGGGCAACATCATCCCCGATCGGGTCGAACTCTCGGGCACCATCCGCACCCTGGACGACGCCTTGATGACTCGCATCGAGCAGCGGCTGGAGGCCCTGGCGTGCGGTGCGGCCGAACCCCACGGGGTCCTGGCCGAGCTGCGCTTCATCGCGCCCTACCCGGCCACGGTCAACGGGGCCCTGGGCGCCGAACGGGTCCAGCGCGCCATCGCCGACGCTGCGCAGAGTCACACCGGCCCCAGCCCCTTCCCTTGCATGGGCGCCGAGGACTTCAGCCTCTACCTGCTGGAGCGTCCGGGAGCCTTCTTCTTCCTGGGCTCCGGTGGGCCCGACGCCGCCAAGCCGGGTGTCCACACCGCCGGCTACGACTTCGATGACGACGCCCTGCTCGTGGGCATCCGGGTGTTCCTGCACCTGGTGGAGCAGGTGGCCCTGATCTCCCTGACCCCTCCTCAGCAGGAGCTGTAGCCATGAACCGTGTCACGCTCGTGGTGCTGGCCTTGGGCCTGGGCTGCGGTGCCGATCCAGCACCCGTCTCCGCGCCGACGCCGCAGGAACCGGTGGTGCCGCAGCAGCCCGGGGTGCCCTTCGATGAAGCGGCCGTGGTGTGCTGCAGCAGTGAGCGCGTCCGCCGCGTGGTGGCCGAGTACCTGGACATGCAGCGCGCGCTGGCCCGCGATGATCTGCCCCTAGTCCAGGCCGAGCTGCAGGCGCTGCGAGGCGTGTCCCTGGATGCCGCCGCCGCGACGGACATCTCCTCCCACAGTCGGGGGCTGGCCCAGCAGGTCGCGGGCCTGCTCGAGCCGGTGGCCGGTGGCGGCCTGGAGAAGATCCGCGGCGAGTTCGTGGAGGTGTCCAACAAGGTGATCGTCCTGGTTCAGGCCAATCAGGGCGGCTCCAAGCAAGTGGCCGTGGCGTTCTGCCCCTCCGCCAACGCCAACTGGCTCCAGGCCGAGCCCGAGATCCTCAACCCTTTCCTCGGAACCCTCGACCCGTCGAGCGGGTCCTTCCGGCGCTAGGCTGCCCATGGGTCTCGCTCCGCGCTGCCTGTTGCTTGGCGCCCCCGGCCGCTACCCCTTCAACGGTCACCTCAGGCTGGCTGTTCAGTGCGGTTCGGCTCACCTGCACCTCGCCGCCGCGGTCAACACGCGCCGCGACCCCCCGGCGGCCCTCGAGGCGGCCGCGGTGCTGCGGGCCAAGCTCGCGGGTATCGATGGCCGGGACCGCTTCGGGCTGCTGCGCTCCGCCTGGGAGCTGCTGGCCGAGCTCGACTGCGACCTGCTGGGCCCGGATCGGGGGGAGGATCTGGCCCTGCTGATGGTGGCTTGGGATGGCCAGGGGCTGGGGGTCGCGGGCACGGGGCTCGAGGTCCTGTACGAGCTCGGCGACCTCACCACCCCCTTGCTCGATGGCGCGCACCCACTGCTGTGTATCCGCGGCGTACCCAGCACAGCTCCAGGCGTGTTCACCCCCCATCGGCCGCCTCTGGTGGTGGTGGGTGCGGCGGCCTCGGGAGCGCTGGACCCATCCACCAAGCCCAGCTGGGAGCTCGCCTGCGGCCTGCATCCCGGGGGGGCTTCATGAGCGCGCGAGATCCAGTCGACCTCGATGGAAGCTGGGAGCGTGACGTGCTGGCCGGCGCCCTTGATGCCGTCGATCCTCGCGGCCAGCTCGAGCGCCTGCGCGCCCTGGTGGTCGCGGCCTGCGCGGCCGACCGCAGCCTGCTGGCGCTGTTCCGCGCGCTCGAGCGGCAGGACCCCATCGCCCTGACCGATCTGGCCCTCGGCCCCCGGGCACCTGCTGGCCCCAGGCTGGTGCAGGCGGCATTGGCCGTGCTCGACACCCTCGAGCTGCAGCTGTCCCCTGGCTCGCTGTACCGGCGGCTCGTGGTGCTCGCGGGGGGCGACACCTCCACGATCCTGGACCAGGCGGCTCTGCGGCACCCGGCCGCGGGCTGGCTGGTGGCCCTGTCCGATGCGGCCCAGGAGCCGCAGCCAGGCTTGGCGCAGCTGCGCGCGGCTGCAGCGCACCCCGCCTTCGTGCAGGCATGCTGGGAGCACGCGGCGGTGGGGCACCACGCCGGCCTGGTGGCCGCGGCCCGTGCCACGGGCAGGCCAGAGCCTGCGGCGGCGCTGTTGGCCCACGGCGCCGTCGAGCCCGCCCAGGCCGCCGCGGCCCTGTTGCTCGAGGAGCACCCGGAGACCCCGGTGGCGGCTTACCTCGCTGCTGTCTGGGGGCCCGATCTCGACCACTTCTGGCTCGGGGTCGTGCATCGGCTGCACAGCCGGGCGGCTGTGCAGCGCGTGGCCGCCTGCTGTGGAGACAGCCCCCGCAGCGGCGCCATCATCCAGGCGGTGCTGAGAGGGCTGCGATCAGAACGTTAGAACCGCACCGTGGGGCGCGGTCACTCGCAGGGGTTGGAGCCGTCGTCCGTGCCGCCGGCCTCGTGGCCTGAACCGGCCGGGAAGATCTCGAGCACGCCGTCCTCGAAGGCCGCGGAGCCGTCGTCCAGCTCCACCAGCAAGTCCACGAGCCCCAGCGCCGCGTCTCCAGCGACCTGGACGGTCAGCAGCAGCTCGGAGCTGCGCAGATCCGAGGCCAGGATCTCGACCTCGCCAAAGAGCCGGAGATCGGTGATGCTGGCCAGGTCCACGGCGTCTTCGCCATCGGCCCGCAGGGAGGCGATGAAGACCTGGCCCTGCTCAGCCTCGTCGGGGGTCAGGTAGAAGCCGTAGTCAGGGGGCGGGGGCTGCTCGACGTCGCCGGTGTCGTCGTCGCAGGGTGACTCGCAGTCGTCAGGATCGTCGTCGCGATCCGGGTAGTCGTCGGGGCGATCGCCTGGGCGATCGGGATCGCAGCCAGGGCAGTCGTGGTCGTAGATGATGCAGCCCTGAAGGGCCAAGCCGAAGGCCATGATGGGGAGTGCGATGCGCATGGAGTCTCGCCTCGGATGCGGTGGGGTGCCCGGACCTCGGACGGAGGCCGCGTGACGCGGTTCGCCCGTGCACGCTCTGGACACCGGCCCGACGGGATTGTGTCACCGGGCATTCGAGACCTGGAGCATTTCCCGGCCTGCGCTTGCCGACGCCGTGGGAGCCCATAGACTGGTGGGGTTCTCTGGACCCGGTGATCCATGCCCCCCGACAAGGCCTACAAGAACCAAGCCTTCCTGGACAGCCGCGCTGCGCGCGCCGTCCGGATCCTTTGCGAGTACGAAGAGCCCCGCGAGCGTTTCGAAGCCCAGGGCGTCGAGAACATGATCGTGATCTTCGGCTCCGCGAGGCCACTGTCCAGCGAGGTGGCGCGTTCGAGGCACGATCATGCCCAGCGTGAGCTGGCCCACGCCTCGCAAGAGGGCCGCGAGGCGGCGGAGTTCGCGGCCCAGGTGGCGGCCAACAAGGTGCGGCTGGCCCGGTACTACGACGACGCCCGCCTGCTGTCCCGGATGCTCACCGAGTGGTCCGTGGACCGCGACGGGTGCCGCAGGTACGTGATCTGCTCCGGCGGCGGTCCCGGCATCATGGAGGCTGCAAACCGCGGGGCCTCCGACGTCGAGGGTGGCCGCAGCGCGGGCCTGGGCATCACACTGCCCTTCGAGGAGCGCGTCAACCAGTACGTCAGCGACGAGCTGGCCTTCGAGTTCCACTACTTCTTCATGCGCAAGTACTGGTTCGTCTACAAGGCCAGCGCGCTGGTGGCCTTCCCGGGTGGCTTCGGCACCATGGACGAGCTGATGGAGAGCCTCACCCTGCGCCAGACCGGGCGCCTGGCCAAGCGCATGCCACTGCTGCTGTACGGCTCCGAGTACTGGAAGGAAGTGCTCAACATCGAGGCCATGGCCAAGTGGGGCACCATCAGCGAGCGCGATCTGGACCTGGTGCACTACGTGGACACCCCCAAGGACGCGTTCGAGTACCTGGTGGCCTCCCTGACCGCTGTGGAGGCGGGCACCTGGGATCCCTACCGCCCGCCCTGGTCCCACCAGGCGCAGTCCGAGAACGATGGAGACGAAGCATGAGCCGCTTTGGAATCCGCAAGCGCCTCAAGGCGCGGCTGCTGGGGACCCAGCCGTCCGAACGGGCCGAGACCACCGCCCTGGAGCTCACCCTGGTGTTGCCCGACGGCAGCGAGCACCGGGTCGAGGCCGAGCCGCAGTACACGCTGGTCATGGCTTCCCAGTCCCTGGACACGCCGATCCACGCCCACTGCCCGGACGGGCACTGCGGCAAGTGCCATGTCGACGTCCTCGAGGGCCAGAGCACGCTCAAGCCCGCCAGCGACGCAGAGGTCGCGTTGCTCGACGAACACCTGGGCACCGATCGCGATCTCTCAGTCCGGTTGGCCTGCCACGCTCGCGTGCTGGAGTCTGGTGCCAAGGTCAGGGTCCGCAAGGTGTGGAGTCTCGCCGAGGCCATGGGCGTCCCGCCCTGCGACGACTGATATCGGCGACTGCGCATGGGGTGACGCTCTGGCGTCGTCTGCACGAACGGCCTCGGGAAAGAGGGGCGACGAGCAGCCCTTGGGGGACGTTGTGCCGCGACGCCCACGGCGTCGTCTGCGCGAACGGCCCCGGGAAA
>CALDOK010000222.1 GCA_937912125.1 uncultured Pseudomonadota bacterium
ACCAGAAGAGCGCCCACAAGGCCGTTGCCGATCTCGCCGTCTGCGACTCGTGGGAGGAGGCGATCGGGCTCGACGTGGTAGGCAGGGAGCCGCTCCGTGTCCCGCTGACTGACCTCGTGGAGGGCGACTGATGGCACGCCCCCGATACACCACCAGGTGGTATCTGCGCGGCCCTCAGTCTCACCCGTGGTGGTGCGAGGACTGTCAGCGATGGGTCGAGCCGGAGCGCTGGTGCGGCGCTTCGATTGCGAACTACCACGGACGTTGGACCCGTGGCCGGAACGCGATCCGCGCGCTCCGTGACGCGCCCCCCGGAGCCATCCTGACCCGCGAGCGGTGGTGCCGCAGGACGGGCCGCAGCGACTGCACCGACTACGTGTTTGGAGGCAGGTGATGCCGCTGTTCCGCGACCTCTGGCCCAGCCTGCGTCAGCACCTCGACGTCCCACCGCCCGAGCCGTGGGCGGTGGCATAATGGGCCTCAACCTTCGGATCGGCTCGCTGTTTAGCGGAGTGGGCGGCCTGGAGCTTGGCCTGGAATGGGCCGGCGTGGGTCACACGGCGTGGCAGGTGGAGCGAGACGAGTACGCCAGGAGGGTCCTGGCAAAGCATTGGCCGAACGTGAGGAGGTACGAAGATGTTTGTGAAGTCGGAGCCCACAACCTCGAGCCCGTCGACGTCATCTGCGGTGGATTTCCCTGCCAAGACATCAGCTTCGCTGGCGCGGGCGCTGGTCTCGATGGTGCGAGGTCCGGACTCTGGTTCGAATTCGCCCGCATCGTTCGCGAGCTTCGACCTCTCTACGTCGTCGTGGAAAACGTCGCAGCTCTCCGTGTTCGGGGGCTTGACGTCGTTCTCGGAACGCTGGCCGCGATCGGGTATCATGCAGTCTGGGACTGCATCCCCGCTGCTTCCGTCGGCGCCCATCACCGCCGTGATCGCCTCTTCATCGTCGCTCGTCGCTACACCGACCGCGACAGCGAAACAGATGTGCCCGTCGATGCAGAAGTGGCCGAGCTGCCTGGCGATGTGGCCGACGCCGAGCGCCTCAGACGGGACGGGGTCCAGGGCTGTACCAGTCGGGACAACGCCGACCGGGAAACGGCCGGACGGCCGGAAGGCACAGATCGGATTGCAGACGGCCGTGCGGATCTGGGCGACTCCGCAGGCGCATCCGAGGACGCACACGCCAAGAGCGGTACACCACGGCGCACAATTAGCGAACCAGGCCGGTGGCTCCCTGAACCCGATGTGGGTCGAGTGGCTGATGGGGTTCCCTCTCGGGTGGACCGCCTGAAGTGCATCGGCAACGCAGTGGTTCCGCAGGTGGCCGAGGTCATCGGCCGAGCGATCGTGGCTGCCGAGATGGAGTTGAGGTCGTGACCTGGCACGCCGTGATCCTCACCAGGGCCGGCACGCTGCACCACAAGGTCGGCAAGCGCCTCGTGCCGGTGCTCAGTCAGGAGACGGGCGGGCCGCTGGTGCTGCCCAGTGGGACGCCGTGCCGGACACGCCATGAATAGCCAACAGCGACGCACCCGCCGCCGCCGCATGGGCTTCCGCGCACCGCACCGCTGCTTCTGGTGCGGATCGCTGATGCCGACCTGGGACGGCGACTGCGCCTGCCCGCCTGACGTCATCCGCCGCCCGCGCAAGCTGGTGCTGGACTGCACCGTCGCCGACCTGGCCCGCGGGGCGTGGCGGCGCGGCATGCAGCTGAAGGTCCGCCTCCTCCCTTGCGGAGCCATGGACCTGAACGTCCAGGAGCGGGAGGAGCGGGAGGATCTGGAGGGGCGGGCGGCCAACGACTGACACACTGCCCGAGAGGGTCAGGACGACGACAGCACCGCAAGCCGGTCGTCCAGGTCGTCCGGAACGTCGCGACCCATCGACACCAGGACCCGGCGCCGTTCCTCGTAGTGGGCAAGCTCCAGGTCCTTCCGGCGCCGTACCCAGGGCCTGTACTCCCCTGAGTCGGCGTCGTACACCGTGCCCCGGTACTCCTCGAGCACGACCCACCCGTCGGCGTCGACCCGCTGGACTACCTGACCGACCGACAGCATCCCGTCACGGGACAGCCGCTCCAGGCTAACCCCGTCCACGCTCGACAGGGGCGCCAACGGCCGGACCAGGCCAGGCGCCGCTGTCCTGCCGAGTTGCTCGACGGCGCCCTCGATGCGCGCGAGAGCTACTGCTCTACGCCTGCTCACCGACGCCCCCCGGAACCGGCGTGTGCCGACCGGTGAGTTCCTCGTCGGCTCGCAGGGCCTTCAGTTCGTCAAGCACGAGGCGCAGACCGTCGCTCACCCTGGCCTGCGTCGCCTCGGACGCTACAGCTTGGGCCTGTAGCGCCGCTATCTGCGCAGGCATGGAGCACAAGCTCTGAACGGTCTCCTCCAACCGTCGGACCCGAGCCGGCAGGGGGTCTCCTTCGTCGGGCTCGTCGATGATCCGATGGTGCCGTTCTACCCGACTCACGACGCGCTGCCACGGAGCGACAATGAGCCGAGCCGCGCCGACGAGAACGATGAGGCCGCCGCCCAGTCCAACCAACCATGGCCACAGGACGCCGACCGCATCGCCGATCGTCGGGCTCTCCGCTGCAGCAACGGATACCGACGACGTGCCCGTCAGGATGAGCGGCAGGGCGCGTCTCATCGGATCCCCTCCAGTCCGTCGCGCACCCCGGCGCGGTAGACGCTGATCCCACCCCAGGTCGAGGCCGCAGCGAGCGCTACAGCGCCGCCGACAACGACTGCGACGGCGCGGCGGTGTCGCCGCCGCTCCTCGTCGAGCGTGTCCTCGGCAAGCTCGCGCCACCAGCGCTCCCGGTCCGCCCGGGCGGCCAACTCGGCGACGTCCACCTGGTGGCGGGCGCGCACGGTTCGGGAGTCGTCGGCGAGGTCCTCGAGGTGGGCCCAGACGGTGACCGGCAGGACGATGCCGCGGCAGTCCGCCGGGATCTCCCCGGGCAGGTCCGCCTCGGCGCACTCGTCGAGCGCGACCGGGCCCAGGACGGGCCGCGGCGGGAGCGACGGCACATCGGACGGCTCCGCGGCGCGGGCCGGCAGGAGGGCGCACAGGGCGAATACGGTCAGCGCAGCCATTCGATGGCCAGCTGGTTGATGGTGAGGTGCCAGCAGTTGTCGACGATGATGAGCAGCCACACCGACAGGAAGGCCGGCGGGGACTGCGAGCCGGCGGCGAGGGGATCGTCGCCCTGGGTTTTCGCGACGGCGCGACCTATCCGGGTCGGCCAGAAGCCCACACCCCAGAACTCGACCCACAACCGGGCCAACCGGTAGCGGTCGATGAGCGCGTGGGTGGCGACGATGACCACCCAGGCCTGCCAGGACTCGACCAGGAGCAGGAAGGGCAACCCGTAGAGCAGGGCGTGCAGGGCGGCCGGCAGCCAGCGCTTCGTCTTCTGGTCGGCCATCCACTGGTTCTGCAGGACGTAGTCGCCGGTCAGGTGGGCGATGAGGGGCCACATCAGCGTGCTCCTGTCTGGACGGTGACACGGAACGCCCAGGGGGCCTGCACACGGGCTGCAGCGATCAGTTGCTCCGGCGTCCACGTCCCTGGAGCGAGGATGCCGGTGGTGACGTTTCTCCTCGTGTCAGGACCGTGACGGTCCCACCAGGACACGTAGCTCCAGCCCGGAACGTCGAACGGCGGGGCCAGCGTAACGATCTCGCCCTCGCGCTGCGTACCATCGGGGGGCCGGTCGCAGGCGCAGAGCAGCGGCCACCGTCCGCTGGGTGGCACGATGCTGCGTGGGTCGACGACCCGCATGCCGGACCCGATGAAGGCGCCCACGATGGCGACGGTGGGGCCGCTCACCGGCGCCCCCTCGCATGCTTCCACCGCCGCTCGGCTCGGACGCCCAGGGCGCGCTGTCGGGGCGACACGAATTCGTGGCGCCCGCCCAGCGATCGGCCCGTGAGCGTGTCGAAGTCGAACGGTGCCAGGTCGACCGGGTGGAGGACGACTTCGAGCACGGGCGCCGGCGCGGTGTCGGTGTCCGCATCGGTGTCGGTGTCCGCATCGGTGTCGGTGCCGGTGTCGGTGCTGGTGTCGCGGACCACGGACGCAGCCAGCAGCAGCGTCAAGGCGTGCATCATCATCGCTGCCCCCGGCGCCGTCGCATCTTCCACCTACGGCGGGCCCGCGCACCGGGACTGCGCTCGCGCCCGAAGCGGTGACGGCTGGCCTGCTCAGGCAACGTGAACGCGGATAGGCCCATGATCGACAGCATCCGCAGCGTGTAGTGGAGCGCGGGCTGGTCGTACATCGACATCAGCGCTGCCCCCGCCGGGACCGAGCCACATCCGCCGGAGAGGGGCCGGTCCCGTCGAGCGCAGACGCGGTCTCCTGCCGTGCGCGCTCGGCGTCCTGGGCGATGCCCTCACGGGCGAGTTGCGCGAGCTCGTGCTCGGCGGTGGGCGGCGTGTCGGGGTGCCCGGCGGCCTCCGCGCGTCGCTGTGCCCGCTGACGGGCCAGGGTCCAGCCGCCTGCAGCAGCCCCGCCGGCGCCTGCGACGACGGGCCAGTCGAGGACGCCGAGGGCGGTCAGGCCGACGAGGATGGCGAGAACCAGCAGACCGACGAGGACGACCTTGGCCTGCAGCGTGAGGCTCGGGACGCGGGCGACGAGCGGCATGGGGTCCTCGAGGGTGGTCTGTCCACTGGCGGCCAGGAGCCACCCGCGGCCGGCAGAAGTGCCCAGCAGGAGCAGGAGCACCGCGATGCCGACAGCGGCGACGAGCCAGCCGCCCACGTCAGCGTCCGCCGCAGGCGATGGCGCTGTTGGCCTGCCACCGGGCGAGCGTGAGCTGCCGCTGGGCCTCGATCAGCAGGAAGCTGCCGTTCATGTGCGGGTGGCGAGGGTTGTTGCCTTGGGCGATGCCCTCGTTCATGGCGTTGCGGGCGAGCCGCACGCAGCGGAGGGCGGCGTTCATGTCGTCGCCCGGCGGGCAACGCTCAGCGATGGCCACGGCGAAGCGCTCGAAGTCCTCGTTGATCACCTTGTGGCACTGCGCCGAGTCTGGGCCGATCTCCCACTCGACCAGGCGGATCGCCTCGTGGCACCGGTCCTCGGCCGCCCGGATCGCCGCGTACTTGGGCGCGGTCTCGTCGGTGGGCTGGTGGTAGGTGAACCAGTGGCGGATCTTGGCGAGCAGGTCGTCCATCATGGCCCCGTGGGTGGGATGGTGGCGCCGGGGGCGACCCGGCGGTCGGCAATGGCCGAGCCAAGGTCCGATATCCCGCGGCCGACGACGACGGCGGACATGCGCAGCGCCTCGCCGCCGACGAACCACTGCGTGATCGCAACCCAGCCGTCCGACAGTTCGATGCCGCGGACAGCCATGGCGGTGGCCACAACGAACGCGGCGAACGCGCGGTAGCTCCACCGCTGATCAGGGTCGAAGAGCCCCGACCAGACTGTCAGGAGCAGGCGCAGCAGCTGGGCGCGGACGACGGCGTTCACCGCGTCACGCCTCTGATCGTCAGCGCCTCGATCAGCAGCCGCGCAGAATGCCGGGCGTCGGCGGTGGGGTGGTGCTTCGGCTCCTCCACAGGCAACCGCTCGACCGTGGCCAGCGGGCCGAGGCCGGCGGCAAGGCGCGCGGTGGCAACGTCGTGCAGCGGGTAGGGCCCGTCCCAGTTGCGTTCGAGAGGGCAGTCAGCGATGCAGAGCTTGAGGAAGCCAGCCTCGACCGGCCACGCGCAGTCGGCCGCCAGGACGGCGCCGGCCACCTTCTCGCTCATCCACGCCGCCCAGAAGTGGTCGCGGACCTCACGGGGGGTGTGGTGCGTGGGATCGGGCAGGTGGGGGTCGATGTTGGCCTCGATCCACACCCGGTCGGCGACGGTGCCTTCCGCGTGGGCCGACGGGCAGGCGGCGTAGCCCGAACTGATCTCGACTCCGTCCTTGAGCACGACCCAACCAACCGCGTAGCCCTCACCGTGTAGACCGACACTCTCGACGTCGAAGCTCATGATTCGCATGACTAAACCCTCCCATGGGTGGTGTATGTGAGTAGCCCGCGCGCCAGCGCCAGGCCGATGCGCCGACAGTGGCGGTCCGCCGCAGCCCGGTCACCGCGCAGGTGCTGGATGAACGCCGGCTCGTAGCAGACGGCGGCCATGCCCGGCACCTCCTTGCCAACCTCCCGGATCGTGTAGTGCATCGACCTGCGGTAGCGCTCGTCCGCCTGGGGGTCGACTGGGATCTCGGCGGTCTCTTCGACGAGGTCGGGCACGTACTGCTTCAGGGGCTGCGTCAGGCACTGGGCCAGGAGGCGCGACCGCGGAGAGGCGCTGTAGTAGCCGACGATCCCACGTTTCGGCGGATCGCCAAGGACGCTGTTGAGGTGGCACGCGACGAACGCCGCCGGTCCCCGGTGGTCCTGGGCGAGCCTGTTGGCCCATTGCATGCCGTCGGCGTAGTTGCTGGCCCTCATCTCGTCAGGCACGATCGCGCATCGAAGGCCGAACCCAGCGCAGGCCATCCTGGCGTACTCGGCGTACGCGGCGCTCAGCGAGTGCTCGTGCTCCCACTCCTCGATGACGCCGTCGCTGTTCTGATCGCACATGGCGCCAGGGTCGTACCACGACCCCTTCCACCCGTGCTGGATGTCCAGGACGACCATGAGATCGTTCACGTCGCGACCTCGAGCGAAAACGACCCGCTCGCCGTCGAGCCCGTGACAGTGCGCCGGCAGAGAGTCAGCGCAACGTACACAGGGTCGGTCCCTGGCACGGTCGTGCCTGCTGTGGCAGCGATCCCGTTGCTCCCGTTCGGCACGCAGGCGACGCCGAGCTTGATGATCTTGCCCTCGCTGTCGGTCAGCAGCGTTGCGACCCCGCCCTTGACAACGGTGTAGGTGGACGATCCGACGAGGTTGACCGAGGCGTTGTTCGCGAAAGCGAAGACGCCGAAGCTGGTGTCCACCGTCAGGCCATTGCCTGGGCTCCAGAGGGCAGTGCGCCCGTACCATCCTGCCGCATCCGGGTCGGTTCCGTTGGCCCAGGTGATGCCCACGCACATGTCAGCGCTGGCCGCGATTGCCACGTCACGGAGCCACGCGACACCGGCGAGGACTTCTGCCCACGTCATCTCACGGTGAATGAACCACATGTGGTACATCTCGGAGACGAGCGTGGGCATCCCGCTGTCGGAGATGTCGGTGACGGTGATGATCCCGTCGGCCTCGGAGATGTCGCCGACGGTGTATTTGCCGGGGCTGATGGCTACGGAGTCGGCGGGAGAGAGTCCGACGAAGGGAGAGGAGGCGGCCGGATCCGCCTCCGCGGCTGATGCCGCGGAGGCGGCAAAGATGCTCTGGACGAGCGACGCCACGCCTACACCCTGTCCCGCGTGTCGGTCCAGTGCAGCCGGGCCAGGTCCCCGTCTGCGGCGACGAGGTCGACTGTGCCGGCGTCGACGATGAGGTGCAGCCACAGTTCGCCGGACGTGCCGCTGGATGGACGCCGTGGAGCTGTGAGGATGCTCGTCGTGGCCATCCGCTTGGCCGTGGTGGTCAGGCCCGCTGCGAAGGTGATGGTCCCAGAGGGACCGAAGGCCACGTTGTCGCCCTTTGCGTCCCAGGTGAGCAGCACCTTCGCCGTGGCCGGAGCGCCCGACGACACCGTGACGACAAGGTCGAGTTGCTCAGCCCGCGGGTGAGCGGGCAGAGCCCCGTGTGTACTTGCTGGGTCGGTCAGGGGATCGGCGAGCAGGCGGATCGCCTTGGCCACGGCAAACGCCGTCCCGATCCCGGTGACGTTGGCGTCGTTCTTGTTCGTTATGAAGCCACCGGACATGGGGTCTCCCTGTGCGTGCGTGATGCCGCCCCGTAGGTCAGCCGCTCAGCGGTGGCTCGATCAGGCGCGAATCTGCCAGGTGACCTCGAGCATGTCGCCCGTCGTGTCAGTGGTCGACGTGGTGATCTCGTCGTCACCAGTGATCGTCGTCTCGCTCAGTCGATCGGCGGGCAGAGCCCCCGCAGTGTGGTGGATGACGCCGATGAGGCTGTCGCTGACCAGGATGCCGGACACCGTGATGGCGCCAGCGGAGTCGCCGGCCACCAATTTCTTGATGATGATCCCATCAGGGATGGCGGATGCGGACACGGACGGGACGCCCGAGGCCTGGATGGCGCCATCCTTGATCTTCAGACCGTCGACGGTGACGCCTGCACCTGCGGTCGACTCGGCGACGACGTCGGCCTTGCAGCCCACGGAACCGTGGTCGATGGGGGTGTGGGGGCCGTTGACGTAGGGGCAGGTTTTCATGATGCTGGACCTCGTGGGGTGGGTATCGACGATACCCGGAAGGTAGCACGGCGACCAGCACCACCAGTGGAACCAGCCGGTTACGGCTTCTCGCCCAGCGCCCGCCGCTCCTTGACGACCCTGGAGTTCGTCTCGCTCACCTTCCGGCGCAGGTCGGTCCGGTACACGCCGCGGCGGCTCCGCACCTTCACCGGTCGCCACCCGAGCAGCCCCCAGCGCTCCTCGTACTGCGTCATGCCGGCCTGGGGACCGGCCAGACGGTCCGGGATGGCCGGATGGTTGAACGCAGCGGGGTCGTATCCGACCAGCTGCCGGGCATTGTCGGCTCCTCGGACGATGGCCTCGACGGGGCCGTCGTCGTAGGCGCGGTCCCATGCGTCCAGCGTGCTGATGGTGCGCCCGTGCCCCGGCACCAGGGCGCCCAGGTTCTGCAGCGTCCACCAGGCGAGCCCCTGGTCGGTCCGCCACACGTACGGGATGTCGGAGTTCTGGCGCTTCGCCGGGTCCGGCTCGTACTGCGGGTAGACCTTCAGCACGTCGTCGACGATGGTTCCGCCGGTCAGCGCCCGGTCCGCGGCGATGTACCACATCGGCACGTCCTGCCACTGATCGATGTCCCGGCCGCTGAACATGTCCATGCGCGTCCGGGCAACGACCGGCCACTGCCACCACGGCGGGGCGCGCTGCATGATGCGGCTCATGGCGTCAGCGTCGCCGCCACCGGACACCCCGGCGTCGTACAGGTCGAGCCACATCCCGATCCCATCGGAGCCGGCCATCGGCTTGCTGAGCAGGGCGATGCCCTTGTGCATGGTCGGGTCGAGTTGCACCTCGATGCCTCGGGCGTTCTCCCCGTCCTCCCCGTACAGGCCGCGGTAGGCGGCCATGAAGCGCCCCTCCATCCCCTGCGGGATCTCGATCCGTCGTCCCTCCCCCAGGAACTCCTCCTGCAGGTCGCGCATGAGCCGGAGCTGGCCCATGACGCGGCTGGGCTTGTTGAGGATCGTCCACCAGAGCAGGGTCTGGTTCGAGCGCTCGAAGGCGTAGAGCATGCTCACCTGGCGCCCGATCTTCTTCTCGCGGTCGGTCAGGCGCCCGTAGTCGAACATCGACACGCGGGCCTTGTCGGCGGCCTCCGCTGGCGCCGACCCCTGCCTGATCTCGTCGACGAAGACGTGCGCCCGGTGCCAGTTGTCCAGGCTGGTGTAGGCGTTCGTGATCTGCTGCTGCCACCACTCCAGCGGGACCGGGAGGCGGGCCACTATCGAGCGGTGCCGCTTCGCGATGTCGTCGATGAGCGAGTCGGCGCTCTCGGCCTTGATGAGGCTCGAGTCCAACCCGTGCTCGCGGGCCATGTCGATGAGCTCGTTGGCGCTGTAGATGCGCCCGTCCGGCGTGATGAGCACGCCCGCTGCCGCGCTGGCCCTCGGACCGAGGTGGCGCCCCTCGCCGAACAGGCCCGCGGAGATGGCGCCCACGAGGCGCGTCTGGGTGAGAGTGATCCCGTCCCCGCGGAGCATGTGCGGCAGGCCCAGGCGCATGTAGCGCTGCAGGTAGCCGTTGAGGAAGTTGCCGACGAAGGTGTCAACGTGCGGCACCAGGATGCCGGTGATGAGGCCCATCTTGATGTGCGTGAGCGTCTTGGGCAGGTAGTCGAACACCCGGCTCAGGATGTTGTCGAACCGCCCGGTCCACCCGTCCTGCAGGGTGGTGTGGCTGATGTCGGAGCGGGCCGAGCCGAACGCCGTCCCGATCTGGGCGGCGTCGTCCATCGCCTCGACGAAGTGCTCCTGGAGCATCTCGGGCACCATGACGGGCCTGCCGTCGACCACCACCTGTACCCACTTGCCCTTGCCGTGCTTGAACCCCCAGCGGTCGAGCAGGTCGTGCGCGTATCGGTAGGCCTCCATGTCATGGGCCCCGACGCCCAGGCCGGGCGGTCCGGCCCGCTTCGTCTGGTCCATGCCGCGGGTGTCCTGGTGGGGCGGCGGGGGGGCACGGTCGAGGGCCTGGGTGCCCCTCACCCCATCTGTGACCACTGCCTTGCGCAGGGTGGCCTCGTCCCAGGTGACGATCGCGTTGAGGTAGTGGGCGACGTTGTCCAAAAAACGGTCGCGCAGGGCGAGGCTGGGGTGCGGCGTGTCGCCGAACATGCCGTACTCGGCCATCTCGTCGAACACTTCGCCCATGATCTCGTGGGCGCGCAGCCGGGTCACGATCTCGGCGAAGATGGTGTTCTGGTCGACCTGGGTAGGGAGACGCCCCTTGTCGCGGGGGCCGCCGCGAATGGCGGCCGGCTTGTTGGGGTCGATCTTCGTGGTCTCGACCTCGCCCGTGTCCAGGCCGCGGCGCGCGGCGTAGTCCATGAGCGTCTTGGGACGGTCGGGCAGGTCGAGCTGCGGTCCGTCGCCCTCCGTCCACCGCCCCTCGTAGAACGCCTTGTAGAGGTCGACCTTGTCGTACCAGGGCATCGTGATGACGACGTTGGAGTCCTTGCTGCCGGCCAGGATGAGGGCGATCTCGTTGGCGCGCTCCTCGACAATGCGGAGCCGGTCGTCCACGCCCCTCAGGATGTGGCCCATGGCGTCCTCGATGTCGGCCCGGATCTCGGGACTGAACACCGCCGCATTACGCCCCGAGTAGCTCTGCAGGACCTGCAGGGCGGCGCGCTCGCTGTCGTCGAGCCCATGCCGCCACGAGTCCAGAGCCCCCTGCAGCTTGGCGATGCTGTCCGGGTGGATGAGGTCCTGCACGCGCGGAGCATCACCGATGCCGCCGGTGTACGTGCGGCGGATGTCGTGCAGCGTGTCCACGACGTCCACGCTCTTGTTCGGGCGGCAGATGGGCGGCGACAGCTGCTGCGCGACTCCCTTGAGCGACTCCTCGATGGCTCTGGACTGACCGGTGATGCCGATCCTCTCCCTCAGCGGCTTGCTCGCGATGTGCGCGATGATCTGGTTCCGCACCCACGTCTGGGCGAGGCCGATGCGGCGGGCGCCCCGCTCCAGCATCTCCTGGATGCGGGGGTCGGTGTAGCCCTCCATGGGGCGCTTCACGATGAAGGTCTCGCTGAGGTAGTTCAGCGCCTTGCCGAGCCGCGACCCGCTGTTCGACAGGCCCTCGCCCGCCATCTTGCGGGGCAGCGACGCGATGCCCTTGACCAGCGCGCTGGCAGCGGACGATGACACGCCCTCGGCCTTGCGGCTGCGCCTGGACGCCACGCCGGCCGATGCGTCGATGCTGACCTCTTGGAGACGCCGGAGCTCCGCGAAGGTGACCGTGGAGAGGTCCGAGTTGGGGTTGGTGAACTTCTCGGGGACGAGCAGCCGCCCGTAGATGCCGGCGATGGGGTGCGTCGCCAGTTCGCGGGCGTACACCCGCAGCCCGGCCTGCTGCCCGCTGTTGAGTCGGATCGACGAGTCGCCGACCCGTGCCGTCTTGATGAGGTCGGCGGGCATGGCGCCCAGGGCGCGCATGATGCCGTTGGCCGACTTCTCCAACACGATGCCCACGCGGGCCGCGGGGACCACAGTGCGCGGCGTCAGCACGCGCATGTCCACTCCAATCATCCACTCGCGGGAGCGCTCGGTGATGTAGTGGGTCACAGCTCGCGCGACGAGGTCATCCATGGCGACGATGTCGCCCGGCCGCAGGTCCATGTCCTGCAGCAATTCCTCGTTGCGCAGGGGGATGCGGGCGGCCTCTCGGCGCATGCCGTCGGCGCGCACGGTCTGCTGAAGGGCAAGCTCTCCAGGTCCGGCAGGGACCATCACCACCGGGAAGTCGGGGGTGCCCTGGTTGTAGGGATAGCGACCGATGCCCAGGTCTCCGGCGACGACCCGGTCGGGGCGCAGCGTCCGGTCCCAGTAGGAGCGCACCGCGTTGGGAACCTTGATCTGCTCCTGCTGCCCGCGGATCACAGCCCACACGTCCCGGATCTCATGGCGCAGTTGCGCCATCACCACGCCGAGGTCATCGGCCGGCATCACCTCGTTCTCGACGTAGATCCGGAACGACTCGGCGGCCTGGTCCATGCCGGCTCGGGTCATCGCCCGCGCCCCGTCCTCGGCGCGCAGCGCGTTCACGACGACGAGCACGTCGGGCTCGTAGCGCACACCGGCGTCGGTCTGGGTCCTGGCCACCAGGTCAAGGTCCTTGGCGATCTGGTAGCGGTTGGCGCCGCTGGCGGCCCTGTCCTTGATGTCCTGGACCTGTGACGGCGACAAGCTGTCGAAGTGGGCGGCGAGCACTGCCCTGGCGTGCGGGTCGGCGAGCTCGTGCATGAGGTGCCCCTGCTCGTGCAGCAGGGTCCGGAAGTCCGCCGTCTTGAAGAACTCGAGGAGCCAGCGGGTGGGAGAGGCGGCGCCGGCGCCGGGGCCAGTGTCCGCCGCGCCGTAGAAGGTGCCGCTGAGGGGGCGGCCAGGTCCGCGACGGGAGTAGACGTCGTCGTATGCCTTGACCATGGAGCGCCGCGAGTAGGCGGGCACGTCTCCCGTCTCGTCGAGGTCCTCCACCATGTGAGCGGGAACGGGGCGAGGCGCGGGCGACGCTTGCGCCTGCGTCAGGTCGGTGCCCCTGGCCCTCACAGCTCCGGCATTGAGCCACTCCCGCATCGCCACCCGTCCAAGCGGGCGAGTGCGCTCCACATCCCAATCGCCGTCCCACATGACCGGCTCTTCGATCTGGGCGTTCTTCATCGCGTCACGGGCGGCGTTGGCGCCGTCTCGAATCGAGACCGCGTTCTTGCGCGCGGCACCGGGGCCACGCCCGGCGGACGTGAGCATGTCCGCTTCGAGGTCTGCAACGCCCATGGACGCTGTGGACCAGCGATCAGCGACACTCTGCAGGGCGTGCTTGTGCCCTGGTATGAAGACGTCGTCGTATTCGGCGTAGGTTTCCGGATTGCGCCCGAAGCCGAGGTGGTCCATGGCCCGCCGGCTGAACAGCGGCTGACCGTCCAGGACGGACTCGCGCATTGCGTCGGTCACCGGCAGGTGGTGGACCGTCAGCGGCGCGTCCGACTCGGCCTTGTCTCCAAAGGCGAGGCGATCGATCTCTGCTGCGACCCCTTCGTCAGTGAACCAGTCGGGCAGCTTGTGAGAGTCGAGCCGCGTGAAAACAGCGCCGACAGCTTCCTGGAGGAGGGTGTCGTAGTCTGCCCACGGCCCGAGCATCTTCGCGGAGAACTCCTCCGCCACTTCCTCGAGCACGCGCCGCGCCTCGGCTCCGCCTTCGGGCATCTCCATCCCCTCGAAGGCGCGGGCCCGGTGGGCCGCCTCCCCGAGGTTGATCTCGGTCGTGTCGGGCTTCGCTCCCCACTTCTTGGCGTAGCGCTTGAAGAAACCGGGCAGCATACGGTCGTAGAGGTGCTCGGCCCAGGCGCCGCCGAGCCGGTAGGTATCACCGGAGAAGCTACCGTCGATCTCGCCCGATCCCTTGATGACGCCAGCCATCTTGGGGTTGAGGGTGCTGGACAGCTTCTTCTCGGGCACCGTCACGTCGAACACGAGACGTTCGCCTGCGTACGCATGGATGCGGATCTCGCCGTCAGCGGTGACCCGCCGCGCCGTCTTCATCAGTGCATCGATCTCGTCGAGCACCTGTGGCGGACGCTTGCCCGCGGACCGCATTTTCTCCAAGACACGCCGTCCGGCGCTCCAGTCGAGCGGCCACATGTCCAGCAGTTCCGCTGCCTCCGGTGAGGCATTTGTCGTCAGCCGGTGGAACTCGGTGCGGTATGCCTGCGTGGCGCGACCGTCCCACCCCGTGTTGCGGGTCCACTCGACGCGGTCGGCGTCCTTGGCTAGGCTGTAGCGGTCGGCCTGCTGCTTGCCGGTGGTCCAGGTGACGCCGTCGTAGCCTTCCTCGACGGCGTAGCGCAGCGCGACCTTGCCGGCGAGCTGCTCCCAGTCCTGCAGGAGCGGGTGCTCCGGGACGGGGACGGCTGGGTACATCGACTTGACGTGGTTGTAGTCATAGTCGGGGCCGTCGGGTGTGGCGTCGCGAGCGCCAGCCATCGACTCGTGGAACGAGATGTTGTCGCCGGTCTTGGCGTTGAACACGACGTGCGGCTTTCCGTCGGGATGCGTGCCGTACTTGCGTGCTTCGTTGGCCCAGTCGCTCTGCACTTCATCAATATGCAGGAGCCGCCGTCCATCCGGCCCGATCCGATCGTTGACGCGCAGATGGGCGAGGACGTCCATGTCGTCCCAGTGGGGCCCATCGTAGTGGGACTGCCCGGGGGTGTCGGGGTGCCGCTGCACCAGGATTGCGCGGTGGTTCTTCCCCCCCGGCAGGGTGAGGTCGTCGAACGGCGCTTGCGCGTTGGCGCTGCTCTCATACACGAACTCGGTGACCCTCGCCTGCCCCTGCTCGACGAACGCGGCGACCTCCTGCCGGGTCACGGTGCCCTTGTCGCGGGCCCAGGCCTCGATGCCGAGCCAGTCGATCTCGGCGTCCTTGACGTTGGGCTGCTTCCGGAGCCGGCTCATCAGCGCCGCAGCGTCGAGCTGCTTCGCTGAGCCGAACGCCCCGGACACGCCGCGGCCGACCGCGGAGACGAGGCCGAGGTCGTCGCCGCCTGCGCGCCGGCTGTAGAGCTCCTCCTGCCCGCTCAGCGCCCGCTCGCGCACGCCGTCGCTCAGGTCGAGGCTGTGGGCCAGGATGAAGCGCTCGGTGCCCACGAGGGGCTTATGCCCCAGGTAGTTGGCCAGCGCCTGTGCGCGCTCCCAGGTCTCCGCCTGTGTCAGCACGATCGCCTCGTGGTCGTCGACCAGTCCGGCGATGTCGGCCCGGATATCGTCCGGCAGGTCGCTGACCAGCACGGACACGCCGTGCTTGGGATTGCCTGCGTCGATGAGGTTCCACTTGTGCTTGCCGCCGAAGTCGGCGTAGTGCTTGTTGACGATGTCCACCAGCCGCTGGTCGTACTCGACGAACATGCCGCCCTTGTTGCCCAGCGGGGTCTCGCCGACCTCGAGGGCGACACCCTCGTAGTCGTCGATGTCGTCGGCCAGCGACTCAGCCTCTTCGCGCAGTGCGTCGAGGGCGTCCGACTCGGAGTCGAACACTTCGTCGACCACCTTGTTTCCGTACTCGTCCACCACGACGTACCCTTCGGTGGTGTGCTCGATGCAGGAGATTTTCTCGTAGCGCAGGTTCTCGACGGCGTCGGCCACCTTGTCGGCCACGTCACCGGTCAGATCGTTGATCGCATCGTAGGCGTTCCCGCTGTTGACTACGTCCTCGGCCATTTCCGTCAGGAACCGCTCGGACCATGCGCTCGGGGCGAACCCGTCGATGTCGATGTCGAGTAGCGCGTCCTTCGCACTCTCCACGTTGCGGAGCCACGTAGCGTTGTCTGCGTCGAACTCGCTGTCGTACAGCTCGATGACTTCACCGTCGCTGTCCACCACGGCGTAGCCGTCTTGTTCCGCGGACTCCACGACATCCATCTTGGATGCCTCAAGCTCGATCAGGTCGTTGCGTACGGTCTTCTCGTGCTCCAGGAGCCGCTCGGCCATCGGCCTGCCGACGTAGTTCGCCAGTTCGTCTGCGTTGGCGTTCAACTGCATGACCTCACTGCCGTCGCTGTAGACGTACAGTTCGTCGTCGTACCACACCATGTGGTCGCCGATCGCGTCGAGGCCTGGGTAGACCTCGGTGCTCTGGCGCCCGGTCGGCCAGTCGATGCCGTCGTAGCCGTTCTCGGCGGCCCAGCGGACGATGCGCTTGGTGGCGAGCTTCTGCCACACGGACCCCATTGGGTTGAACGGGCGGCTCCCCCTCTGGCCTCCCTCCTTGAACGGGAGTCCTTTCAGCACCTCGGTGTGAAGCATGCGGAGGTCCCAGGCGCCGTCGATATCGTCGCCGGTCCATCGGGCCAGTTCCGTGCCGGTGATGCCGCGCAGCGTGCTCGTGCCGTCAGCGTCGACCTGGACCGTGAACCTCTTCGGGACCCGGTCTTTCTCCATCTCCGTCCAGGGCTCCATGCCCTGCCACGCGAGGATCTCCATCTCCATCGGCGTGGCCTTGCCCTTGAGGATCTTGCGCCACTCCGGCTGCTTGCCATCGAGGTCGTACTTGCTTCGCAGGGCGTCCTCGTAGTCGCGGGCCCGCCCGCTGGCTTCCTGGAACAGGTCGCTCTGCACCTCGCCCACCACCAAGCGGCGGGAGCCGTTGGCGCCCTCGCCGTCGGCCATGCGGATGTGGATGGCGGGGTTCTCGATGGGCGCCCGCCCGTTGTCCAGCACCTTGCCCCAGTGCCCGTGTGTGTAGGCGCCATCAGGCATCGCCTTGGACCGCAGCACGATCTCGGTGTACCGGCTCGTGCCGACGAAGGGGAAGTATTTCTCCCACTTCGGGGCGCCGTCTCTGGCCATCCCGTCGTACGCCGCGAAGGTGTTTTGATAGTCCAGTTGGGCGTCTCGGACAGACTGGTCGTAAACCTTCCATGCGGCAGTCCTGGAGTTCTGCAGCGCGTCGTGGACTGCGTTCATCTCCGTGTAGTAGGCGCTCATGGCCGCGTAGCGCTCAGCCGTGGTTCCCACCCAATCTTTCAAACTGGGTCCGCCTACGCCGAACCGTTCGGAGATGTCGGCGTTGGCCGTCTCGTAGATGTCGGTCGCCTCCGCGATGCTGACGTCGCGCTGCCGGGCGGACGCCTCCATGGTCGCATCCAACGCCCTGCGTGACTTCACGACGGCAGGGTCGGACGTTGCCAGCGTGTGGCTCTGCAGGACCACTTCGTCGAACATGGCGTCGTAGATGGGCGCGTGGGCCAGGACGTCGACGAGGTCGACCGGACCGTCGGCCTGCTCGAGCAGCGCGGCGATGCCCGACTCGACGAGCTCGGCGTCCTTGACGCCGTACGAGCGCAGGTCGTTGAGCAGCCGCTTGGGGTCGGACGTGAGGCCGCCGGCGCGGGTCTCACCGCGGGCGTAGAGGTGGTCGGCGACGCGCTGCGCTTCGCGCTCAGCTCGACGCTTGAGGTCCGCGGCCTTGGCGCTCAGCTTGCCGGCCTCGGCCTGCAGCTCCATCGCGCGTTCCTTGTCGCCGTCCCTGCGCGCCTTGCCGATCTCCTTGCCCAGGTCCTTGGCGCTGCGGCGGGCCTCTGCGGCCTGCTCGCGCAGCTTGGCGGCCTCCTCGGCCACGCGCCGGACCACGGGCGACTCGTGCTGGCTGGGGTTGCTGATGACGCGCTCAGCGTGCCGCGTCTTCATCAGGTCGTCGAGCGCCATCACGGACTTTGCGACGACGAACGGGCCCGGCGTGTCGGCGTCCACGGTCACGCCGCGCAGCGGTCCGTGGAGGGTGCGCGGCTCGGCCCGGCGGGAGAACAGCACATCGGCAGCTTCCGACGCTGCCTTGATGGCGGCCTGTCGTCCGTCGACGTCGCCGTCCGGGTACTCGGTGATCTTGACCCCTGCGCGCTCCAGGACCGACCTGGCCTCGGGCTTGAGGGTGTCGGGCACGACGGCTGCCGAGAACTCGTCGACGCCGACGACCCGCTTGGGCTTGGCCTCCATGTACTCGGTGACGGAGCCGCGGAGATCGTCCGCGAGGCTCTGCAGTTCGTCGACGACATCAGCCGGCACGTTCTTGAACATGTGCTGCAGTTCGCCGCGGACGCTGCGCCCACGCTTGTAGGACTCGCCGATCACTTCGGTGACCTCATCCAGCAGTCCGAAGCCGCTGCCCTGCCAGTACCTTTCGAGCCGCTCGGCCACGCTCGATAGGCGCTCGTCGAGGGCCCCCTTGGCGGTCTGCATGACCGTCTTGGGCACGATGCGGTCGCGGTCCGCTTTGATGGCGTCGATGGAGCGGTACTGCGTGGCGCCCTTCGCCCGCTGGGACCCGAGCCCGTAGTTGAACCCCTCGCCTGAGCGGAGGTTGCGGGTGAGCTCCGTCAGGATGTGCTTGGCGACGTAGGGCACGGGACGCTTGCGTCCACCAGGAGTGAAGACAGGCTCGCCACGGATGGGGTCGAGCAGGTCGAACGCCCACTCGCGGTAGGCGTCCTTGCCACCGCTGGCCCCCTCGATGAGCGCCTCGAGGTCGCGCTCGGTTCCGAGCCCATCTACTTCCACGCGACCCGTCTGGATCGTGCCGGCGTCATCGACGAGGGAGTGCATCATGTTGCCCGAGATGCGACGCCCCTCCTGACGCTGGAGGATGGAGTCGAGGACATCCGGCGCGTCAGCGTACTGCTCGCGGAGCGCGTCAACGTACGCCTTCTCGATGGCGACGGAAGCGGCCACGTTCTTCGGGTGACCTCCTGAGAGGTCCCTCCACGACTCGAAGTCGAAGTCCGCGAAGAACTCGCGCATCGCCGCTGTCTGGCTGACCTCGGGGTAGCGCAGGTGCATCTTCGACTTCGGCGTGTAGGTCTCGCCCAGTACCTCTTCTGCGTACTTCATCATCACCGGCACGCTGCCGGTGAACTCGTCGAACGGCCGCCCGTAGCCTTGGCGCGCGGGGTCCACCGCGGCGGCCTCCCACGAGTAGCCAGTGCCGCGCATGCCGCTCTTCTCGCGCCAGGGGCCGATGTTCTCGGCGTCCCAGCGGTGCGCCTTCCGCTGGTCGACCTTGTACTCCTTGGTGGGCCAGCGCGGCGAGTAGACGTCGGTGTCGAACGTCGCCACGCCGTGGGCGGGGTCGACGAGCTTCGACGGCCCGATGAGGGTGATCTCGCCGAACGACGTCGGCGGGTGCTCCATCCGCGCCACAGCCAGCGAGGGGGCCACCAGGCCGCCCATCGACTCGGCATGCAGCAGGTTCTCGGCTGTCAGGTTGTGCTGTGCCAGCAGGTTGCGTGTGTCGGAGTCGCGCCGGCTGTAGAGCTTCTCGTCCGGCCCCGGCTTGAACCCGCCGCGGTCGAACTGGCCGGGCAGGTCTCCGCGCAGGCCGGCGCGGTACTCGTTGGTGTCCCACATCTCCTCGAGTTCTTCACGGGTGTAGCCCTCGTCGACGAGGTCCTCCTCGGAGCGCACGGGGGCGACGTCGTCGATGAGGTCCTCGTCCCACTCGCTGATCGGCGCCCAGCGCTCCTCGGTCGGGTGGTAGAACTCGATCGCCTCGGGGTCGACGCTGTCGGTGGTGTAGACGCTGCCGTTGAACCCTTCGCTGGCGGCGATATCGTCGGGCTGCACGTCGCCCACGGCGTCGCGGCGGACCCGCAGCATGACTCCCGCGTGGTCGCGCACGTCCTCGGACGCACCGTACACGCCCTGGTCCTGGACCTTGCCGAACCAGCGGCGGGCGCTGTCGGGCTCGGCGAGGAACACCCGCCCCTCGGCGTTGAAGCCGTAGCCGCCGAAGGTGGAGCCTCCAGCGTTGGGCACCAGCCCGTCGCCCGCGATGCCCTCGACCCTGGCGAACAGGGTGGAGTGGTACAGGTAGCGCCCGGTCTGGTCGGCCTCGGCCGCGTCCTTGGCCCGCTTCGAGTAGAGGATGCGGGCGTCGTCGGGGTCGAAGGTGCCCTGGT
>CALDOK010000223.1 GCA_937912125.1 uncultured Pseudomonadota bacterium
GCTCGCAGATCTCCCGGTTGAGCTCCGGGTGGTTGTGCCCCAGCACGATGGCGCCCCCCGAGAGGATGTAGTCCACGTAGTCGTTGCCATCGAGGTCCTGGACGTGGCTTCCCTGACCCTGGCGCATGAACAGGGGGTAGGGCAGCTTGATGGGCAGGGTGTGCTCGCTCCCCCGCGGCAGCAGGGTCTGGGCTTGCTGGAAGCGAGCCGCCGAGCTCGGCGTCTTGGCCTGGAAGGCCTCGACGATGGCCTGCATCTTGTCGGGATGGGGCATGAGGATGGGCTCGCGCCCGATGCGCTCCTGCCGTCTGTGGATCTCTGCAACGTCCATGGTCATCGTTCCGTCTCTCGTCGAGGGTGAATCTGACGCAGGGCCCGGGTGGCGCTACCCGTGATATCCGGGTGGGCACGAGCGGGTGCGGTACTTCCATGCAGGACGTTGCGCGCTCGCCAGCCCCCTCATCGCCATGCGCATCGCCTACGCCCGCCTGTACCAAGAGTCCAACGCCCTCTCGCCCGTCCTCACCACGCTGGAGGACTTCCGGGAGGTGGGGATCCTGGAGGGCGACGCCCTCGCCCAGGCCTGCACCCCACGAGGGCACGAGGTCCAGGGCTTCCTGCGCAATGGCGAGCTCTCCGGCTTCGTCAAGGCGGCGCGCCGCGAGGGGCCCGCCGAGCTCGAGCTCATCCCGCTCTTTTCGGCCCTGACCATCCCGGCAGGGCCGCTGGACGCCGAGGCCTTCGCCTGGTTCGAGGATCGCCTGCGGGCCGACCTGCTCGCAGCCCTGCCCCTGGACGGGGTGTTCCTGGCGTTGCATGGGGCGATGTGCGCCGAGGGCATCACCGAACCCGAGGCGCGAATCCTCGAGATGGTGCGCTCGGTGGTGGGTGATGCGCGTGTGGCGGTGAGCCTCGACATGCACGCCAACCTCACCTCTCGCAAGATCAACGCCGCCGACGTCATCGCCGGCTACCGGACCAACCCCCACCGGGATCACGCCAGCACCGGAGCCCGTGCCGCCAGGATGCTGCTGCGCCAGCTCACCGGTCGCACCCGGCCCACCGTGGCCTGGCGCAGCCTGCCCATGCTGCTGGGTGGGGGGCTGATGCTGGACTTCTGGAAGCCCATGCGCGCCATCTTCCAGCGCATGAAGGCCATGGAGCGCGATCCGCGGGTGCTGGATGTCAGCCTGTTCCAGGCCCACCTGTGGAACGACCACCCCGATCTGGGCTGGTCCAGCTTCGTGGTGACCGACGGCGACCCGGCCCTGGCCGACGAGCTGGCCGACGAGCTGGCCGAGCTCTGCTGGGCGGTGCGCCACGCCATGCCCCCCCGGCCCTCGGATCCCAGCGAGGCCATCGCCACGGCCCGGGCGGCCCGGGTGGCCCGCACCTTCGGAGCGGTCTTCCTCGTGGACGCCTCCGACGCGGTGGGCGCGGGCGGAACGGGCGAGAACACCCGCATCCTCGAGGCGCTGCTCCGCGAGGGGCAGGGGCTGCGGGCCTACGTGCCGCTGCGCGATCCCCGCACGGTGACCACCTGCTGGGATCTCGAGCCCGGTACGCAGCTCACCGTCTCCCTCGGTGGCGGTCTCGATCCCGCCAGCAACGATCCCCTGTCGGTGGACGCGACGCTGGTCACCAAGCGCAGCACGCGAGCCACGGGGCGGGCGGTGGTGCTGGCGGTGGGCGACACGCGGGTGCTGGTCACCGAGGGCTCCGCCCTGGCCCTCGAGCCCAGCTTCTTTACGGACATGGGCCTGCAGCCCTTCGCGGCCGACATCCTGGTGGTCAAGAGCCTCTTCCCCTGGCGAATGCACTTTGTGGCCCAGAACCGCAAGTCGATCTTCGTCAAGACCTCCGGCATCACCGACCTCGACGCGGCCTGGTCCCTGGACTTCCACGACCCTGTCCACCCCCGAGATGAGGTGGCGTGCTGGCGGCCCGCCGATGGGCGCCGACGGGGACTGCAGGACGACGGGCCTGGGGCGCACCTGGACAGCCCGACATGACGCCCTCCCGCGGCGCTCGCCTGCTCCGTGTCGGGCTCGTGCTGCTCGCCCTGTGGGGGGCCGGATATGCCGCGCTGGCGCTGGCGGTGCCCGAGCCCTACCTGCAGGCCTGGCAGCTGGTGGCCGGGCAGCTCCTCGCGGGACAGGCCTTCGCTGCCAGCCTAGGGCCCCACCTGGGCTTCCCGGGCTGGTTCGTCGTGGCGCAGGGGGTCGTGCAGAGCGTCGTGGTGCTGATGTTGGTGTTTCCCCTGCTCCTGCTCGCCCAGGAACGGAGCGCCAAGGTGCGCCTCCTGGCCAGGCCCATGGCACGGATCCAGGCCCTGTCCGAGCGCTTCGACGCCCGCTTTGGGCGCTGGGGCGTCGCGGCCCTGCTGGCCTTCCTGCTGTTCCCGCTGTGGACCACCGGGGCGGGAGCCATGGCCGTCGCTGGCGTGCTGCTGGGCCTGAGAGCCCCCACCCTGGTGCTCGCGGTGGCCACGGGCACCGCCCTGAGCCTGACCCTCTGGGTCGCCGCCTTCGAGACCCTCGAGACCATCCTGGCCGCGACGGGCGTGGAGCGGCTTCCCCTCCCCGTCCCCCTGCTGGTCCTCCTGGTCGTGGTGGTGCTGGCCGCGCTGCGGCGCCTGGTGGAGCGCCTGCGGGCGTGAGCCATCGGCGATCTCGCCCCAGGGGGCTACTCTGAGGGGGCACCCGAGTGCTGTGCCATGCCTTCCACTCCCTTCGCCGCTCTTGTGCTGTTCCCTCTGGCGATGCCCGTAGCCCAGGCTGGCGGCCCGTCCGACGTGGGCGGATGGATCCTCTCGGCGGGCATGCGTCCCGAGGCACAGACCCGCGTACGGGCCTGGGTTCACGACGACCAGCGCGCGACGGAGGCCTTCGCCGCGAGCTACCCCCGCTGGGTGCAGGGGCGCATCGCCCGAGCCGTGGATCGCCACCTCCCCAGCGCCGCGACCGCCTGTGAGCCCAGCGTCCAGGTGCGCTTCGTGGAGCCCGGCACCGTGGGCGAGACCGAGGCGGACCAGGCCTTCGAGCGCAGCACCTTCCAGGTCGAGAGCCTGCACTGCCTGGAGCACGGCGACGCCGCCCGCGCCATGGCGGTCTACAACTCGGTGGACTTCCGGGAGACCGTGATGCCGGGCCTGGAGCGCTACTGGCTCGAGGGCGACGGGTCCTGCTTCACCACGAGCGCGCTCTTTGGCGTCGTCGGTCAGACCGAAGCCTGCCTCACGGCCCGAGAGTTCGTGGGAGATGGCGTGCGCGCATTCCACACCAGGCTGATCGAGAGCGTGGACGCCCCGGACCATCAGGGGGTCTTCCTGCGGGAGGGCGTCGTCGCCTTCGTCGACCGTGCTGATGGCGGGGTCGCGGTCTACCGCATCGTGACCACCCGATCCAAGGACATGGGCGCGGTGCAGCGCAGCATCCTGGGCCACGCTGCGGGCAGTGCTCAGCAGAAGGTCGCCGAGGCCTTGGAAGAGCGGCTCCGCTGATCCCTGGCGTCCCCTCGACGACTACTGGGCGTCCTCGAGCCAGGCCTCGGTCTCGTCGAACATGCCGGACATCCCCCACAATGCGAGCGCCCTGACGGCGTCGGTGCCGTCTACGGTGCCCGTGGTCTCGTTCCACAGGCCCAGGTAGCGGGTTGCCTGCCAGGCGTTGTCGGCGCTGGGTAGGAAGACGTCGATGCTGTAGCTCTGCTCGATGGTGTTGTTGCCGCTCTCGCCGACCCCACGCTCATCCATCCAGGTGCGGCCCAGGATGCCCCAGATCCCGGTGCCGGGCAGGCCGTCCTCGGAGAGCTCGACCCAGCGGTAGTCCTTGTACATCCGGTAGGGGATCTCCATCACGGAGCTCTTCTTGACGATGTCGTTGTCGGTGCGCAGCACGAGGCAGTCGCGGGTGGGGAAGCAAGAGGGGTCGGTGGGCTCGAGGAACTCGCGGTCGTACACGTCGGGGGCGAAGGGCTCGACGGGGGTCTGGTCGGCCAGGATGATGGCCTGGCTGTTCTGCTCGGGGGTGAAGGACGATCCAGCCACCAGGCCGATGCCGTAACAATCGTCCGGATCGGCGCCGTCGGGGAGGGTGAGACCCTCGAGGTCGTCGGTGGAGAGGTTCTCGATCCCGAAGGAGCGGTCTGCGTAGGCCACGTCCAGGTCCATGCTGGCGAAGACAGCCTGCAGGTTGAACATGCCCAGCTCGAGGGCTCCCTGTTCCTGGGCTTCCCAGCTGCGGAACAGGTAGGCGTTCAGCTCGTCGAGCCCGGTGGGCGCGTCGGGCGGAGGCTTGCAGCCCGTGACGAGCAGGCCCACGCAGGTGAGGAACAGCAAATGTGGCGTAGAGGTTCCCATGTCGCCCGGCTCCCGGCAGGTGCGTTCGCGCCGACTGATTAGCCGCCGACGCGCGCTGGCGCGAGCCGGGCGAGGGTCCCTCCTGCGACCGAGGCCAGCGGGCGAGCAGGTGAGCAGGTTAGGGTGCCCCCGCCCACGATCCGCTACTGGACGATGAAGCTCTCCACCTTCCGTCTCCAGAGGCCCCGGTGACCGCCTCCACCCCTCAGCAGCTCCGCAAGCTCGCCTGGAAGTCCGGGCTGATGGCCTTGCCCTTCGCGCTGTATGGGGCGTTGATCGTGGCGGTGGACCCCTATGAGCTCTTCGGCGTCTCCAGCCTGGTGCAGCTCCGCTACAAGCAGGACATCTCCTACAAGCTCAACTACGCCATGTGGAAGATGCTCCGCTACCGGCGCGACCCGCTGCCCAACGTCCTGCTGGGCGACTCCCGCATGATGAACCTGCCCGACGACGCCATCCAGCAGGCCTCCGGCCGCACCTGGGCCAACCTGGCCTACGGGGGGGGCTCCCTGCGCGAGGCCATCGCCACCTTCCACTTCGCCGACGCGCAGACCGAGCTCGAGCGGGTGGTCCTGGGCGTCAACTTCAACCTCTACAACGCCGCCGACGACAAGGACCGGGTGGCCGAGGTCACCGCGGCGCTCGATAATCCCCTGCTCTACTTCTCGAACCGCAACGTCATGAGCGCGACCTTCCAGCTCATCCCCGCCGCCCTCACCGGGCGCGAGGCCGCCATCGGCGCGCCCGCCATGAGCAAGGAAGAGTTCTGGCGCTACCAGCTCGAGACCACCACCCGGGTCTACTACGGCAACTACCGCTACCCCGCCGCCTACCACGAGCAGCTGACCGAGCTGGCCGCCCTCTGCCGTGAGCGCGACATCGAGCTGGCCTTCGTGATCTTCCCCGGCCACACCGATCTGCAGGACATGGTGGGCGAGTACGGGCTCGAGGCGCAGTACGAGCGCTTCTTAGACGACATCGCCGCGCTGGGTGTCACCTACCACTTCGACTTCCCCAGCGAGCTCACCCGGGACGTCGAGAACTTCTCGGACCCCTACCACATGACCGACGAGCTGGAGCCCCGCATCATCGGCGCGGTCTGGGGCGACGAGCGCGAGCATGTGAAGGTGCTGGGGGCCGACAGCGGGGGCTGAGGGATCAGCTCCCCAACACCTGCACCAGCTGGACGGTCACGAAGGCGTAGTGCCGCAGCTTGGTGAGCGCGGCGCCGTCGGCGGGATCGTGGTGGGTCTCGAGCACGTACTGGGGCGTGACGGCCAGCCGGAACGGACCGTCGCCCATTTTCCAGCCTCTCTTGGCCCCGAGGTAGACCCGGTTCATGGAGAAGCCGCGCTTCTCGAAGAAGGGCTCGCCCTTGGCGATCTCCGCGGTCTCAGCGTCCTCGAGCACGCCCACGAAGGCCTCCTCCGACGCCAACAACGACCAGCCCTTCAGGGCGGCGGGAGCCAGCTCTACGGTGAGCATCTCCCGGAGCAACAGCGAGTGCCCCAGGCGCTGGGAGTCGTCGGTGAAGACCGGGTTGGAGGCATAGACCTTGTTGTGCAGGATGGTGCGGCTCTGCAGGGTGAACACGTCGCTGAGCCGATAGCGCAGGATGGGCATCAGCTCGATGTTGTGGGAGCGGTAGCTGTCATCCCCCACCGGGAAGGCCATGTAGTAGTACCACAGCGGCAGCGTGAGCTTGACCCGATCCCAGCTGTGGGACCACGACGGGCCCGCGAAGAGCTCGTACATCGCCACACCCGAGGCCTCGGCCTCGCTGTCGGCCAGCTCGTAGCGCAGGCCGGGCATGGCGGTGAAGGCCCAGCCGCCGGGGCTGGCCAGGGTGTAGTTCAGGTAGCCCCACGCCCGCAGCTCGGTGGGAGTGGCGGCGGCCATGGCCGCAGGGGCAAGCAGACCCAGCATCGCCAGGGACATCAGCAGAGCGCGCAGCATGGGGCCTCCTCGACGGAGGCCATCTATCCCCACATCAGCGGCTCTGCCGCCGAACCTCGATGTCGAAGACCACCGTCTCGCCGTGCTCCCCCTCGAGCTCGAAGCGCATGGTGGAGGCCCGCTCTGCGCCGGGCTGGGTCCACCGCAGGGTGATGCGCCCACTGCGCGGGCGCAGGCTGAGGGGCTCCTCGAAGATGGGATCGCCCCGGCTGTCCAGGGCCCGCACGGTGGCCTTGATGGCCGGAAAGGGAGCCGGGACCGTGGCCACGCGGGCCTGCAAGTCCACGGAGACATCCTGCCCCGCGCCTTCGTGGTCCAGCTGCACGAAGCTCCACTTCATGTCCACGTCCACACCCTCGCTGTGCCCGTTGGCGAAGCGGGCCAGCACCTGGCAGGCCGCCTGGGTGATGGCGGGGGAGCGCGGCAGCTGGACCCGGTGGGTGGCCCCGGGGCCGACCTCGGGGAACTCCCAGCTCAGGGCCTTCCCCCCCACCTCGCACTCCACCAGGATGGACGCGGGATGGTGGACCGAGACGAAGCGCAGCTCCGGCGTGGCGTCCAGGGCCAGGACTGGATCGTAGGTGGCCTCGAGCTCAGCGCCCAAGGCGCCGAGGACCAGCAGCAAGGTGGAGATCATGGGCTGCCCTCTGGCTCAGGGTAGCCGGCGAGCGCTAGGCCTGCGGGGTTTCTTCGCCGTCGGCAGGGTCGGCCGCGCCGGCCTTGCCCTGCTTGGCGGCATGAGCGGCCTTGACCTTGGCGATGGCCTCGGCCCGCTTGCGGCCCTTGCCCACCTCGATGGGCTTGCGGTGCTTGCCGAAGAGCTTCTCGGCCCCGGTGCCCACCGCGCCCACGGCCACCCCACCCACCAGGGCAGAGGCGGCGATGGCGAAGACCACCTGCTGGTAGTCGTCCAGAGGCGTGATGCCATCACGCAGGAACCAGGCGAAGAAGGCCAGCAACCCGATGTCGCCCGAGATGCGATCGGTGCCGTAGCGGGTGTCCACGTAGACCGCGATCAGGCAGACCACGATGATGGCGGGCCAGATGTAGAAGGTCGGGTACGGAGCCTTGATCACCGCACACTCGATGGCGATGGCGGCCTTGCCGGTCCAGTTGGTGACCGAGACCTGGAACACCCCATCGCCCACCAGGTCGAAGCGGTCCTGGCGATCCTCGCCCCACTTGCCGCCCTTCTTGGCCGAGGCGTCGGTGATTCCCTCGCCGCCCTGGATGTCGATCTCGGGGCCGCCCTTGGCGGACTTGCGCTTGAAGTTGCCGTCGACCTGCTGGGTCCAGCCCCCCCCGTTGAGGGTCAGGGCGTAGGCGGTCTTGTCCTGGCTCTCCTTGCTCTCCTCGTCCACTTCGTCGCTCAGGGTGGCCGTGGTGAGCAGGGCGTAGCCGACTCCAGGGGAGCGGAGCTCGATGGACTCCTTCTCGCCGTAGACGATGTCGGAGTCCAACGAAGGGCCGGGCTCGATGGTCTGACGGCCGATGGCGATGGGCATGGCCGCCGCAGCGATCAAGACGATCCAGGCCAAGATGGGGGCGCCTCTCTGATCCAGCAGGCGCTTTCCGCAGGTGACCATCACGGCCACCACGACGCCCACGATGATGAGCATGGTCATCGGCTCTTGCTCCAAACGAGGGGGGGGCAGGGCCGCTGACCCTAACCCAATGCACGGGTTACGGTCTGGGCTGCCCCCGGATCCCCGAAACGAGAGGACGAAGCCATGCGAATGCTGCGAGCCGCCGCGCTGCCGAGTGCCCTGATGGCCCTGTTCTGCCACGCCTCCACCGCCCTGGCCCAGGACGTGGTCACCCTCGAAGACGCCGAGCTGTTCTGCGTCGGCGAGTGCTGTCCCCCCACCATGCTCCAGAAGCTCGCCATCGGCGCCGTCACCCTCGTCCTGGCGGCGGTGTGCTTCTTCCTCATCGTGCGCATCTTCGAGCGCCACGCCATCAAGCGGGGCACCAACGCCCTGGTGGGCCGGCACATGGGCATCTCCCTGTCCATCCTGCTCACCCTGTGTGGCCTGGCCGGGCTCATCTTCGCCATCACCAGCTGCTTCCCCTTCCAGATGCTCCTCATCATGGGCGTGGTGGGCGCCATCTGGCTGATCCACCTGCTCTACGCTCTCGTGGCCGTCCGCTAGGACCAGGAGTCGAACATGGCCTACACCGCTGGAGACGCCTGGCAGCAGAGCGTCGATCACGACAGCTACCTACAGCGCCTGCGCGAGTACGCCGATGCAGCTGAGCACGGCTACTACCCGCCCACCATCCTCATCGGCCTGGGCGGCACCGGCGCCAAGGCCCTGCAGCACCTGCGCCGCATGCTCCTCGAGCGCCTGGGCACGGTTGAGCTGCCCGGTGTGGCCTTCCTGTCCATCGACACCGACACCGCCTCGGTGCGCCCGGCGGCCACCGAGCGCGAGGGCGCACACCCCTACGACGAGCTGATCGCCTTCCGCCAAGAAGAGCGCCAGGACGTCAAGGCCAACTTCTCGGCCATCCTCGAGAACATGGCCCAGCACCCCCACATCCGCGAGTGGTGGGACGAGTCCCTGCCCATCACCAAGTCCTTCAACCTCGAGAAGGGCGCCGGCCAGCTGCGGCCCCTGTCCCGGCTGGTGTTCTTCGAGAACAAGCGCGAGCTCCAGGCCTCCCTGCGGCGCTGCTGGTCCAAGGTCACCTCCCAGGACGTCGACGCCAAGCGGGTCGATGTCAGCGCCTCGGTGCGCGTTGTGATGGTGGCGGGCTGGGCCGGGGGCACCGGCTCCGGCATGTTCCTGGACATGGCCGCCCTGGTGCGCGACACCTTCACCGCCAAGACCATCGAGCGCCACGGCATCTTCGTGCTCCCCAAGGTCTTCGAGCGGGTCGAGTCCGAGTTCCCCAAGCTGGCCGCCAACGGCTACGCCGCCCTGCGCGAGCTGAACCACTACCTGTCCGCGCCCTTCGAGGTCCAGTGGGACTCCCAGACCCAGGTCCGGGTCCAGGGCCTGTTCGACCGCTACGTGCTCGTCTCAGGCAGCAACTGCCTGGGCGAGACCATGAAGCAGGACTCCGACGCCTACCGCGCCATCGGCGAGGCCTTGTTCCTGGACTTCGCCGGCGGGCCGCTGAAGTCCTGGGTCGAGGGCGTGCGCATCAACCGAGAGCAGTACCTCAAGTCCTTCGTCTCCTACAGCTACCGCATCGACACCCCCGACGGCAGCACCCAGGAGACCCACGCCGACGAGTGGAAGACCGCGTTCTCGAGCTTCGGCATCGCCAAGCTGGTCTACCCCTCCTGGCGTCTGCTCAACTACGCCAAGTACGACCTGGCCGCCCAGATGGTCCAGCTGCTGGATCCCGGCAAGGCTCACAGCATCGCCGACGTCATCACCGAGTGGCGCAACCGCTTCATGCGCGAGGCCGGCTTCTTCCAGGGCGAGTGGACCGACGAGCAGGACCAGCACCGTCGCTTCTGGCAGATCCGCGACGCCCTGGCCCACCAGTCGGGGGTCAACCAGGACGTCCAGAACGTCTACGACCACGTGGCCGAGCTGGCCCGCGAGTGGGAAGCCGACGCCGAGTCCATGTTCGCCGAGAAGAGCACCACAGAAGACGGGCGCGCGGCCATGCGCCGCATCGGCAAGCTGTTTGGCGACCCCTACTCCCCCGGCAACGAGGGCGACTGGGCCCTGCAGATCCTCGAGAACCGCAAGTCCCTGGTCCGCGACGTCGTCACCGCGCTGCCCGAGGTGATCGAGGCCTTCCAGTCCCGGCGGGGCATCGGCCCCTCTGGCGTGCGCCAGATCCTCGAGAACATCCTCGAGGAGCTCACCCGACCCCACGACCGCGCCTTCTACACCGACTGGTTCCGCCACCGGTGCTCCGTCGAAGAGAAGAACGCCGAAGAGGCGCGCGCCGACTGGGAGAAGCGGCTCAAGATCGCCGACCAGAGCGCCCGAGGCTTCCTGCGCTCGGGGGACAACCACAAGGCCGCCCTCGAAGAAGCGGCCAAGTGCCTGGTCTCCCACTGGCGTGGGCGGGTCAACGAGTACATCTGCTTCGAGGGGGCCAAGGCCATCGAGGGCATCGCCCAGGCCCTGCGTGACCAGCTCACGCGGCTCGACGCCGTGCTCGAGAAGATGGCCAGCCTCGAGTCCCACTACCTGCGCTGCAGGGCCCACTTCGAGAAGCCCATCCAGTCCACCCTGTTCATCGAGCTGCCGGTCCACGAAGACTACGACAAGCTGCTCGAGCCCTACCTGGGCATCAACGCCGACGCCCGGACCGAGAAGCTCGAGCGCCTGCTGGCCCGTGGCCTGCGCAAGATGGGCGTCGACACCCTGGCCAAGCTCGAGGTCTCGCTGTCGGGCAAGCTGGACCAGTTCCGCGAGAACCTGGCGGCGCAGGCCTTCTTCGCGCTCAAGGGCGACGAGACCGGCCGCACGGCCGACTTCGTCGAGGACGGCGACGATCCCCAGCAGGGCTTCCTCGAGCGCTACTCGGTGCTCAAGGCCCTCAAGGCCATGACCGCCGAAGAGCGGCGCACCAAGCTCGAGAGCCTGTACAGGTTGGGCCTGCCCTGGGTCACCGAGGCCATCAACGACCCCACCAACGGCATCGCTCGCCCCGTCCCCGACGCCTTCCTGGGCATCCAGCCCCGCGCCGACACCCCCTTCGCCACCGAGCTCACCGAGCAGCTGGGGCGCATGGAGCAGAAGGGCTTCCGGCCCCTCCAGGTGCAGATCGCCGATCCGTCGGAGCTGGTGTTCTACACAGAGTGGTCCGCGTTCGCGGCCTACTTCGTCAATGAGGTCAGCGACCTGCGGCCCCAGTACGAGAGCCTGCTGTACGATCGGGTCAAGCCCCAGGCGCTCCACCTGCACCAGGACTACCACCTGTTCCCGCGCCTGATCCCCCTCACCGAGCACGAGGTGCGCGACTACAAGGTGGCCTGGAAGCGCTTCCACCAGGCCCAGATGCTGGGCATCCTCTGCAGCCGCCACCGCCGCCGGGGCGACGACGTGCGGGTCACCTTCAGCTACCGCAAGCGCACCACCTCCCTGGACACCACCTGGGACGAGGTGGGGGTCGAGGCCACCGTGCTGCGCAGCCTGATGACCGACCGGCAGTTCGCCGCCCAGATCGCCCGCGACATCGAGGAGCGCATCCAGGAGCTGATGCAGAGCGGCGGCGCATACGCCGACCTGCTGGCGCTGGCCGACTACTACTACTACTGCGTCTACCCCAACGTGAACGAGGACGTGCAGTCTGGCGCGGTGGCGGTCCAGGCTCGCGGCTCCATGCAGAACCTCGTGCTGCACGAGCTCCGGCAAGAGTGGCGTCAGCTCGCCAGCGAGAAAGGCATGACCGCCGAGCGCATCAACGCCCACCGGGCCACCCGCCTCGAGGCCCTGGTGGACTGGGCCGTGCCCATCGCCCGCACCAAGGGCCTGCCGGTGCCCGGCTCCATCGACGTCGACGTGGAGCAGCGAGTCGAAGACTGGGCCCTGCTCGAGCCCGCCCGCCGGGCCGTGCGCAGCTTCGTGGAGGCCGGCTGGATCAAGCAGCACCGCGACGCCTCTGGCGACCGGGCCACGCGCTTCCCGCGCCTGGCGGTCAACTGGTCCTTCTTCAGGCCTCCCGCCGACCAACCCGAGCGCCTCTCCACCAGCGCCACCTACTGGTACAAGGGGCCCGCGGGCAGCCACAGCGGCGTAGGCCTCGAGCAGATCGCCGGCTGGGTCCAGCAGGATCCCGGTGGTCGCCACCGGGTCTTCGGACGGGGCTGGAAGTCCTGGCTCGACGCCGCCGAGGTCCCCGAGCTGAGCGCGCTGTTGGCCCCCGCCGACATGCCTCCCCCCGTCGACGCCACCCTGGCGATCTACCACCACGCCTGCGACGGCCAGCAGCTGGGCAAGCGCAGCGCGGCGGAGATCGCCCAGGCCGTGGTCGCCCAACGTCAGGCCGAGCACAAGGTGTGGACCAAGGCCTTCGGACGGACCTGGAAGCCGGTGGCCGAGGTACCCGAGATCATGGCGCTGGTGCCCCCCGACGACGGGCCGCCTCCCCTCGATGACGATCCCCCGCCCCCCCTCGACGACGACGAGCCCCCTCCCTTGGGGTGACCACGCCGAGGCCGAGGCCGACCGCGCCACGCCGGGCGCTCTATGGCCTGGGCATCGCGGCGCTGTCGCTCCTGCTCGTGGAGGGCGTGGTGCGCCTGGTGGTGCCGACACGCGCGCTGCAGTTCCAGTGGGAGCAGCCCGATGGGCTGCTGGCCCTCACCGAGGAGCTGCACGCCCAGGTGCCCCCCGAGGTGCAGCGGGAGTTCATGGACGGGCCCTACCCCTGGCGGGTGCGCACCAACGCCCAGGGCCTGCGCGAGGACGCAGAGATCCCCGCCGCCATTCCACTCGGAGAGCGCCGCATCCTGGCCGTGGGCGACAGCTGGATCTATGGCTGGTCCGTCGACCAGGGCCACACCATCCCCGACCTGCTCGAGGGCCTGCTGCCCCAGCGGCTGGGAGTGGAACGGGTGCAGGTGGTCAACGGCGGCGTGCCCTACGCCTCCACCCTGGACATGCTGCTGCGGTGGCGGGAGCTGAGGGCGACGCTGGATCTCGACGGCGTGCTGCTGGGGACCTCCCACAACACCATGCAGCTGCACCTGCAGCGTGACCGGCGCGCCCTGGCCCACGCCCCCAGCCTGGGGGCGCCCCCCTCCCCCGTTCGCAGCTACATGCTGCTGCGACGCCTGCTGGCGCGCTGGACGCGCCCGGCCAGCGGACACCCCAGCACAGAAGGGCCTGGTCCCGCCATCCGCGACATGATGCGCGAGGACATGGCGCGCCTGGTGAGTGAGATCCAGGCCGAAGGCCTGGACCTCTGGTTCCTGCAGATGCCGGCCACCCTGGACCAACCCGCCCCCCTCAAGCGCACCTGGGCACCCTTCGTGCCCGCGCTGCGCTCCTTGGGCGTGCCCATGGCCGGCCACTCCCTCGAGCAGCGCTCCTGCTGGGGCTACGAGGACCTCGGTCACCCCTCCGCCGCCGGGGCCGCCGCCCTGGCAGCTGTGGCCGCGGAGCTGATCGCCACGGGCGCCACCCAGGCCACCATCGACGCCCAGCCCAGCTGTGACGGGTTGCCGGCCGGGGCGAGCTCCGCGCAGGGGGCCTCCGACGGAGGATAGCTCCACCTGGGGGAATGGTTCCTGCCAGGCCCCCTGGATACGGTGACGGATGCCCACGTTCACTGCCCCCATCGCGCTCCTCTCGCTGCTCGCCGCGGCCTGCGTCGACCCTCCCCTCCCCGCTCCGCCGGCCGAGCCCACGGCGACCGACCCGATGCTCGTCCCCGCCCCTCGACCGGACCCGGCGCTCGCCCCCGCCCCTCGACCCGGCGCCGACGTCGTTGATCCCCAGGCCGCCATCGACCGGGCCCAGACCCTGTGGAGCGAGGGCGAGCAGGCCCAGGCCGAGGCCGCGCTGCTCGCGGTCCTGGCCGCCCACCAGGACCAACCCGGCTTCGCCAGCGAGTGGGCGCTGCGTCAGGCGCGGGACAAGCTGGGGCGCCTCTACCTCGAGCAGCGACGCTACGACGAGGCGCGCCAGGTCCTGGAGCTGTCGGCCCAGGGCCTCGAGGCCTTCAACCAGGAGCACGCCCTGGGCTGGGCCTGCCCCTACCAGGCCCTCGGGGCCTTGTACGCCGCCACCGACCAGCCCGCCCAGGCCCTGGCGCTGCAGATCAAGGCCGCCGACACCGAGTCCGGCAGCGCCCGCGCCCAGCTCGACGTGGCCATCCTGGCGCTCTCCGCAGGGGACGGGGCCACCAGCGTCCGCTTCCTCGATCGTGCCGAGGCCCTGCTGGCGTCCCCGGGCCAGGGGGACGCCGCCGTGCTGCAGCCGTCCCAGCTTCCCGTCATCCGCGGCTTCGCGCAGCTGCTGATGCGGGACCACCAAGGTGCCGAGGCGCTCTTCGAGAGCGCCGGTGACAGCTCGTCGACGGCGGCTGGCGCCGCCGCGGGGCTCGGGCACGTGGCCATCGCCGCCCGCGACTATGGCAAGGCCCAGGAGCTGCTCGCCAAGGCGGTGCGCATGAGCGCCGCCGAGCTCGACGACGCCTCGCCCAGCCAGGACCCCATGGGCCTGGTGTCCGACCCCAAGCGCCTGTACCTCGAGGCCAGCTTCCAGATGGCATGCCTGGGCAGCGCCTGGATCGAGAGCAACCACGGCCGCCACCGCGAGGCCATGGCCTGGTACGAGCGCATCCTGGAGCAGAACCCGTCCCACCTGCTGGCCCTGCTGGGCAAGGGCAACGCGCTGGTGGGGCTGGGGTCCCCCGACCAGGCCGAGGCCCTGTTCGAGCGCGCCCTGGAGCGCTACCCCGACAACCCCTACGTGCTGGCCGAGCTGGGCCTGATCCGCTTCCACCAGGATGACGTCGAGGCCGCTGAGCGGCTCTTCGAGCGAGCCCTGAGCCTCGACGACGGGCGCTACACCTGTCCCCACGAAGGCCTGGGGCTGGTCTACCTGCGCCAGGGCCGCACCGAGCAGGCCCGCGCCAGCTTCCAGCGGGCCATCGATCTGAACCCCGACATCGAGTTCGCCAAGTACAACGGCCTGGCGCGCATCTATATCGACGAGGGGCGCGAGGACCTGGCGCGCGAGCTGCTGCTCAAGTCCCTGGCCAACTACCCCTACAACGGCGAGGCCCTCGAGCTGCTGGTCAGCCTCGGTGGCGCCCCCCCACAGGCCGAACCATGAAGCTCGCCCCACCCCGCGCTCCGCGGTGGACCGCTCTGCTGGTCCTCGCCCTGCTTGCCTGCGACCCGCAGCCCGCCGCCCCGACGCCCCCGGTGGTCTCCCCTGGACCTGCCCTGGCCCCCGACGGCGCCAGCCAGCCCCCTCCTACCGGTCCCAGCGGGCCAACGCCCGCCCTGGTCAAGCGGGCCGAGCTGGTGAACCTCCACCACGTCGCGGGCATGGCCGCGGTGGCCCGCTACCTGGACTCCCGCGACCAGGACCAGCTGCGCCAGGCCGCGGCCAGCTTCCTGCAGGCCATCCCCGCCAGCAACCTGCCGGGCGCCGACCGTCGGGGCCGAGCCCCTGAGGCCATGCTGAAGGTGCAGAAGTCCCTGATGTTCTACGCCTGGGTCCAGGAGCAGCTGGGAGACGACAGCGTGCGCCTCTGGCTCCACGACCAGGCCATCATGGACCCGGACGCCTACACGTTCTTCTTCGGCTCGCGGCCGCTGGCCGAGGTGGTGGGCTGGGTGATGATCCTGGACTGCCTGGCCAACCTCGAGGCGGTGCAGGACGCCCTGGAGCGCTACGGCTTCGAGCACCAGGGCCTCTACCCCGACAGCCTCGAGGCCCTGACGCCCACCTACCTGCCCCACCTGCCCAGCTGCCCCACCACCGGTGCCTGCAGCTACTGCCAGGGCTACGCCCCCAGCCCGGATCGACGGGGCTTCGATCTGGTCTGCGACGACCACCAGCTCCTCCAGGCGGGCCCCCTGGCCATCGCCGCCGGCCAGCAGGGGGGCGCCGCCATGGATCCCGCCCTCGAGCAGCAGTTCAAGATCTACACCATGCTGACTGCGGGCTACACCGACACCCACCGGGTGGACGAGCAGCTGCCCCACCTGATCCGCGCGGCCGGGCTCGCGCCGGACAGGGTGGTGGCCGACATCGGCTCGGGGCCCGGGCTCTTCACCCACCGCTTCGCCGAAGCCGTGGGGCCCAAAGGCAAGGTCTACGCCGTGGACATCAACGCCAGCGTGCTGGCCTTCGTGGACTTCGTGGCAGAGCGCAAGCAGGGCAACGTCGAGACCATCCTGGCTGTGAAGACCGACTGCGGCATCCCCGAAGCCAGCCTGGACAGCGCCATGGTCATCCAGACCTACCACGCCATGCTCGACCTCCGGAACCCCGCCGACCCCCAACGCTACGAGCGCCTGGTGAAGCCCTGGCTGGAGTCCATCCACCGAGCCCTGCGGCCCGGTGGCCGCCTGGTGGTCCAAGACACCGACCTGCCCGTCGAGGTGTTGAAGAGCCAGGCCCAAGGCGCCGGCTTCGCGTTCGTGGAGCAGAAGGTCTTGTTGGACAAGAACTTCATCCTTGTGCTCGAGAGGCCTGAGGGGTAACGGGCACAATCCGCGGAGGAGCCATGCCCCACGACCGAGCCTTGCTCGCTGATCTTCTGGAGAGCAGCGTCGCGGCCTTGGCCATCATCGACGACCAGGGCCGCTACCTGCTGCGGAGTGCTGGGCTGGCAGCCCTCACCGGCCACGAGGTGGGAGAGGGCGAGGACATCCTGCACCGCATCGGCGAAGCGGCAGCCGACGAGCACTCCGCCAGAGAGATGCTGGAGGGCTGGCGGCACCACCAGGCCACCGGTGAGCCGGTGGAGCGCACCGTGGCCTTCCGCCACGTCGGAGGCGAGCAGCGCTGGGTCAGGCTCCACCTTGTCCGCCACGGCCAATACCGCATCCTGCATGCCCTGGACATCAGCGATCTGGTGCACGCTCAGCAGGCCCTGGCCGAGAGTGAGGCCCAGCACCGCAAGCTCGTGGAGAACCTGCCGGTGGGGATCTACTCCCTGTCGGAGCCCATGAGCGGGGAGATCTCCAGCGCCAACCCCGCCATCCTGAGCATCCTCGGCTTCGACTCAGTCGACGAGGTGCTGGGGAACAGCTCGGCCATCCTGTACGAGAACCCCGAGGACCGCGTCACGTTGGTCCGCAAGTTGCTGGACAACGAGTTCCAGCGGTCGAACACCATCCGCTTCGAGGTTCCACTGCTGCGCAGGGACGGCCAGTCCATCCATGCGCGGCTCACCATCCACGGGACCTTCGACGCCGACAACGCGCTCACCCGGGTCGACGGTGTGCTCGAGGACATCACCCAGCAGGACCGGGATCAGCGGGCGCTGGAGCAGAGCGAGCAGCGCTTCCGCAGCTTCTTCGAGACCGCCCCCGTGGGCATGGCCATCCTGGACCAGCACGGCATCGTGCAGGCCAACCCCGCCCTGTGCAGGATGCTGGGCCTGGAGCCCTGCGAGCTGGTGGGGCGGACCATGCACGATCTCACCCACCCCCACGATCTCCAGCAGAGCCTCGACGCCAGCGCGTCTTTGCACCGGGGCGAGCTTCCCCTGATCCAGATGGAGAAGCGCTACCTCCGCGCTGACGGCAGCGTCCTGCATGCCCGCACCACCGTGACCCTGGGCCAGGGTGCCCTTGACCGACCGCCCATGTCCTTCGTGATGATCGAGGACATCACCGAGCGCAAGGCCATGGAGGAGGACCTCCTCAAGGTCCAGAAGCTCGAGTCCCTCGGCGTGCTCGCCGGTGGCATCGCCCACGACTTCAACAACATGCTCACCGGGGTCCTGGGCAACGTGAGCATGGTGCGCGACCGCCTCCCAGCCGACAGCCCACTGGGTGCCTACCTCGAGCGGGCCCAGACCGCGGCCCTGCGCGCCCGCGACCTCACCCTGCAGCTGCAGACATTCGCCAGCGGCGGTGAGCCCATGCGGCGGGTGATCGCGCTGGACGAGCTGGTCCACGAGTCCGCCGATCTCTGCTTCCGCGGCAGCCGCGCCATCCCCACCATCCAGGTGGCGCCGCAGCTACCCCTGGCGGAGCTCGACGCCGGCCAGGTAGCGCAGGCCCTGAACAACCTCTTCATCAACGCCATCCAGGCTCTGCCCAACGGCGGCACGGTCGACGTGACCCTGGACGAGTTCACCCTGGACGCCGACGAGCTGCCGCCGCTCCCCCCCGGTCGCTACCTGCGGGTGGTGGTGAGCGACAGCGGTGTGGGTATCCACGCCGACAAGCTCGAGCGCATCTTCGACCCCTACTTCACCACCAAGCGCAGCGGACGGGGGCTGGGCCTGGCCACCGCCTTCAGCGTGGTCAAGCGGCACGGGGGCCACATCCAGGTGGAGTCCACGCTGGGTGAGGGCTCCACCTTCACCATCTACCTGCCAGCCTCCACGGCCACCCAGCCCGACATCCCGGCCAGCGATCGCACCGAGCCCAGCGCAGGCTCGGGCCGGGTCCTGGTGATGGACGACGAGGAGTCCATCCGCGAGCTGGTGTGCGAGCTGCTGGAGCACTTCGGCTACCAGGTCGACGCCGCCTGCCACGGCGACGAGGCCGTGGTGATGGCGCGGCTGGCGGTGAAGCAGGGGCGCCCCTACCGGGCGGCGATCCTGGATCTCACCATCCCCGGAGGCCGCGGCGGTCGCGAGATCATCGACGAGCTGCACGCGGTGGCCCCCGAGCTTCGTGCCATCGTCATGAGCGGCTACTCCACCGACGCCACCCTGGCCCACCATCAGCGCTTCGGCTTCGCCGGCGCCGTGGCCAAGCCCTGCTCCGCCAAGGCCCTGGTGGGCGAGCTGCAGCGGGTGCTGCAGGCCTGAAGTGGACCGCTGGCCCGAAGATCAGTCCTCTTCCACGAGCAAGCGCAGCCCAACCTCGATCTCATGCTCCCGCCCGAAGGGATCCACCACCTCGGCGTCCGCCAGCGGGCTGGAGGCCAGGTGGTCCTCGAGCAGGTCGCGTAGACGCTCCAGCAAGCCGTCACGCGTGTCGTAGCCCTCCGTCTCGCCGTCGATCTCGAGTGTCCACTGCATGGTCGGAGTCCTCCCGAGTGGGGATGGAGCTGGCGAAGGCACAGCCCACGCCCTGGATATCCTCCCCGACCACCCCGGTCCCGTGGTCCAGCTAGTCCCCGATGTCCTCGTTCCAGATCTCGGGATGGGCTGAGATGAACTGGCTGAGCAGCGCGTGGCATTCGTCCGAGTCCAGCAGGACCACCCGGACTCCCCGCGACCGCAGCCAGTCCAGCTCCCCTGGATAGTTGCGGGCCTCGCCCACCACCACCGTGGGGATACCGAACTGGCACACCAGGCCGCTGCAGTACAGGCAGGGTGCCAGGGTGGAGACCATGATGGTGTCCCGGTAGCTGCGACGACGGCCCGCGGCGCGGAAGGCGCAGGTCTCGGCGTGCATGGACGGATCGCCATCCTGCACGCGCCGGTTCCGGCCGCGCCCCAGCAGGCGCCCGGTGACGTCGAACAGGGCGGCGCCGATGGGCACGCCCCCCTCGGCCAGGCCCTGCTCGGCCTCCTCGATGGCGATGGCGAGCATGGACTGGTGGTCGAGGAGGGAGCTTGGCATGGCACACCTTCGCTGTCTCGAGGGTCCCGTCCTCTATCGGGGCTGGGCGTTCGCCGCCCAAGCTCGGAGCGCGAAGCCCCCCCGAGCGCAGCCCAACTTTCGCCATCAGGCCCTCGCGGGACATAAGATCGGCTAAGCCAGAACCCGAGCGCCCCCCCCTCAGCGGCCCCCTCTTCGCCCTCGAGCCTCACGGAGATCCCATGCGACACGCCAGCTTCATCCTCCTCCTGGGAGCCCTGTGGGCGCTGCCCGCCTGCACGCCCACCGACACTGGGGCCCCCGACACCGACACCGACACCGACACCGACACCGACACCGACACCGACACCGACAC
>CALDOK010000224.1 GCA_937912125.1 uncultured Pseudomonadota bacterium
TGAGCTCGGTGGAGTCCTGGTTCTTCTCGTCCTTGGGCTGGAAGGTGCCGATGCCGACGCGGTCGCGCTCGGACATGAGCATGCGCTTGACCACGATGCGGTCGGTGAGCCTGGTCCAGTCACCGCCCACCTCCTTGAGGATCTCGGCGTACATGAAGCGGCAGACCGGGCAGAGGTCGCCCTCGAGCTTGATGGGGTACTTGCTCTTGATGCCGCTGTTGAGCTGGGCCAACACCGGATCGCGCAGGTCCAGCGGGATCAGCCGCAGGGGGTCTTCGTGCATGGGGCACCAGTGCACGGTGCCGTCCTCGAGGGTCCAGCCATAGGTGTACAGCGCACCCTCGAGGGTCTTGGCGTAGTGCTCGAGGCCCTTCTTGAACAGGCGCACGATGGTGGACTTGGCCGATCCCACCGGGCCGTGCAGCAGGATGACGCGCTTCTGGGTGCCGTAGCCGTGGGCCGCGCCCTTGAGCACGTTCATCAGGCGCTGCAGGTAGACGTCGATGCCGAAGACCGCGTCCTGTCCCTTCTCGAAGGGGTCGTCGAAGAACTTGAAGCGGATGATGCGCTTCTTGCAGTCCACGTACTCGTAGGAGCCGTAGTCCATGATCATGTCGTACAGGCGCTGGAACGCGTTGCGCGCGATGGCCGGACGCTCCTGGACCATGGAGAAGTAGTCGGACAGGCTGCCCTGCCAGTGCTGCTCCTGGAAGGCCTCGAGATCCTGAAGATTGGCGACCATCTCGAGGACGGGGTTGGTTGCGGACTTCTTTGCGCTCATGGGCTGCCTCTGCACCCGGAGACCAGAGCGGCTCCGGCAAGACGGGGTGGAACGTGGAGAAAGACGAGAAGGAGAGCGGATGATTCGGAGATGGGCAGATGCGCGCACCCACTGGACGATCTGCCTGCTACACCTTTGTGTCATACCATGGAAGCCGGCACCTGCGGGTCAGGCTGTGTCAACGAAAGTTGCCGCCCCCACGGACAGGCCGCCACCCCGACGTACCGCCAGGCACGCGCACCCCGCGAGCGGAGCGCGCAGGGATCGGGGCCCCATCCGCGGCGGCCCCGACGTGGCGTCCGAGCCGGGGGAGGAGTGGTCGGGCGGCGCTCCCTCCTCGTGCGACCAGCCTACCGGATAGGGTCCCCGAGGAGGAGCAGCCGTGAAGGTCCACCACCTCGATCGCCGCGAGCGCAAGCAGATGCATCGAGCCCTGCTCGAGGGCGAGCCCATCGAGCTCGAGCTGTGGAGCGCTCCCGCCCCCGAGGTCCGGCTGGACGACATCGTGCCCCTGTGTCACGGGGTGAAGACCTGGGATCGGCGGCTCACCGCCAGCCTCGAGGCCTTCCTGCCGCCGGGGGCAGAGCCTGGAAATCCGGCCCAGGTGTCGGTGATCATCCCCACCCACCGCCAGATCCCCTGGGGCCTGCGGGCCCTCGCCGCCCAGGACGTCGAGGTGGAGATCCTGGTGATCGACAACGGCCCAGAGCCCCTGGTGGGCGACGATCTGGCCCTGGCCACGGTGCTGCGGATGCCCTGGCGAGGCCACGGCCCCACCCGCCAGGCCGCACTGGAGCACGCCACCGGCGACTACGTGTTCTTCACCGTGGATGACGCCATCCCCTGCGGCGCCGGCTTCCTGCGCAGCCTGGTCGAGGCCCTGGAAGACGGCGGCTACGACGCCATCAGCGCCCGCCAGCTGCCCTGGCCCGACAGCGACCCCGTCACCACCCGACGCCTGCGGGGCTGGACCCCCCCCGGGCACCGCCACCGGGTGGCGGAGCAGACCGACCACGTCGCGGCCCTGTACCGGCGCGCCACCCTGTTGGAACACCCCCTGCCCCCCGCCCCCATCGCCGAAGACCTGCGCTGGAGCCAGGGACGCCGCGTCGGCTATCTCCCCACGGCCCCGGTGGTGCATGCCCACGACCGCAGGCCCGTCGCCCTGTTCCACCGCACCCGGGCCATCCACGGTCAGCACATCGCGGCCGGTGAGCCCCCCAGGGTGCCGGGGCCGCTCACGGTGCTCGGGGCCGCCCCCAGCCTGCTGCGGCCCGTGCTCGAGGCCGGGCCCGGCGAGCTGCTCAACCACGGCGCCGAGCTGCTGGGCCAGCTGGCCGCCGCCTGGGACGCGCGCCGCAAAGGCGACTGAGGGAGGCCCCATGCTCACCAGCTACCACAACCACAGCCAGTGGAGCGACGGTCGAGGGTCACTCCTCAACATGCTCTACGCAGCCCAGCGCATGGGCCTGGACGAGCTGGGCATCTCCGACCACCTGGTCCTGGACCCACACGACGACATCCCCCGCTGGTCCATGCACCCCACAGCCCTGCCCGACTACCTGGCGGCCCTGAGCGAAGGCCGACGGGACGACGCCCCCTGTCTGCGCATCGGGCTCGAGCTGGACTGGCTGCCCGGCCAGCGTGACGCCATCGCTGCAGCCACCGACGACCCACGCCTCGACTACGCCATCGGCTCGGTACACCAGGTGCTGGGCCTGCATGTGGACAGCGCCCTCGATCACCTGGGACAGCTGGGTCCTCAGGCCCTGCAAGCCATGTACGACCGCTACTGGGTGTTGGTCGCTGAGATGGCCTCTAGCGGCCTGTTCGACATCGCCGCCCATCTCGATCTCCCAAAAAAGCTGCATGGCCGACCTTCGGCGGCCATGCAGCGCGACGATCGAGCAGACGGCTACGCCGCAGCTCATCGCCGCATGGGAACGACGAGACAGGCGGCCATGCAGCCCGACGATCGAGCAGACGGCTACGCCGCAGCTCATCGCCGCCAGCAGGCACCGAGCGTTGGCGACTCCGCCGGCGTCGAGCCCGCCCTGGACGCCATCGCCGCCGCTGGCATGACCGTGGAGCTCAACACCGCGGGCTGGGACATGCCCTGCCGGGAGTGCTACCCGTCGCCCCGCATCCTGGCCGCCTGCCACGAACGCGGCATCCCCGTGACCATCGGCGCTGACGCCCACAGCACCCAGGATCTGCTGCGCCACTTCGACAGGGCTGTGAAGCTGCTGCAGCAGATCGGCTACCGTGAGATCATGCGCTTCGAGGGTCGCCGGGCCATCCCGCAGCCCTTGGCGGACTTCGCCGCCGCCCTCGACCGCCCGTGATGGGGCCCCCGAGCATGTTCCTCCACACCACCGTCCTCGCCGCCTCGCTGCTCACCGCCACCTCGGCCCACGCAGACCCACCCCTGAGCGCCAGCTACCAGCTCCAGGACGCCGGCCACGACATCGACGCTCCCGTGGCGCTGGTGGTGGTGACCCCGGGCATGGACCCGGCCGCCTTCCAGCCCATGGTGCAGGCCCTCGAGGACCATGGGCTCGATGCGTGGGCGGTGCGCATCACCCTGTTCGCCCCCCTACCTCCCGCCGACGCCGACATCTGGATCGCCTCCACGCTGCTGCCTGCGGCGGTGGCCGCTCTGCGGGAGCGCGACCCCCGGGCGGATGAGCTGGCGCTGGTGGGCCACGGCCTCGGCGGCACCCTGGCCCTGATGATGGCCCAACACGTCCGCCCCCAGGCCATCGCCGTGCTGGGCGCTCCCATGGGTCCGGTGGACACCGCCGCCCTGAGCTGGCTGACGGCCCATGAGATCCCCGCCTTCGGCAACGTGGACCTGAGCGAGCCCACCCCCTGGCAAGGTCACGATCTCGCCACGCTGCTGCTGGGCGATCCCCCGCCCCCCCTCGCCCCCCTCCCGGTGGACCTGGCCCGGGCCTGGGTGCGCTGGGCCGCCCACGGCCCGCCCCTCTCCCTGGAAAAGATCGACTGTCCGGTCTGGGTGGGCGCCGCCGCCATGGACCGCCTGGTGCCCATCGAGTCCCTGCGGGTCGCATCCCAGGGCCTGGCTGACCGCCACTTCGTGCGCTTCGGCTTGCTGCGGCTGGACCCCCAGGATCCCGGCAGCGCCGACCTGCTGCGCGAGCGTCGCTACCTGGACGCCATGGCGTCGTGGGTGGACGACCAGCTGGACTGAACGATCACGCCCAGCGCTTGACAGTGCCCTCTGCGCTGGCGTCCTGCACGGCCTGGCCCTTGCTGCCATAGCCCGCCGCTTGCTGTGGCGGCGCCGCAGCGGCAGCCCCAGCAGGCTCCACCGCAGCCGCCACGGGCTCTGCCATGGGCTGTTCAGGCAGCGCAGCCTCCACCTCGGCCTGCTCCACGACCGCATCTTCTTCCACGGCCTCTTCGGCCTCCTCGGGCTCTTCGGCTTCGGGCTGGGCCCGGGTCTGGGCCGCCTGCTGACGGAACGCCTGGGACGCGCGGGACAGCGAGCCGACGATGAAGCTCATCAGCTGCACGCGGTAGGACGAGTCGGCGTCGCCCCCCTGACCCGAGCGGGCCACGTCCACGCTCTCGCCGGTGGCCTCGCTGACCTGGCCGGCCATGGACTCGAGCAGCTCGAGGCTGCGGTTCACGATGACCCCCGCTTCAACGGGCGGGGGGGGCGGAAGGGCGGCCTTGGCGTCGGCCTGCCTGGACTGAGCGCCGGTCCCGTTGCCGCCGGTCCGTGTGTTGACCGCCGGGGGGACCGTGGTGACGCCGATCTTGGGAACGTGCGGGGGAGACATGGACTTCTTCCAGGGTGCTGCTGAAGGGCTTCACCCACTCCTTCGGACCATCTCGAGCAAAGTTGTAATCCGCGGACAGCATATGGCCCTTCGCAGCAGCGCGGCGCACGAAGTAGGATCAAGTGAGATCTGTGGAGCCCACCCATGCGCTGCCCCGTCCTGGCTGCCATCCCCCTGCTGCTGGCCGGCTGTGAGTCCGAGGTGCCAGAGAACCCTCCGTGCGGGGTCGAGCACGGCGTCTTCCTGGACACCCCCGACGGCGCGGTGATCCACTTGCACCGCCACCAGGCCGATGGCCCCCCGGTGCTGGTGGTCCACGGCATCTCGAGCAACCACTACTGCTGGGACCTGGACGCGGAGCGCAGCATCGGCAGCTACCTGGCCGCCCATGGCTTCGACACCTGGCTGCTGGATCTGCGCGGCCACGGCGATGCCCGCACCGCGCCCGGTGGCAAGAACCTCGAGCGGCGCTGGACGGCCGACGACTACGGCCTGGGCGACATCCCCACCGCCGTCGCCTACATCCAGCAACAGACCGGCCACATCAAGCTCGGCTACGTGGGCCACTCACTGGGGGGCATGGTGGGTGCCATCTACGCCAGCCAGGTGGGCGACGACGCCCTGTGGGCCATGGTGGTGGTGGGCAGCCCAGCCGAGTTCACCGACCCCGATCCCATCCTCGAGCTCACCCGTCACACCTTCGGCCTCAGCGGCGCCACCCTGCCCTTCATCCTCACCCCCAGCCTGGCCCGGGTGGCCAACACCTTCAACGACCGCCTGCCCATCGACATCGAGGCCTACCTGTACAATGACGCCAACATGGAAGCCGACGCGGCCAGGCGCATGATGCACACCGTCGTCAGCCCCCTGTGGCCGGGCGAGATGCTGCAGTTCGCCAGCATGATCGGCGAGGGGAACTTCCAGTCCGGCGACGGTGCCCAGGACTACATCAGCGCCATGGGAGGCATCACCGTGCCTGTGCTGGCCATCGCCGGGCGGGCCGATCGGGTGGCCCCCCCCGACCGGGTGCGCGGCTACTACGAGGCCGTGGGCAGCCAGCACAAGCGCTTCGTGGTGGCGGGCCTCGAGAATGGCTTCGCCGCCGACTACGGCCACCTGGACCTGCCCATCGGCGACCACGCCCCCGACGAGATCTACCCGCTGATCGAGGGCTGGCTGAGGGAGCACGCGCTCCCTGGCCAGGGAGTCCAGGGCCGATGACGACGAGAGCGAGCGCCATCGCGGTGGTCCTGCTGGGCCTGATCACGCTGGCGCCAGGCACCGCCACTGCCGCGATGCTGCTGGCCGTGGCGCTGGGTCTCGCCGCCTGGAAGCGGCGCGTGCGGGCGTGATCAGGGGGTCCTGCGGACCCGCCGCGCCACGAGCAGGCACAACGCCACCAGCCAGGCCAAGCCGTGCGGGGTCACCCCCGCACCGCCGCTGTGACAGCCCCCGCAGCCAAGGCTCCACTCGGTGCGCTGGCGCGGCCACCGGGGCCAGGCCACCGGGCTGTCGGGCGAGGCGCTGTCGTCAGGCCCCACGGGCGGGTCGCTGTCGCCGGGCTCGGCGCTGTCGTCCGGCGCCGCGGTGTCCTCGAGATCGTCCATGCGAGTGAGCCGCACGGCGTCGGCCGGGATGTGCTGGTCCGAGGCCACCGATCCGTCGTGGTCGTCGTAGACCGCCACCCACTGCGCCCCTCCGGTCGCGAAGTCGTAGGTCCCCAGGGAGAGCCAGTCCCCGCCCTGGCCCAGGTCGACGCTCAGGCTGTGCGCCACGCCGTCGGCGACCACCATGTAGTGGGCCTGGTCATAGACGCTGTAGGCGGCCTCGGTGCGGATCTCCACCTCGTAGCTGCCAGCCCGCGCCAGGTGCAGCCGCCACCAGGCCCAGTTGTCGGCCTGCTCGGTGTTCCAGGCGTTGGTCCAGTACAGGTGCCCGCCGTGGCCCGCGTCCACCGAGCGCCAGTAGTCCATGTCGCCGAACAGCTGGAAGCAGGCGTCGCCGTCGTCGATGGTGCCGCCCTCGGCGGGGATGGTCCCGCAGGGCTCGGCCGCCCCGCAGTGCCCAGCGCGGGCGGGCATGCCCGCGCCCGATCCGGCGAAGACTCCCCAGTGGTTGGCCACCGTGCGGGCCCCACCACCGCTGTTGTTGCCGTCGTAGTCGTTGATGTAGCCATCGCCCGAGACCCACATCTGGCTAGAACCGCCGCCGTCGAGGTTGAACGCCTCCCACGCCCCGAGCTGGTGCATCAGATCAGCCAGCTCGGCGCCGTACATGCCCGACGACGACGAGGTGCGGCCGTCCACCACGGCGAGGATGAAGGTCTGGCGGTCCTCGGTGATGCCCATGGACGTGCGCGGGTGGCGGTCGCGCATGTCGCTGCGGTCGGGGAAGCAGTCGCTGTCGGTGGGACTCGAGCAGGTGTAGGGCTCGCCCTCGATCACCAGCTCGGGGAACCCGCTGACCAGGGCGAGGGTGCCCGGTGGTGGGGCGGGGGCCACGACGCCAGGCTCCCAGCCCTGAGTGACGCTGCGGTTCTGCTTGACCCACTTGCTGTGGGTGAACTCCACGCCGTCGTGCAGAAACGCGATCCATCCGTAGTCCTGGTAGTACCAGTCGCCGCTGTGGCTGCTGCCGGTGCCGGTCTGGTCCGAAGGCCAGGGGATGCCCTCGCCCACCGCGTCGCCGTAGATCTGGGGGCCGCTGGTGTAGAAGTCGCCGTTGGTGGCCGCCTGCACACCGCGGCTGGCGGCCCAGGACCCCGTGCTGGCGTAGCCGCTGGGGGCCTTGGTGGCGTCGACGTGCACGTGGCTCGCGCACAGATCCACCAACAGCACGAAGGTGTGGGTGGTAGGGCTCGACGTCCGGTACTCCCGCAGGGTGACCCCGGTGTAGGGCTGGTCTTCGGACTGCAGGGACAGGGTGACGGCGCGGGCCGGCGTAGGCAGCAGCGCGAGCCACAGGACGGGGAGCAGGGCGTTCATGGGCGCCTCGGGAGAGCAGCGCCTAGAGTATCCCCGACCTTGGTCACCAGCGTCTAGAGCGTGGCCACCTTCGCCTCGCTGATCTCCCACAGCTTGGCCGCGAGCGCCATGTCCTGGCCCTGGGCACTGGACTTGGCCACGTTGCAGTGGCTCAGATACTCGCCGCTGATCTTCGCCGCGTCGGGATGCACCGCCGCCCAGACCTCGGTGGCCGCGCCCTGGGGAATGGTCTTGAGCGCCAGGGGCTTGGCGACGGACATGGCCGCCACCATCACCGGGTTCATGTGCCGCCCCAGGTTGGTGGCGATGACCCCGGGGTGCACGGCGTTGGCCACCCGGTCGGTGCCCTCGAAGCGACGGGCCAGCTCCCGGGCGAACAGCAGGTTGGCGATCTTGGACTGACCGTAGGACTTCCAGGGGGTGTAGCCCCGCTCCCCGCCGAGGTTGTCCTGCTCGATGCCCACCTTGGGCGCGCCCTTGTGCGCCGCGCTGGAGAGCATCACCACCCGACCGTCCGCCGCCAGGCTGTCCAGCAGCCCGGTGACCAGGATGAAGTGCCCGATGTGGTTGACGAACAGCTGCCGCTCCCAGCCAAAGAGCTGCTGGGGCTTGGGCAGCGCCATGATGCCGGCGTTGGCGATGATGGCCTGCAGTGGAACGCCGAGATCCTTCACCGCCTGTACGCAGGCCCGAACCGAGGCGGGCTCGGACAGCTCGCAGGCCACCGGGATGGTGGACCCCTCCACGGCCTCGCAAGCCGCCGTGGCCTTCTCCAGGCTGCGGGCCGCGCCGATGACCGTGGCGCCGCGCATGGCCAGCACCCGCATGGCCTCGCGGCCCAGGCCCGAGTTGCAGCCGGTGATCAGGATGTGGGCACCGTTCAGATCGAGCCCTTCGGTGACCTGCTCCGCGGTGGACCCGTAGCCGAAGCCGCTGGGACCGTTGCCGGCCAGGAGCGCGTAGAGGGACATGCTGACTCCAAGGGGAGGTGACGGGGGCAAAGCTCCACCCCGTTCCCCAGACGGCAAGGGGCGACCGTCACACTCTGCGGTAGAGGTAGTGGCAGGCCGCGGTGCGCAGATCCAGATCCGACATGCCGCGGAAGCGTGGGGCCAACAGCCAGCGGGGCAAGCCGGGTTCGGCCGCCAGGGCCACCGCGTCGTGCACGTAGCGTCGAGCAGGGATCGTCAGCCGCCGAAGGGCGATGGGCTCGAAGCCCGCCGCCTCGAACAGGCTCGCCACCTGGGAGGGAGACAGGCGGCTGTGGTAGCCCAGGGGGTGCCCTCGCAGCGCCTGGAAGGCAGGATCGCGCAGGCCCAGGTGGGCCAGGAAGGGCAGGGATCGGTCGGCGTGGTGCAGGTGATCCCGGTGGTCGAAGATGTGGGAGGCGATGCCCCCGGGCCGCAGCACCCGGTGGCACTCGGCGAGGAAGGCCTCGAGCTGAGCGGGCTCGAGGTGCTCGAGGGCCCCGCCGGAGTGGGCCAGATCCACGCTGGCGGCGTCCAGGGGGATCGCCCCGGGCGCCACGGGCTCGTACAGGCTGGCCCCCACCCGCTCGAGGGCCTGAGCGCTGTGCTCGAGCCAGCGGCAAGCCGAGACGGCGGCCCGGCGCTGAGCCGTGCCCAGGCCCATAGGTAGCGGCATGGCGAGCACGCCCTGCACCGCCCGGGGCAGGTGGCGGTCGAGCAAGCGGGCCTCGAGGTTGGTGAGCGCCACGGGGCTGCCGGTGAGCAGGTGGCCGGCCAGGGCCCAGAACGGGGTGCCCCCCGCCTCGTGCACCCACAGCCGAGCGCCCTCGAGCCGCAGGCCGCCCAGCCGCTGCCAGGCCAGGCAGTAGCCGGGGGTGACCCGAGCCAGCTTGTCCACGTGGGTGGCCTGGGTGCCCAGAACCTGCCAGGCCAGGCGCAGGTAGAAGGCAGGCCCCCCTGGCACATGCCCCAGCCCCGCATGCAGGGCCCCCTTGGCCATGGCCTTCAGCACGTGCCCTCCTCGACCCGCTCTGGCTCGTAGCAGGTGCGGGCGCGGTTGTGGGCCACCAACTGGTCCACCAGCAGCTCCCCGGAGCGGTCCCGGATGATGCGTCGGATGCGGTTCTCGCGGGTCCAGTGATCACCCTCTCGGGTGAAGCGATGGTCCCGCTCCACCAGCTCCATGGTGAAGCCGGGATCCTCGGCGCACAGCAGCCGCCCCACCAACCACCCGTCCTGGACGAGCATGCGCAGCAGCACGGGCTGGTCCAGGGGGTTGTCGAAGCGCAGATCCGCGGTGCCGTAGAACACGGTGGCCCCGCAGCCGAAGGGCACGGTGCGGGCGCTGTCGGGGAACAGATCGAGCCCGTGGCGGTGCCGCTCCACCACCCGCTGTCCCCCGAGCAGGCAGAGCAGGTAGAGCAGGTTCGAGATCTGACAGCAGCCGCCGCCGATGCCCGCGCTGGGTCGCTCGCCGTGCAGCTCTAGGCCGGGGCGAAAGCCCCGTAGGCGAGACGGGCGCCCCACCAGCTGGTGGTAGGAGCACAGCTGCCCGGGCTGCACGATCACACCGTCCAGCTTGCTGGCCGCCAGGGCCACGTTGTGCTCCTTGCCCCGCTGGAGCGCCTCGTCCTTCACGGGATCCCGGCGCAGGGGGGAGCTGCGCTCGGCCAGCACGAAGTCCCAGGACCGGAGCTGCTCATCCGACGCCCGGGCCCGGGCCACCACTCCGCGCTCCAGCAGGCGTACGGGGGCGCCGCGCAGGCGCACGAGCTCCACGCGGAGGGCAAAGGGAAGCAGGCGACGGGCGAGATCACGCAAGGGAGCACAGGCGCAGCGGGGAGCGGCCCTAGAACACGTCCGCAGCCCGGAGGCGTCCCCTGTCGGTTAGGCCAAGCGCAGCCCATGTGAGGTGACCATGCGCCCATCCATCCTCCTCGCCCTCCTGCCCCTGGCCGCGGCCTGCAGCTCCACGCCCGAGCGGCCCTCTATCCCGGACGCCTCGGTCAACTCCGCGCAACCCTCCACCAGCCCGGCCGTCGCGCCCGCGGCGCCCACCGCGGGGGTCCCACCCGTGGCGGGCCTACACCTGCAGGCCCTGGTGGCCACCTCGGGCGACTTCGTCGAGAACCTGCTCGACGGCGACCCCACCACCGGCTGGAGCCCCGCCGCCGACCCAGTCGACAACGGCGTCCTGCTGCGCTTCGAGGAACCCACCCGGGTTCTTCAGGCCCAGCTGCAGCTCTGCCCCGAGAGCAGCTCGGCGACCTTCCAGACCTTCGTCAACGGCGCCGAGAACACCCTGGTGCGCATCAACCCCGGCGGCCCGGTGCTCCTGCCCTGGCGCGGAGGCGCCGACACGCCGGCCCTCAAGTCCCTGTTCGTGCGCGTGCTGGGCTCCGACGGCCCGGTGGAGGTCTGCGAGATCGCCCTCACCCTCCCCCCTGAGAACCCCCAGGCCGTCAAGCCTCCCCGCGCGGTCTCCGCCACCATCCAGGCCTCCTCCGTGCTCGAGCCCGCCGACGCCTACCACCCGGGCTACCTCTTCGACGGGCGCACCGACTTCGGCTGGGTCGAGGGCGCCGATGGCCTGGGCGTAGGCGAGAGCCTGACCGTCCAGTTCGCCGCGCCGGTGCAGGTCACCGGGCTGGACCTCTGGAACGGCTACCAGCGCTCCGCCGATCACTTCGCCAAGAACGCCCGCCTGGCCACCCTGGAGCTGGCGGTGGACGGGGGCACCCCCCAGACCATCCCCGTGGCCGACGTCTCGGGGATGCAGCAGCTGTCCCTGCCCACGCCGGTCACCGGGCAGCGCTTCGTGCTCACGGTGGCCGCCGCGACCCCCGGCAGCAAGTACCAGGATCTGGTGATCTCCGAGCTGAGGCTGCGGGACGTCGCCGGCCCCTTCACTCTGGACACCCCCGATCTGGCCGAGCGGGAGCAGGCCCTGATGGATCACATCCAGGGTACCGACCTGGACCGCATCGTGGACCGCGTCTGGCGCGGGCTGTGCAACGAGGGCGTGCGCCTGTCCCTGCGCTCGAACCACAGCTTCGTCAGCTACCGCCAGCTGGACGACCCCATGGAAGATGACGTGCGCGAGATCTTCGATGGCGCCTGGGTGGTGAAGGCGCTGGGCGAGCCCAACAGCATCCAGCTCTTCGGCCGCGCGCACCGCGCCGAGACCACCTGGGTGCCCTACGGCGATGTCCAGGTTCAGACCACCGAGCGCATCGCGGGCGGCACCTCCACCTTGTGGCTGCACGGCCCCGCCCACCAGGCCCGCAGCGCCCAGCTGATGGGTGACCGCACCTTCGCCGACGAGCACAGCTACTGCCAGCCCGACGGCGCAGCCTGGCTCGCCAAGGATCCGGGCGACGTGCTCTTCATCAACGGCACGAGCCTGGCGGGGGTCTACATCCCGTTCTGACGGCGAGCACCGGCTGGCCTGGCGCCCCGAAGCGCCCGAACCAAGGACGCGTGAGGTGAGAGCATGGAGCTTGCAGACGGTGTGAGCCTGCTGGATGCCGCCCGCGCGGCGGCCGCGAGCTGGTCCCCCAGTCCACCCAGTGGCGGCCCCGTCCCCCGGGCCCTGGCCTGGCTGGAGTCGCTGATCCTCGAGCAGCCCAGCCGTCAACAAGAGGTCTCCCAGGCCCTGCTGGCCCTAGGCCTGGGAGAAGATCCGCGCGAACACGATGCGCTGGTGGACTTCGCCGCCCACGCCGCGACGGCCCACTGGTTCTGGCCTCAGCTGACCCGCGTCCTGGAGCGCGAGCCACACATGGTGTCCCGCACACAGGGCCACTGGCAGCCGGATGCGCCGCCCCTGCGACTCGACAGCCTGGCGCCCGGGCTCGAGGCCCGCTTCGAGGCCCTGGGCCGACGGGATGCGAGCCTGTGGACCGCTGCGCCCACACCAGCGATGAAGCTGGCCAGATACCGGGACGAGCTGGCGGAGGCCGTGGCGACGACGGTGGACTGGGGAGCGGCCGCCGACCTGTCCTTCCTTCGAGACGCCGCGGTGGACTGCACCTGGGTGTGGGCCGAGTTGCCATGGTTGACCCGACGTTTTCCATTCCTCAACGACCACCCCGCGCTGGCCCCTTGGCGGGCGGGATGTGCCCGTGGGCCCTACCGACGCCAGGCCCCCCGCGACGAAGACCGCGGGCGCGTGACCCTCGGTCGTTTCACCTTTCGAGGGATGAACGACCTGGCGAGCGCCATCCGCGCCAGCCTCGAGGCCGCACGGTCCGCCGGCGCCCCAGGGGTCCGGCCCCTGGGCTGGGTGGATCGTCTCCTGGCGGCGCGCCCGGCCTGGCGGCCCCTGGTGGACGCGGCCCTGGCTTGGACCGCACAGACGCAGCCGCGAGACGCCTCCGGCCTGGTAGACTGGGCGCTGACCGGTGGGCTGGTGCAGCACACGCCGCGCGCCATGGACCACTTGATGGCCGTGGCCCCGGACGACCGCGAATCACTGACGGAGGCCGGGCAGAGCGCGGCGCACTGGAGCGCCACCCCCCTGTCGTGGCCCGCGGGGGCTGGGAACCCAGGGCCCCACCAGGACAGCCGCACCATCACCCTGGGGACATCCGAAGATCTACACGCAGCCGTCGAGGGGTCCCTCCAGGACGACCACCCTCCGCCCTCCGTGAGCCCTGGTCACAGCGGCCCCCTGGGATGGCTGCTGCCCCTGTTGACCCACGCCTCGTCGGTGACGTCCCGGGACCTCGTGGACACGCTGGGGGCGGCCATCGCCCGCCGCATCGACGACGGGTCGGGGCTCAGCGCCCAGGCCGCGGTGGCGCTGGCGGTTGCCTGCCCCGACAAGGCCGCGTTGCTGCCCCTGTGGGAGGACGCGCTGACCCGACAGCCCCCGTGGTTCGCCCTGCCTTCCACCATCCCCGCGCTGCCGGTCTCCCTCGGCGAGCTGGTCGCGGAGCTGGTGGACCAAGGCCGCCTGCAGCGCGCCCAGGCGCCCCGGTGGATCTCCGACGGCGCCCAGGGGCCCCCGCTGGACGCCGCCCTCTGCTTCATCCAGGCGCTGATCCAGGCCGAGTTCCAGGCCCGTTGTGCCGCCTATGACGAGCCGGACAGCGCTCGGTTCGACGCCATCGTCGCCCAGGCGACCGCCTGCTACGATCCCCTGCTGCGAGGGCCGAGCAACAGCCTGCACCAGTTCGCCCGCCCCCCCACGGCCGCCCTGTTCGGCGACGACCCCTTCGCCGCGCAGATGTTGTCCATGATGGGCGCCACGGCCTCAGACCACGCCGCCGGGAGGGCCGCGCTACGCCCGGCAGCGGTCTTCCGCGTCGTCCACCACCGACACCCCCTGGATGGGGACCGGTTCTGCTTCGACCTCGAGGCCGCCCAGGGGCACCACACGATCCGGATGTTCGGGCGCCGCCTCGTGGCCTGGCTGGGAGTCGACGGCATGGCGGTCCACGCCCTGCACCACACCTGCCGGGCCTGCGGGACCCTGGACGCCACCGCCGCCCTGCCCTGCGAGCAATGTTCCGGCTCCGGCTGGAGCCACGCAGACGGCGAGCGTGTGGACGACCTGGGCCCGGTGCTCGCCGTCGTGCGCCTCGAGAGACCCACCCACCCGCCCCACGCCGCCTCCTGGGAGCGCTGAGCTCCACCGGAACAGGTAGGGCGCGAGCTCACCGGAGCCGCAGGCACGGACGGGCCTACATCCCGTTCTGAGCACCGCGCCAGCGGGCCATGAGCGCCCGCAACGCCAGCCCGATCCGCAGCCCGACGAGCCAGACCACCGGAACCGCCGGCAGCACGAAGAGCTTGGCTGAGAGCCGGAACTGAGGCCGCGAGACCACGATGAAGCCGATCCACAGGAAGCTGGCCACGAGCCAGAGCAGCGGGATGCGGCTGGGCAAGCGCCGGGCGCCCCACAGGGACCAGGCGCACAGCGCCCAGCCCACGCCCACCACCGCCCAGCTCCAACCCTGCAGCGGGGGCAGGCTGTTCATCAGGCCCAACCGCGCCCAGCGCAGCAGCAGGAAGGGGTAGCTGAACAGGTAGCTCAGCAGGCGAGGCTCGAGGACCTTGTCGCCCGCGTTGTCGTAGTCCAAGTGGCCGGTGGTCAGGGTGCGCAGCCCCCCAACGGGATCGGACCACAGCAGCGGGTTGTGCCCGAAGAACACGAGCGCCCCCACCGCGCCCACCACCACCAGGACCAGGACGCAGCGCGCGGGCGCCTGCCGCAGGCGGAGGGCGAGGATGGCCAGCAGCACCATGTAGACCGGGAAGCCGTACAGGCCGCAGCTCACGGTCAGGGCGGCGAACACCGCGAAGCCCAGCAGGGCCGGCCAAGGGATGCCCCGGGAGAGCCGGCGCTCGAGGCTTCGCAGCGCCAGCAGGGCAGCGGCGCTGTAGACGAGCACAGGGATCTCGCGCACCAGGCTGGTGGCCACGCCGCGCGTGAAGGGGTTGATGGCCAGGAGCAGCGCCACCACCAGCGCCCCAGGCAGGCCCACCTCGGCCCAGCTGAACAGGAAGATCAAGGTGACCGCAGCGGCCGCCAGCAGGGCGACCATGAGCTTCATGGTCTGGACCTGTGCGGCGGAGCAGCTGGGCGCCACGTCCAGCCGACCCGCCCAGGGCCGAGGCGTGCAGCTGGGCGGGGCGTCACCCAGCACACAGGAGAGACGGAAGATGGAGCCCAGGGTGTAGTGGGTCATGCGTGGCTCGTAGAGCCCGTAGGACTGCAGGGGCTCGCGCCAGATGGCGGACCCGAAGTCGCGCTCCAGGAAGAAGGCCCGAAAGAAGCGCTCGGCGCCCTCGATGTGGCCGTATTCGTCACCCTCGAGCACGGGGGACGGCGCCGGCCAGGCAAGGGCACCGGCCGGGTAGGGCCCCCTCGATGTGGGGACCGCCAGCAGCGCGAAGCACGCCAGGAACACCAGCGCGGCGATCCATGCCCGACGCAGCGGGGGGGCGTGTGGTGGCTTGGGCTGGGGCATGGTGGGCTCCAGGGCGGTGGGGGCCCGGGGTCCCCGTGATGATATCCTCACCAGCCCAAGCGCACCCTGGAAGACCAGCGACCGTGGCCCAGCCGCCCCCCGCACCATCCGCTGCAGGCTCCCTGGCCCGGGATCTCGGCCTGGCCGCCCTGGTCTTGTTGGTGGCGGCCAGCCACCGCATGGGGTGGTCGGACCTGATCATCAGCATCGACTGGAACCGCACCGTCCAGGCGGCGGCCGACCTGGTCACGGGGGCCCCCGACCCCACGGCACCACTGTTCCTCTACACCAGCATGCCCGCCCTGCTGCTGGCGGGGGTGCTGCAGCTGGGGACCGACCCCCTCCTCACCTTCCGCCTCTGGGCGCTGCTCGGGTCCCTGGGAGCGCCGCTGCTCTTCCTGGGGCTGCGCCCCGTGGGCGGCCGCGCGACCGCCCTGCTGGCAGCCCTGGTGCTCGCCCTGTCCCAGGCCGATGCTCACTCGGCCATCGGCCTGCGCTCACCCTACGCAGTCTCCACCTTCCTCGCCCTGGCCTGCTGGGGCCTGGTGGGCAGTGCCCGGCGCCGACCGTGGGGGCCCGGTCTCCTGGCCGCTGGGGCCGCGATGGCCGCGACCTTGGACCCGGGCCTGGCCCCCATGACACTGGCGGCGCTCGCGGTGGCCTTGCTGGCGACGAGCAGACTCAGGGGTCGGCAGGCCCGGGGTGCGTGGCTCCTGATGCTGCTGCCCTGCGCGGTAGTGGGCTGCGTGGCCGTCCTGGACGGCGCCGAGATCCTGCGGAACCTCCGCGCCATGGCGGGGGGCTTCCCGCCCATGCCGTTCATGCAGCCCAGCCCAACCTGGGCCGTCCGCTTCGGCCTCGACCTCCCCGGACCCATCTTGGCGGTCACCCTGGTCTGGGGAGCCGCCGGCATCGCCGCTGTTACCCTCGAGCGCCTGGGCGCCCGGTCCCCCCCCTCCCTGGAGTCCTCGACCTCGTCCCGGCTCGCCATCGGGGGGCTGCTGCTCCTGCTGGCCGGCGCGGCGCCCTGGGTCTGGGCCTGGCGCAGCCACGCCTACCTCTGGCACCACCACCTGGTGGGGCTGCAGCCCCTGATCCTGGCCACGTTGGTGAGCCTGGGAGTCCCGCTGGCCCGCAGCGTGAAGAGCCACCGCCTGGGCGCAGCCAGCTGGAGCCCGCTGCTGGTGTGGGTGATCTGGTCCGCAGCGGTCCTGCCGTCCACCGCCACCCAGCGAGCAGCACTCAGGGCGATCCCCCAGCGCTCCGTGCGCTTCGCCGATCAGGTCGCCGCGGCCGCGGCCGACCTGGCCGCCGGGCGCTCAGCTCAGCCCGACCTCACCCTGCTCTCCCCCACCGAAGGCTTCGAGGATCGCTGCGTCTTCGCCCAGTTCACCCAGGACCTGGCGCGGGTCCTGGCTCCGAGCGCTCTTCCCCACAGCGTGGCATTGGCCCCCCCGGGCCTGGCGGAGAGCCTGGGCATGGGCGAGCCCGCGCGAGATCTGCCCGGCTCCGGGCTGGCCCTGTGGTCTCACGACGACCACGAAGCGCTGATCCGCGCCAGTCGCGGGTTCTGCCCCGACGCCCGACAGGGGCGCTGCTGGACCTGCCTGCAGAGGGCCTCGCGATGAACGGACCCGCCCTCCGCTGGCTCGAACCCGCCACGCTGTTGGCGCTGGCGCCCGTGCTGGCCAGCGTACTGGCCGGCCTGGCGTTGGCGGCAGGGGCCACCCGTCATGCCCCGAGGCTGCAGGTCGAGGGAGTCGTCACGGCCCTCGAGCACCGGGACGGTCAGACGATCCCTGCCTGCCACGCGTTCGCCAGCACCCTCCACGAGCAGGCGTGCTTCTCTTGGCAGTGGGCCAGCATCAGGCCCCTGGAAGCCACAGTTCGACCCCCCCAGCTTGGATCCGACGATCTCCTGGTGAGCGCGGAGCTGTGCCTGGAGCAGGACCGCGCCGTGACCTGGGCCCGGCCCCTCTCCACCGGCGATCAGGTGCTGCTGTCTTGCCGCCAGGACCCCCTGCTGACCACGCTGGCGGCCGCGGGCCCCAGGTGGTGCCTGCGCCTCTGCGATGACGGCGATCTGGTCGCGGGGGGCTCACCATGACCGGCATGGACCCCGCGGCGAGGCGCTGGGACCGGCTCTGGGCCGTGTTGACCCTGATCCTGCCGGCGCTGCTGCTGTGGTGGCTGCTGCCCGGGCTCGGCGAGATCACTCTGGGCAACGACTATGTCATCTGGTCACATCGCTACCACCTCGAGCTGATGTACTCGGTCCGCACCGGCAGCTTCCCGCTCTTCGTCCCGGGCTTCTGCGGAGGCCAGACCGCCTCGGCCCTGACCCTGGGTCAGCACTACCACCCCATGGCATGGATCAGCGCCATGATGCCCGGATACTGGCAGGGCCACGCGCTGACCTGGCACACCACCCTGCGCCTGGTCAGCCTCGGGGTGGCCCACTTCGGGCTGTACCGCCTGCTGCGCGCCCTGCGGCAGCCGGGGCCCTGGGCCTTCGTGCTGTCATGCCTGCTGGTCTACAACCTCCGCATGCTGGACATGTTCCGCTACGGGGCCTCCCTCGAGACGCACACCGGGCTGCTCTTCACCATCACGGCCCTGGGCTGGATGTGGCTTCGGCCCCAGCGGCGCTGGCCCGCCGTGCTCCTGCCCCTGGCCCTGGCCTGGCTGGTGTGTTCCGGCCATCCGCCCATGGTCATGTGGGCGCTGCTGGGCGTCCTCGTCTTCGCCGCCGCATGGCCCTGGATCACCGCCAGCCTGGCCGCAGGTCCGCCGACCGGCTGGCCCGAGCTGCGGCGCTACCTGAACCGCGTCATCGCCTGGGGCTCCCTGGGCGCGGGCCTCTCCGCGGCCTACGCCGCGCCCTTCTACTTCGACTTCATGGCCACCAACACAGGCCGAGTGGACCGTGACTACGCCTGGGCCACCAGCAACACCGACGCCCTGTGGGGCACCCTGGCCAACTTCTTCGAGCCCCTCTCCGCTGACGCCCACGGCGCCTTCGGCGGCAGCTCCCTGTTCCTCCTCGCCGCGGTGGTGCCCGCGCTGGCGCTGCTGCGGGTGCGGCTGCCGCGGGTGGTCTGGTTCTTGTGGGCGGTGGCCTTGCTGGCCTTCCTGCACATGCAAGGGCCCCGCACGCCTATCCACTACCTGGTCTGGCGCTACCTGCCCCTGGCCTCCGCCACCCGCATCGCCGGTCGCAGCTCCCAGCTGATCCCCCTCTGCCTGGTCCTGATCCTGCTGGCGGCCACACCCCTCCTCAGCGCCGCGCGCAGGGTGGGGACCCGGGCGATCTCCCCAGCGCTGGCGCTCTCCCTGCTGGTGCTGCCCCTGCACCGACTCTACGACAAGCTGCGCCTGTTCAGGCCCGACTGGGGGAGCCCCGGCAACTTCCGACAGGTCCCCATGGACGTGGGCAATGCGCTGCTGCTGCTGGGGCTGCTGGCGGTGCTGCTGGCGGTGCTCTACCTGGCCCGGCGGCGCTCCCACTGGCTCGGCGCGGCGCTGGCGGTGGTGGTCACCGCACAGCTGCAGGTGGCCCTGGCCTGGGGCACTTGGATCGACGATCGCCCGGCCACCACCACCTTCGAGGCCATGGACAGCGCCAAGCAGGCGAACCTCCGAGCGGTCTTCGACAACCCCGGGGACGGCTTCTGCTCGGCGGCCAACGAGGCCTGGGCGCAGCGGGCCGGCGACCTGCCCACCGAGCTGGCGCGGCTCTGCACCAACCCCCGCTTCGTGCCCTTCCACGACGACGTCCTGGGCCTCGACGCCCCCGGCTCGCCCGGCCAGGATGCCTGCGTGGTGGAGGTCGACGGCCAAGCGCCCGCCGCAGCCAAGCCGGGCGGACGTTCCGAAGGCGGCATCGCCCTGAGGCGCAGCAGCTACAACCGCCTGGTCTTCGAGGTGGACGCCCCCAGCCAGGCATGGCTGGTCACGGCCCTACCCTGGTCGGGTCGCTGGCAGGCAAAGGTGGATGGCGCCAGCACCCCGGTTCACCGCGCCGATGCCCACTTCGACGCCGTGTCCGTTCCCGCCGGCCGCAGCACGGTGGACCTGCGCTACCACAGCCCGGCGGCCGTGCTGGGCGCCCTTGTCTCGGCTCTGGCAGCCGCGGCGCTGGTGCTGGCCGCAGCCTGGACAATGCCCGCCCGCCAGCGCCGCAGGGTGAGCGCGGCGGGGGTGGCGCTGTGCGCCCTGGCCCTGGCCCTGTGGTGGGCCAGCCTGCACCACGGCGGCGACATCGGGATGAGCTGGGAGCGCGGCACCCTGGACGGGGCGCAGCAGGATCAACGTCCGCGCAGCAGGTGAGCCGGCCTCACTGCGCGGGGGTTGCGCCAGGCCGCGAGCCGTGCCGCCAGGTCTTCGTCCCCCTCGGCCTCGGCCCGCTCCAGGAAGCGCTCCCAGAGGTCCTCGCGCACGTAGTGGTAGCCGAACCCCAGGGCCAGGGGCCTGGGAACCCCGGGCTCCGGGGGCGCGAACGCCAGCCACTCACCCGCGCGGACCCCGTGCACCACGCGGCCGACGGTCCGTCGATCCAGCTGGGGCTCGGGTGCCCAGGCCATGGCCTCACGCCCGGTGAGGTGGTCGTAGTAGAAGCTCATGCCCTGGTGGGCGATGAGCAGCTCGGGGAGAGGCCGGGGGATGTTCTCCAGCACCTGGCGGTAGCGGTCGTAGGGGGGCGCCGCGCCGGGGTCGATGCCTGACCATGCACCGGGCGTCAGGACCAACGCCAGGCCGATCAGCAGCAGCGGGGGACGCGCAGGGGCCTGCCGCAGCCAAGGCGCCAGCAGCAGCACCCCCAGGGGCATGGCCGCCAAGGGGGCCAGCAGCGACAGCCGGTACCCGAGATCCAGCTCGTCCACGCGCCACGCCGGGAACAGCAGCCCCGTCAGGGGAAGCGCCAGGGCACCGATCCAGGGCCGCGCCGCCGGGCGCGCGAACCAGGCTGGAGCCGCCGCGGCGAGCGCCAGCCACGGAACGGACAGCTCCACCACCTGCCAGAGACCGGTGGGACGAAGGGCCAGCCAGCCCCACGGGGCGGGTAGGTGGGGCTGCAGCGCGAAGCGACCCTCGAGCCTGGCCAGATCCGCAGGGTGCAGCCAGGCTGGGAGCAGCGTGGACCCGACCGCGAACAGCGCGAAGCAGCCCAGCACGACCAGGACGCCACGCCACGTCGATCCCGCGCCGCCGGCTCCGCGCTGCCCCTGCGGCCTCCCCGCCCGCCGGCCCAGCCAGCCCAGCACCCAGCCCAGCCCAGCCAGCAGCACCAAGGCGGCGCCGGTGCGGTGAGCCGAGGCCATCACCAGGACCAGCAGCGCCACCAGTGCCACTCGCCCGCCCCCGCGCGCCGCGGTCCCACCCGACGCCGCCGGCCCCGCGAGCAGAGCGAGCAAGAGCAGCCAGGGGGCCGCCAGGCCCAGGTTCTTGGGGAAGTCCCCCGCCAGGTGGGTGAGGGTGGGCGAGCTCGCGGCCCAGGCGGCCAGCACCCAGGCGGCCGTCCGCCCCTGCCCCAGAGTCCGACCTGCCAGCCAGGCCGCGGGCACACAGGCCGCCGCCAAGGCCGCGGCGCCCAGCTTCACCCCGAGCACCGGATCTCCTGCCAGGCCAGCCGCCGCCGCAAGCCACCCGTGGACCCAGCTGGCGTCGGGAACGTGCAGCCGGCCTTCGGCCAGCAGGCTCTGGACCTGCACCACGTAGTAGTAGCCGTCGGTGCCCAGAGGATGGGCCGCGCTCAGCATGCGGGCTGTGCGCACCCCGAGGGCCGCCAGCGTCAGCAGGAGGAGGACCGAGCGCTCGCCGATGGGGGCTCGGTCACCTGCACCATCAGCGCTCACGCATGAGCTCCTCGAGCAGCGCCGCCTCGTCGTCCACCTCCTGCACCGCCACGATGCCCTTACGACGCTGCAAGACCACGATGGCCACCCCCGCCAGGAACACGGGGATGCTGATGAGCTGGCTGGTGGTGAGCAGCCCGAACCAATCGACCCCGCGGATGGTATCGCCCCGCAGGGACTCGATGAAGGAGCGCGTGAGCGGGTAGATGAGCAGCAGCCAGGCGAACACTTGACCGTCATAGCGGCGGCGCTTCCAGCGCCAGGACAGCAGCACGAACAGGCCCAGGGCGATGGCGCTGGACCACAGCTGGGTGGGCAGCAGGGGCACGTGGTTGGAGCCCACTCCGCCGAAGGGCTCGGTGGCGAGGAACGGCGCCGACCCGAACAGCCACAGGGCCCCGCCCTCGAAGCTCGCAGGCAGCAGGTTGACGGCACCGGGAGGCAGCTCGCAGGCCGCGCCGTGGCAGCAGCCGGCCATGAAGCAGCCCAGCCTGCCCAGGCTGAGGCCCACCATCACCGCCGGCGCGGTCAGATCGGCCAGCTTCCAGACGGGGATGCCGCGCACCAAGGCGTAGATCACGCTGCCCGCCACCGCCAGCAGCACGCCGCCGTAGAAGGCGAAGCCCCCCTCCCAGATGCGGAAGTACACCAGAGGGTTCGAGAAGAAGCGGTCCGGCTCCGCCATGGTGAAGTGCAGCAGCCGCGCACCGGCCAGGCCGCAGGTGAACGCCACGAGGTACAGCCCCACCAGCTTGTCGCCGTCCACGCCCCCATCGCGGGCGCGGCTCTGGGTCACCCAGGCGGCCACCATGAAGGCCACGGTGATCATCACCCCCCAGGTGTGGATGGGGACGCTGCCGTAGGGTGTGGAGAGGTCGAGGAGATCGGGGAGCATGGTGGGTACAGCCATCCGCCAGCGGCGTTCAGCCGTCAGGTATCCCCCCGCTCGAGGTTCGCGCGACCCGCGGCGGCAAACGGCGTCTCGGGGACGCAGCGTGCGGGGAGCAGGCCCTGCTCGCGCAGGGAGCACCAGCGGCCGCCCGCGATCACGATGTGGTCCAGCAGCTCTACACCCACCAGGCGTCCGGCTTGCATCAGGCGCACGCTCACCTCCACGTCGGCGGTGGAGGGGCTGGGGTCCCCGCTGGGATGGTTGTGGGCCACGATCACCGCGCTCGCCCGATGCAGCAAGGCCTCGCGGTAGACCTGCCGTGGGTCCACGATGGTGTGAGCCTCGTTGCCACGGCTGATGCAGCGGTAGGCCAACACCCGGTGCCGCCGATCCAGCAACAGGGCATGCAGCTCCTCGCGCACCAGGGCCCCCAGCCGCGGCTGGAACCAGGGGATGGCGTCGGCGGCCGCGCCCACAGGCTGGCCGTCCTCCACCGTCAACAAGGCGCGACGCCCCAGGGAGAGGGAGGCATGCAGCCGCACCGCCCGCGCCGGCCCCAGGCCCGCCACCTGCTGCATCGCTCCAGGCGGCAAGGCCAGCAGCCCACCCACCCCACCGGCGCGGCTCAGCAGGCCGGCCGCCACATGCTGGACCGGCAGCCCGGCGCAGCCCGTCCCCAGGGCCAGGGCCAGCAGGTCCTCGTCACCGATCAGCTCGGGGCCTTCCAACAGGTAGCGCTCGCGTGGACGCATGGGACACCTCTGCGCCCGCTGAACGCAAGGGCCATGCCTGCCTGATAGTCCGCCTTCGTCCGTCGGCGAGCGACGATGTTCGTCGACGATCGACGAACTTTCGACACCCGGGGCTGACACTCCAGGGGGGTAGGCGGTCCACGGAGCCAGGACGTCAGGGCTGGTACTGCACCTCGACCGCCACATGCACCGAGTCGGTCGGGTACAGGCGGTCTCTCTCGGCGTGTACGGTGATCACGCCGCCCATGGTGCGCAGGTAGGGCTCGACGCTCTCGAGGCGAGAGGCAGGGATGTGCAGCACCACCTGGGCGTAGTTGCGCTCGACCGTGAGCATGTACGGATCGAGGGGCTCGCCCGCGGGGGAGTACATGCCGCCGCCGAGCTTCTCAGCCAGGGCCACGAGCCTGCGCAGCGCGTCGGGCTCTGTGGGGGTGAGACGGTAGGTGAAGGGGCTGGTGGCCAGGGCACCCGATCCGAGCTCCGGGGCGACCTCGGCCTCGCTGGGCTGGATGGTGGCGGTGGGGGCGGAGGCTTCCTTGTCCCAGTCCGGGATGTAGTTGCCCGGCTCCTTCTGCATCAGCTCCTCGATGAGCGCGCCCTTGTCGTCGGCCGCCTGGCCCCTGGTGCCCAGCAGCGCCTTCTCGCTGGTCTTGGAGGCGCCAGAGCCGGCCTGGGGGTCGGAGCTGGCCTTCTCGGAGGCCGATCCGGTCTGGTCCTGGGCAGCGTCCGTGTGCTCCCCGACGGCGGCAGATTCGCTGGCCTGGCCTCGCTCGGCGCCCAGGCCATCCTGGGGACCCGGCACGGCGGCCTCGCGATCGGAGACGGCGGGCTCTTCGGCCACACCCGGCAGATCGGGGCCGGACAGCGGGTCTTCGTGGAGCATGGGGCCCCGGAACACCAACAGCATCACGGCCGCCGCAACCACGGCGACGCCCAGGCCCTGCACGGGGTAGCGCCCCAGGGGACCGAGCAGCCGCTGCAGCCAGCTGGGGCCAGCGGAGAGCCCCTCCACCCGCTGCATCACGGCGCGATGGAAGCCGTCGGGCGCCTGCATGGGCCCGTGCTGCCGCAGCAGCTCCACCGCCGCCTGCAGCTCCTCGAAGGCCGCGCGCAGCTCGGGCTGCTCCTCGATGGCGCGGGCCACCTCGGCCATCTCTGCGTCGGACAGCTCGCCGTCGATGTAGGCGGAGAGCCGGTTGCGGGCGAAGAACTCATCCATGGTTACAGCTTGACATCTTCTTTGCCGATCCGGTTCCGTAGAACGCGAGCCAGCTCGGTGCGGGCGCGATGAAGGCGGCTCTTCACGGTGCCCCTGGGGAGGTCGAGGATTTCGGCGATCTCGTGGTAGTCCAGATCCTGGATGTCCCGGAGGACGATGACCTGGCGGTGCTCTTCGCTGATGGCCTCCAGCGCTTCGTGGACCAGCGCCTGGGCCTGGTTGCGCTCGAGGCGCGCGTCGGTGCCCGGGCCGGTCGCAGGCAGCTCCCGCTGAGGGGCGTCGTCTCGCTGGCGCCCCTCGAGGGGCTCGTGCCGATCGCGACGGCGCCGGCTGCTGTACAGGCGCTTGTTCTTGCAGTGGTTGACGGCGACCCGGTAGATCCAGGTGGAGAGGCTGGACTCGCCGCGGAAGCGGGCCAGCGAGCGGTAGAGCGCCACGAAGACGTCCTGGGCCACCTCTTCGGCCATGGCCCGCTCGCCCAGCCAGCGCAGGCACAGGCCGAAGACACGGTCCTGGTAGCGGCGCACGATGTGGCTGAAGGCCTGCTGATCTCCTCCCTTGAACCTGTCTACCAGCTCGGTATCCGAGAGCTTGGTCAGGACTGCGAGGAGGAGTGCCAGCATGGGCGTTATCGAGCTTCCTTGTCCATCACCAGGCGACGGCCGCTGCGGATGCTGTCCTGTATCCGGTCCATGGGCAGCCGCTCGAGCGGGAAGAGGGTGCGCCGGATCTTGGCCTTGTACAGCACGGCCCCGTCGAGGTTGGCCATGTCGAGATCCGCGTCGTCCAGGTTGGCATTGGTGAAGTTGGCGTCACGCAGATCGGCCTGCCACATGCTGGCGCCGCTCAGGTTGGCGCCCCGGAAGGTGCAGCGCAGCAGCACGCACTCGGCCATCTTGGCGTAGGAGAGGTCGCAGCCGTCGAAGCTGGCGCCCGTGAGATCGAGCCCACGAAGGTCGGCCTCGACCAGTCCCTCACCACGACGCAAGCGATCCAACACCTGCTTCTTGGTCAGGGAGACCGGCGAGCTGCTCTCGTCGCCGGAGCCGAAGTTGGCGGAGGAAGTCATGGGTGCTGGGCCTCGACGTTCGTGGCGATCCTGCGGCCGTGCACTCGCTCGAGGTGCCGCACGATCCTCGACGCCATCTGCGTGCCATTGATGGCATCGCCGAAGTGGACGCCGCCTGGATTGAGCGTGTTGACCTCTACGATGCGGTCATCGATGACGTCGAGCCCGGCGAGCCAGACGCCATCACGCAGGAGGAAAGGAGAGATGCTGGAGACGAGTTCATGATCCTGGGGCGTGATGGCACAGGCCTGCGGGGTTCCGCCACGGGCCAGGTTGTGCCGGAAGTCCCCAGGAGCACGGCCCCGGAGGTATCCGCCGATAACCTCGCCGTCCAGCCACACCAAGCGCTTCTCACCCGCCGCCGCGCCCGGCAGATACTCCTGGACCACGACGTAGCCGTCACCCAGCCGCCGAGCGGCGTCGAAGGCGCCGTCGAAGCCGTGCTGCTTGCGCGGCTGGGGCACCAGGCTCACCCCGCGCCCACCAGACGACCGCGCCGGCTTGATGACCACCCCGTGGGCCTGACCCTCGGCGAAGAGCCTGGCCGTGGCGCGGCTGCGGGTGACCATGGTGGCAGGCCGGGGCACGCCATCGAGGGTGGCCAGGTAGCCCTTGTGCCCGGTGAGCATCAGGGTGCCGGGGTCGTTGTAGACCACCACCCCGGCGAGCTTGGCTAGCTGAGCGAAGGCCAGCACCGCGGGATCGAGAGGGTTGACCCGCAGCAACATGGTGTCGGCGGGGGTGAGCTCCACGTAGCGCCGCAGGGCCTTGCGGTTGGCCAGCAGCTCCACCAGCGCCTCGCGGTCCTCAGGGACCGCGTCCAGGGCGTGAGCCCGGGTGACCAGGCGGCCCGCGCTGTCGACCTCGAAGTCCCATGGCTCCACGATGCGGACCGGGTGCTTGGCCAGGAGGGCCTCGTACGCGATGTGCACAGTGGTGTAGTAGGCCTCGAGGGTCGAGGTGCGGGAGATGGCGATCACCAGACGCATGGCCCTTCCCTGGAGCTCATGGAGCTAGCCTCGTTTTCCTTCCGGAGCAAGAGCAGAGCACGCCGCCGGTATATGATGGGGTCATGTCCTACGCTCTGGACCAGCTCGCCCTCCTCATTCGCTCCCGCTACGCACTGCTCTACCTGGTCACCCACGAGGAGCAACGCGTCGAGGCGCACATCCGCACGTTGGGCGCCCACGAGGGCCTCACCATCTGGCGCTGGCGCTGCACCAACGGCCTGCTGGACCCCGACGGAGAGCCCGTGCCGGACACGGCCGACGCGGGGCGGGCCCTGATCCATGTGCTGTCGGTACCCGAGCCCGCCATCTTCGTGCTGCAGGACTTCCACCACCAGCTCGAGGATCCCCGCGTGGTGCGGCACATGCGCGACCTCGAGCCCATCCTGGCGGCCCGCCGCCAGGCACTGCTGGTGGTCGCTCCCGTGCTCGCGCTCCCGGTCGAGCTCGAGAAGGACCTCACCATCATCGACGTGCCCCTGCCCGATCCCCACGAGACGGGCATCCTCCTGGACGAGATCACGGGGCGGGTGGGCATCACCCCCAACCCCGACGCCCACGACAAGCTCGTGCGGGCCTCCCTGGGCCTCACCGCCACAGAGATCCGGCGCATGTTCCACCGCATCCACCTGGGCGGAGGCAGCTTCGGCATCGAGGACCTGCCCAGGGTGATCGAGGAGAAGAGCCGGGCCATCCGCGCCAGCCGCTACCTGGAGTTCTGGGACCTGAACGACGACATGCGCTCGGTTGGCGGCATGGACAACCTCAAGCAGTGGCTCGACCAGCGCGCCGCCGCCTTCACCCCTCGCGCCAGGGAGTTTGGGCTCCCCGCCCCCAAAGGCCTCTTCCTGCTGGGCGTGCAGGGCTGCGGAAAGTCCCTGATGGCCAAGTGCGTCGCCGGCTCCTGGCAGATCCCACTGCTGCGGCTGGACATGGGCGCCGTCTTCTCGGTGCACGATCAGGCCGAGTCGGCCCTGCGCCAGACCATGCGCGTGGCCGAGAGCATGGCCCCCGCGGTCTTGTGGATCGACGAGCTCGAGAAGGGCTTCTCCTCCAACGCCGACGCCAACGCCGGGCGAGCGCTGGGCTCCTTCCTCACCTGGATGCAGGAAAAGACCCTGCCCGTCTTCGTGGTGGCCACCGCCAACGAAGTGCGCGCGCTCCCCCCCGAGCTGCTCCGCAAGGGCCGCTTCGACGAGATCTTCTTCGTCGACCTGCCCAACGCCCACGAGCGCTTGGCGATCCTCGACATCCACACCCGCCTGCGTGGCCGTGACCCCGAGCACTTCGACCTCACCACCGTGGTCGAGGAGAGCGAGCGGTTCTCGGGCGCTGAGCTCGAGCAGGTGGTGATCTCCGCCCTGTTCAAGGCCTTCGCCGTGGAGCGCGACCTGCGCGAAGAGGACCTCGTGGATGCTGTCCGCGAGACCGTCCCCCTGGCCATCACCATGGACGACCGGCTCAAGGAGCTCCGCGAGTGGGCTCGCCCGCGGGCGCGGCGGGCTTCCGAAGACACCCGGCGCGTGGACTTCTTCGGCTCCTGGGGCGAGTGACGGCACGGGGCGACCCGCCAGCGCGGGAAGCCAGAGCCCAGGCCGGGGGTCCAGGCACCACAGCCCGTCCCTGGATTAGACGCCACCCCTCGAAAGCAGTAGGTATAGCGCCCGCCAGGTTGAACCCCTCCGTCATAGGCAGGATCATGAAGCCGCTCGTCCCTGTCGCCGCCCTCCTCGCCATCACCTTCGGCGCCACCACGGCCCACGCCAAGTGCGAGTCCTTGACCAACAGCGTCGACATGCTCGCCGGTGACCAACTCGTGGCGCGCTACAAGAAGGTCATCGCCTGCGACAACAAGGTCGCCAACCAGGTCTTCCCCAAGTTCATGGTGGCCGCTGGCGACGCCGACACCCTGGTGGCTCTCTCCATGGCCGCGGTGGAGGCCGACATCTGGAACCCGGTGTGGGAGATGATCGGCAAGCTGTCCTCGTACGAGGCCCGCGACGAGGTCGCCGAGCGCCTGGGCATGGCTTGCGAGTACAACCCCAAGATCGTGGGCTTCCTGCAGGGCGCCTACTTCGGCCTGCGCGACATCGAGTTCTCCCAGTGGGACGACGCCCTGGTGGCCTGCCAGACCGAAGACTTCGACAAGTGGCTCTACGAGCAGGTGCGCAACCCGCCGCCCAAGCTCTACGACGAGAAGTGGAACGCGCTGGCCGACGCCACCCTCAAGCGCCTGGGCGTCGACGCCATCCCCATCCTGGCCGACAGCGCCAAGGTGGCCGCGGGCAATGGCGGTCCCTTCGAGTCCATCCTGATGATGATGGAGACCGCGGTCGCACCGGATCTGGGCGAAGAGATGAACCCCGAGCACAAGGCCAAGCTCGAGGAATCCCTCGTGGCCATGGCTCAGGACCTCCCTCCGGATCAAGCCCGCGCCATCGCCGACCGGCTCGCCAACGCCGGCTCGGACAACAAGGCCGCCGAGCTGCTGCCCACGGTCTACCCCGGCCGTGACAGCGGCGGGCACTACTACTACGGCGGCGTCTCGGTGGAGTCCGGCGACTGCGAGGGCGAAAAGATCGCCGTCCTGCACTACAGCCTGGTGGCCGACCCAGGCATCCGCTGGATCATCACGCCCTCGGTCGAGGGCCCCATGCGCTCGGTCAAGCCCAGACTCACCAAGTGCACGGTCGATGCCCCCTGGACTGTCCTGGTCAGCCCCGAGCCCCTCGAGAACAAGGGCGACATCGACGGCTGGCTCGAGGGCATCGTCAACACCTGGACCGAGAAGGGCTACCAGGTCAAGACCCGGAGCGAGAAAGAGATCGTGCTCCCCTAGACCGCGGCCTCGTCCGCCGCGGTCAAGGCTTCTTGAGCCGTCCGAACAGCCTGCGGATGGCGCGTCGTCCGCGGCCGGCCTCCGCCATGGACGCGTCGGCCACCCGGCTTAGTTCCCCCAGGGCGCGCAGCGCTTGGCGCGCCCGCTCGAGGCCGGGCTGCAGGAGCAGGGCCTCGCGGAAGTGGCGGATGGCCAGGTCGGGCCGCCGCTGCTCGAGCGCGATGCGGCCCAGCTCCAGGTGGACCTCGGCCCTCCGCCCCTCGTCCTGCTCCTCGACCAACAGCCTGTGCAGCTCGGCGACGCGGGGGGAGCGATCCATGGGACCTCCTGGGACCCGCCACCCTATCCCGCCGCTCCGCGGTGGACCCATGCCTGGGTGAGCACCCGATGGGACCTGGGGAGCCCGACCCTCGACGGCGGCCGGCGAGGGCCTCCTCTCACGCCTGGCACAGTGCTTGCAAGCTACTTCGATCGCCCTCCCCCGCTGCGCTCTCGCTGAACGCTCCCCCCGCTGCCCGCTGCCCGCCCCGCCGGAGTCCACCATGGCCCGCTCCCTCACCGTCAAGCACGACGAAAAGCCCGCTACGTCCTCCCTCCTCAACCTCTTCCTGTTCGTCGCCTTCACCTGCCTGGTGCTCGCGTCCGTCTTCGGCGCCGCCCCTGCCGAGGGCCTGGAAGCGGTCGAGACCACGCCTGCCGTTTCTACGGATCGCTGATCGTTCTACACATCCTGTAGATTCAGCAAGCCCGGCTACTGCCCATCCGGAGTGGGGCCGATCCGCCAGGCCACGGCCCCGTCCACCTCCACTGTGGGGGGGCCGAAGGCCCGCTCGAGCAGCGCCTGGGATTGATCGGGGGTGCTGGCGCGCTGCCGGTGCAGCACGACATAGCCGAAGCCGGCCGCGGTCAACTCTGCGGCCGACGCCTGTAGCGCCTCGGGCTCGACCAGGGCCCGGGGGTCGAGCATGTCTTGGGGTGGCAGCTCGTGGGGCGGCCGGGTGGGCCTCACGCCGCAGAGGTGGTCGGCCACCGCGGCCAAGCGGTTGGTGACCAACACGGCGTCGCGGCCCTCGTAGTTCTCGGCCACGGCCCGACCATGGAAGACCTGCCAGCGGTTGAGCAGCCGGGCCGGGGTCTGGGTGAAGGGCACTCGGCCGTTGTCGAAGGGCAGCTCGAGCACCGGGCCGGGCTGGGACAGGGCCGCATAGATGGCCGGGACCTCGGCCTCGTACAGGCTGCGCGGCCAGCGGGTCTGGCCGAGGAACAGGGACTCCGCAAGCAGCAGGCCCACCAACAGCAACGCCCGGGAGCTACGCCCCGCGATCAGGCGCTCGGCACCCATGGCGGCCAACACCCCCAAGAACACCGTGGCGGGCCCCACCGCCCGGTGCCAGTGGGACAGCCCAACCATGGGAGGGAAGGCCTGCACCAGCAGGCGCGCGGGTCCGGGCACAGGGTGCCCTGCGACGCTGAGCACCTCGCCCCCGACCCGCACCCAGTGCCCCAGGGCCAGCAGTACGAAGACGCCCGCGAGGACCAGGTAGGGCGTGGCCTCGCGGCGCCGGGTCCACCAGCCCAGCAGGGCCAGGGCCAACACCCCCAGGCCCAGGTATACGGACAGGGAGATGGGCGCCGGCTCGAGGCTGGGCAGCACGAGGTTGAGGGCATCGGTGCCGTAGTTCCGCAGCCAGCGCCAGTGATCCAGGTGGGCGTGGGGCACTGAGCCCGGCAAGTGCCAGCGGCCCTGCCAGAGCTGCCGGACAGCAAGGAAGCGCATCAGCGCGGGCGACACCATCAGCGCTGCCAGCACTCCCTGGCCCAGCAGTCCACGCCAGCGCCGATGGCGCAGCAGCAGCCAGGGCACCAGCACCAGCTCCACCAGCACGCCGAAGAAGGCGTGGTACCAACCCGACAACGCGAAGGCCCCCAGGCAGATCCCCGCGGCTGCGGCATACCAGGGGCGGCCGGAGCGGGCGTAGCGCACCAGAAAGCCCAGGTGGGCAGCGAGGGTCCAGACGGGCCAGGACTCGGTGATCCCGAACTCCATGACACCCGACAAGAACGGGCTGCACCCCACCGCCACCATGGCGACCCAGGCCGCGCGGGGCCCGACATACAGGCGCGCCAGCCAGACCGCCGCGAGCATGGCCAGCAGCACATTGCCCGCCACCAACATGCTGTAGCCCAGGGTGGGGTGCAGCAGGTAGCCGGGCAGGGCCAGGGGCAGGTTGATGGGGTCCATCAGCGGCAGGGGAAGCCCGCTCGGGTAGTTGGCCACCGCGCCCGCACCCCCCAGCTGTTTCACCGCCCGCCAGAACATCCACAGGTGGTTGTCGGTCTCGCCGTGGGGGTGCCCGTAGATGGACAGGGGCCGCAGCAGCAGCGGCCAGGTGAACAGCGTGGCTGCCACCAGCGCCAGCCCGATGGTCCAGCGCGCCGAGACGGGGGCGGGAGGAGGTGACGCCAAGACGGTGCGTGTCCTCAAGACAGGGAGAAGCTGCAGCGTATCGCAGCCTGATCCAACAGCGGCCCCTCGCCGTGCAGGAGCAGGGCCGGCACGGGCTCACCCGCAGGACCCACGGCCCAGCCGCCGCCCGGGGCACCGCCACCCCGGATCAAGCTCCAGGTCAAGCCTGGATCGAGCTGAACGCGCAGCTGAACGCCCTGCGCTTCACCCACCAGATCGCCCCCGTCCCACGCCAGATCCCATGCCGGGCCCAGCTGCCACCCCACCCGCACCCGGGGGGCTCGCGCCGCTGGGATCAGCCCTCCCCGCGGCGGCTCGAAGCGGTCTTCCACCACCAGGCGCTGACCGCGCAGGGTCACCTCGCGGTGGTGGACACCCTGACCGCCGCCTTCTGCGCGAGCCCGGATGCACAGCTCCCTCTCCGACAGCCTGGCGCGAAGCAGCTCCGTGTGGACCGCTGGCCGCGCCGGGATCAGATGCGCCACGTTCCCCCCCAGCCCGACAGCGCGGTGGGCAGGATGGGGAGATGTGAGCACCGGAAGCCCGCCGAGGGACCAGAGCAGGCTGCAGGCCGACGGAGCGTCACCCGGCCGGCCGCCGCCGGCGTGGAGCATGAAGATCAGCCGCGAAGGCTGGCCACACACCGGAGCGGAACCGAGCACCAGGCCGCTGGCCCGGAAGGCAACCAGGGCGCGAGCACCCCCAGGGTCGACCCCCGCCTCACGCTGGGCGACGGAGCTCCCCACCAGCACCCGCGCCAGCTGCCCGGCGCCGGCCAGCCCAGGCCCCACCGACCAGCCGCGAGCCACGCACGCGCGGTGCACGGCGGCCTCGGGCGGCCCCTGATCGAGGGGCAGCAGGGGCTCTATCAGCGCGTGGCTGGCGCCGGGAAGCCGACCGTCGTGACCCAGCAGGTGACCCAGCAGGTGAGCCGCACCCCGCAGCCGCCGCTGGGCCGCCACGGGCAAGGGGGCGCGGTTCGCGTCGCCCAACGCCGCCAACAGCAGTCCATGGGTCAGCAGCTCCGGGAGCAGATCCAGCCCACCGTCCCGCGGGCCGCCGTCGTCGTGCAGCAGGGACCCGAGGGCTTCGGGCAGGGCGGAGAGGGCGCGACCGACACCGGCTGCGGCCCCGGGGAGGGCGGGCCAACCCAGCCCGCCAACGGCCAGGCCCACGAGCTGTAGGGCGCGCCGAGGGTCGCCGCTGCCAGCGGGAGAGAGCCGAGCCTCGAGGTGCTCCAGGTGCAGCGCTGCCGACCCGGCCAGGCGAGCGCGCAGCCCAGGCCCCGCGCAGGACCCCAGCAGCGCCAGCGAGACCACCCAGTGGCAGAGCCTGGCGGTCAGGTCGGTGGTGTGTACCCACCCGACCCCGTGGCCCGGGCGGTCCCCATCGAGCCAGGCGTCGAGGCCGGCGAGGGCACGATCGCGGGCCGCGACATCACCTGCGGTGCCGCACCAGCACAGGGAGGCGAGCCAGCCATGACGATGGGCCTGGCGCTCGAGAGGGCCCACCTGGGCGGGATCGAGCCGAAACCAGGGGACGTCCGGGGGCACCTGCGGGGCGAGGAACGGTCCTGAGCTGGACGCTATTGGCGAGGCGTGGTCGCGTGGCACCGAAAACGGCAGCACGCCCTGGCCCCCCTCGAGGGGCGGCGCGGGGGTGCCGAGCAGGGGCGCCCTGCGGGCGACGCGGCGGTCCAGCCAGCGAAGGCCGGCAGAGGTCCAGGCCATGGTGTGCTCCTGCGCCCACCCGGGAGGAGGGGCGCTACGAGGTGGTGAACTCGAAGTCGATCTCGTCCCCCATCTCCTTGCGCAGGTAGTTCTTCAGGTTCCTGCGAATGCGAACCTCGAGCTGCCGGATCCGCTCCTTGCTGACACCGAAGCGCTCGCCGAGGGCCGAGAGGGACAGGGGCTCGTGGGCCACCAGGCGCTCGTGCCAGATGGCCAGCTCGCGCTCGTCGTGCAGGGTCTGGGAGAAGATCTCGAGCTTCTGCTTGACCACGTCTTGCAGCTGTCCGCGCACCACGTTGGTCTCGGGCCCGACCATGTCTTCATCGGGCATGATGTCGACCAGAGCGCGACCCTCACCCTCGGACAAGGGCGCGTCGATGGACATGGCCGGCGCGCGCATGTGCCTGTCCACGGCGATGACCTCGCTCTCGGGCACCGACAGCCGCTCGGCGATGAGGCGGGTCTTGGGCTGGAGGCCTTCCTTGATCAGGCGCTCCCGCTCCTTGCGCAGCTGGAAGAACAGCTGCCGCGCAGCCCGGGTGCTGCCCAGGCGCACCAGGCGGTAGTTGTCCATGAGGAAGCGCAGGATCATCGCGCGGATCCAGTACTGAGCGTAGCTGGAGAAGCGGATGCCCCTGTAGGGATCGTAGCGCGACAGGGCCTGGACCAACCCCACGTTGCCTTCCTGGATGAGGTCCAGCACGTTGGACCACTGGCGGTGGTACTGGAAGGCCAGCTTGACCACCAGGCGCAGGTTCGCGGTCACCAGGCGCTCGCCCGCCTTCTGGTCCCCATGCTCGTAGTAGGCGATGGCGGTCTCTTTCTCCTCCTCCGGCGTGAGCAGCGGGTACCTGCGCAGCTCTGCCAGGTAGTGGTTCAGGAGATCCCGCGCGGGCATGGCGTCGCGGGGGGTGGACAGCGCGGGCATGGTGGACGCTACAGGCTTGGGCTTGCGCCCGGGTTCGCCCATGGGATCGAGCTTCTCGAGGTCGATCTCCTCGACTTCGTCGGGCTCGTTCTGATCGGACATAGAGCACCTCACTGCCTGGGAGCGGAGCCCCCCGTTTCGAAGCCCCACTATCCGACTCGGGCCGTTCGGCACGCCTGCCCCTCCCGGAGGGTGGCCCGCGGCGGCCAGCCCGCGCCACACCTCCGCGCCCACCGTGCTACGATCCCAGGGAATAGCGCCAAGGCGCTGCAACCCGTACGAGACGCAACGTGGCCGCGGCAAAGCTGAAGCTGGTGGGTCGATATCGCACCTGGCGCCCCGGTGTGCGCGAGGGAAGACTGGTCGGCCATGACGGCAACGAGCACAGGGTGCTCATCCGCCCTCTCCTCGACACTCCCGCCGAGACCCAGGTGCTGCAGGCGCTGCGCCAGGAGGCCAAGGTCCTGGCGCGCATCCAGCACCAAGATGTGCTGAGGGTCGAGCACGTCACCGCCTTTGGCGGCAAGGCCGCCCTGGTGGTCGAGGCCGTCGACGGCATCGACATCTCCCACGTCATGCGCCTGCTCGACGAAGCCCACCAGGCCATCCCCCTGCGAGCCGCCGTCGAGATCGTGGCCATCGCCGCCGCCGCCGTCGACGCGGCCACGGCGCCCGTCCCCGGCGACGATGACTTCATCGTTGTGCATCCCGGCCCGACGCCGGGTGAGATCCTGATCGACTCCCTGGGCAGGGTGAAGCTGGCGGGCTTCCGCGTGGTCAGCGCCGGCGCCCAGCCCCCCCCATCCCCTGAAGGCTACGCCCCTCCCGAAGGCCTCGACCCCAACCGGCCCTGCGCCTACGGGCTGGGTGCGCTGCTGGTGCACCTGCTCACCGGCACACCGCCGCCGCCGGCAGGGGCTGACAGCCAAGGGCACGAGCGCACCCTGCGCCGAACCACCACCCGCATCGCGGCCAAGGTCGGCCAGGCTGGCTGGGAAGATCTGATCCGCATCGTGCGGGTCGCCCTGGCCTTCGACCCCCAGGCGCGTATGACGCCCGCCGACTTCGCCCGCGAGCTTCGCTCCCACGCCCTCGAGCAGCGTTCCCCCCGGTTGCGGACCTGGGCGCCCGCCGCCATCCCAAGGCTCCGAAAGCAGCTCGATCCCGACACGGCCCCCGCGGGCATCGACGATCCCTCCCAGCCGCCAGCGCCCCCCGATCCCCTCGAGGACCACCCCACCAGGGTGGGCCCGATGGACCCCGCCCAGCTGGCAGCCCTCGAGTCGGCCTTCGGTCCCCCGCGCCTGGGTGGCATCGACGACCCGGCCGAAGAGATGGCCACCGAGGTGGTCTCGGCAGAGCTGCTCGCACGCATTCGAGCCGCCCCGCTGGACGAGCTCGAGGATCTCGAGAAGACGATGGTGGCCGGCTCCATCACCCCGCCGGCCGACCACCAGCCGGGTCCCCCACCAACCCTGACTCCTCCCCCCTCGCTCCCGCCCCTGGACAACGCACCCGTCCCGACCGCCCACTCACCCCTGAGCGACTCACCGCTGCTGCCGCCCCTTCCCCTGCCTGACGACGCCCCCACCGTGAAGTGGAACGTCGGCGACGCGGAGCTTCCAGGGCCCGAGGGCGATCCAGCCACCGAGGAAGTCTCCCGACAGGCCACCGAAGAGGCCCCCACCGCGGAGCAAGCCAAGGCCTCCGCCCCCAGCGCGCCGGTCGAGCCGATCCTGCCCGTCACGCCCAGCGCGCCGGTCGAGC
>CALDOK010000225.1 GCA_937912125.1 uncultured Pseudomonadota bacterium
CGCCTTCGCCGGCTGCGGCGGCGGCAACGGCGGCCTGGCCGGCATGCTGCTCCTGGGCGGCCTGCTGGGCCGGCGCAGGCGCGAGCGCCCCTCCATCTGGGCGCCCCTCGCCGGCCTCGCCCTGCTGCTGGCGGTGGTGGCGGGCCGTCCGGCCACGGTCCTGGCCGCCGACGACTACGACTCTGTGGACGTGCGTGGGTTCTGGCTGGCGGACACCTCTGGGGATCCCCACCGGCCCTTGCGGCTGGCCTACCCTTCCTCTGGCACCGGCTGGGATGCAGGGCTGCTGGTGGATGCCGCGCGCAACCCGCTGGTGGAGATCCTACCCGACGGCCGCGAGTCCATCGTAGACCTGATGACCAGCGCCCACGCCTTCGGCGGCATCTCCTGGCGCGGCATGCGCTTCGACCTGGCGGTGCCGGTCACCCTGTACGGCCACGACCTGCAAGGGGGCTTCGCCGCCATGGGCGACCTGCGCGCAGGGATGCACCTGCCCGCGGTGGCCCCGCGCGGACGCCGGCCTGGCGTGGGCGTGGCCGCCTGGGGCTGGCTGCCCACCGGAGGCGAGGCCCGCTGGTCGGGCAGCCCCGGCGTGGCGGCTGGCGCCGTAGCCACCCTGGCGCAAGAGCTGGGCCCCCTTGGCTGGACGGTCAACGCAGGCATGCGGGTGGCGCGGGCCGAGGACGCCCGCAACATCCGCTCGGGGCCAGGCCCCCTGGGCGGCGTCGACCTGCACTACAGCGTCAGCGACGCTCTGGCCGTGGGCCTGGGGGCGGTGGTGCAGGGCACCACGGGCTTCACCTCCTGGCCCCTCGAGGCGGACGCCCGGGTGCGCTACAGGGTGCGGGGCGGCGGCTTCGCCATGGCAGGCGTGGCCACCGGGCTGACCGACGGCGTCGGCGCGTCCGGGGCCCGGGCCTACGCGGGCATCGGCTACGGCCGGCGCCGCTCGGACTGGAGCCCCGCCATCATCGAGGCGCCCATGCCCACCCTGATCCACCAGGTGACGCTCACGCCGGGTGATCTGCCCTTCGCCGAGCAGCCCCTGGCCTTCCTGGCCGAGGATCGCATCGTGCTGGGCGAGCAGATCTTCTTCCGGGAGGCGCGGTCTTCCTTGCTGCCCGAGTCCGAGGCCGTGCTCACCGCGGTCCGGGACGTGCTCATGGCGCACCCGGAGGTGGCCCACCTGCTGGTGGAGGGGCACACCAACTCCAGAGGCAGCGAGGCCTACAACCTCGAGCTGAGCGAGGGCCGCGCCAAGGCGGTCGTCACCTGGCTGGTCGCCCACGGCGTGGCCGACGAGCGCCTGCTGGCCAAGGGCCTGGGCGAGGGGCGTCCCCTGCTCGAGGACTCCCACCCCGACGCCATGGTGGTCAACCGCCGCGTCGAGTTCCTGGTGCTGCGGGCCGACGAGAACGAGGACGACCTGCAGCTGCCCGACAAGGAAGCCATCCCCGACGAAGCGTGGAAGGACCGGTAGAGCCCAGGGGCCCCAGGGGATAGCAGGAGCAGCAGCGAGGTCGCCATGCTCTCCTGGACCAAGGCCGGCGCCGTCAAGCGGCCCACCACCCTGCAGATCCGCGTACAGCGGCGCTACCCCGGTCGCGTCCGGGCTGGAGCGCCCACCCCCACCCGCGGCCTCTCCCACCAGGAGCTGCTGGCCAACCTGCGCCACTTCACTGAGGGGCAGCGGGGGCCGCGGACCGCACCGTGCACGACCCTGGTGCTCTCGGGCGTGGGCTTGCTCTCCTCTCCTGAGACCGAAGCGGTGCTCCAGGCCGCCCGGCAGCTGGGCATCGAGCGCGTGGTGCTGCACGCGGGCACCGAAGACCTGGCTGGCTTCCAGGCCGAGCCATGGCAGCCGCTGGTGGACGTCCTGGTGGTCCCCCTGCAGCCGGGGGCGAGCGCGCTGCTCGAGCACGGGGCGCGAGCCGTGGCCGCGTGCAGGGCCGCGGGGATCCAGGTCGCGGCCAACACCGTCATGAGCCGAACCGCCGTCCCGAGCCTACCCGCGCTGGCCCAGCTCGCCGCGCGCCTGGCTCCCCACTCCCTCACCCTGTCGTACCCCTTTCCTACCAGCCCGGACCAGCCGCCCCCACCCACCCCCTCGGAGCTGCTGCCCGCGCTCAGTACCGCGGTGGAGCTCCTCGAGGCCGCCGGAGCGGAGCCACGGGTCAAGGGCCTGCCGGCCTGCTACCTGGGCGACCTGGCCGACCGCCTGCAGCCCTCCAGCAACCGCTGGTACGTGGACGCCGATCACCAACTGGCCCGCGCGCTGCTCTTCTTCCCGGACGTCCTGGCCTTCCACAAGGCCGACGTCTGCCGCTTCTGCTCGCGCGACGACCGCTGCGACGGCTTCTTCTCCCCGTGGCTGCGGCTGCCCGGCTTCCCTCCCCTCGAGCCGGTGTCACAGCCCTGAGAGTCATCGGGTGGGGCGGGCGCTACTCCACGCCCAGGCGGGCCAGCTGAGCGCAGGCGTCCCCGACGCGAGCCGTGGTGCCACCGCAGAGGGTCCGAAGCTGAGCCAGCGCCAGCTCTTCCCTGCCCGCCAGCAGCGCAGCCTGGGCCAGGGCCCAGTCCAGCTGCGGCAAGGAAGCGTCCAGGGTTCGCGCACGCTCGAGGGCCACAACAGCCTGCTCGCCCCGGCCAGCGCAGGTGGCGGCCAGGCCTTCCTGGTACCAGGCCTGTACGAGCGTGGGGTCCCGCAAGCGGGCGAGCCGGAAGCGGTTTGCGGCCATGGGGCAGTCCCCCTGGACCAGCTCCTCGAAGCCCGGCTCGAGGACCGGAAGCCACTCGGCGCGGGGCGGCAGCTCGGGCGTGTCCAGGGAGGCCAGCTGAGCCAGCTCGGGGACGACGCGGACCGAGTCTTCGACGGGCGAGCAGCGGAGGTCCATGCGAGAGATGACGGCGACCAAGGCCAGCGCCAGCACGATGATCGGCGCAGCCCGGATGGGCTTCTCGCCCCGCTTGCGTGCCCGCTGCGCACGGCGACGGCGCTGAGCCGTGCTGGGCTCGGCGTCGCGGGCCGCCTCGACCGCGTCCGCCGTCTCGAGCAGGCGCTGCAGCATGGCCTCGGCGGCGCCGGCGGCATCCTGGGCGTCGCCCGAGGGCTCGCTGTCGCCCAGCCCGAAGACCCCGGCCTGGTGCGAGTGGTCCAGCGCAGCGCTCAGGTGGTGCTGCGCCGTGGGCTCCTCGGGATCGTCGTCCATGGCCGCGGCGGCGGCGGCGTCCCGGACGCTGCGGGCCTGGTCGGTGCAGTCCGCACAGGAGCTGAGGTGTTGTTCGGCCGCCGCCCGGCTGGCCGTGGCCAGGATCTGGGGCACCAGAGCCACGGACACCAGGATCCCCGGTGGCAGGTGCCCCGCGCCCCGCTGCATGCCCTGGAGCCTGCGCATGTGCTCCACGCCCCGTCGGGCGGCCGCCATGACCGTGGCGGCCAGCAGGTTGTCCAGCTCGCTCAGCTCGCGCTCGAGGGCCTCCGCGACCGCGGCGTTGGCCAGCACACGCTGAGTGACCGGGTCCTCGACCTGCAGCGCAGGGTGCGACAGGAGCTGCCGAGCCGCGGAGCGGAGGTGGGACTCCACAGCCCTGGCGGCCTCTTCGTCGCCCTGTAGTGCGCGCTGCACGGTGCGGTTGTCCATGATGTTCGACCAGCTCTGGTTCAACCGGGCTCGTCTCCAGGATAACCGAGTTACGAACCAAGCCCACGGAACGAGCGGAGCCAAGGCCAGCCCGATGCCAGTCTCGGACATAGCCCCGCCCATCGAGCCCCCCAGCGTCTTGGTCGTCGATGACGACGAGCGACTGCTCGAGGCCCTCACCCGCGTGCTCGAGCGCCAGGGCTACCGCGTGCTCCCCGCCACCGACGCGGAGCAGGCCATGGGGCAGGCCGAGCGCCACCTCCCCGACCTGGCGCTGGTGTCTCTGGAGCTCGGAGATCCCGACGCAAACCCGCAGCTGCTGTCCCAGCTCCGGCGCGCGCTGCCCGAGACCGTCTGCATCGTCCTGACCGCCGAGGGGAACGCCGCCCGCGCCTTCGCGGCCCTCAACGCCGGCGCCTATGACTACTTCGAGACCCCCATCCGGGACTGGGATCGTTTCGGCCAGGTCATGAGGAACGCGTGGCTGGTGCGCGAGCTGCGCAGAGAGCGGGACCGCCTTCGGGATCTCGCCAGCCTGCACGGCTCGGTGGGCCTCGAGAACATCATCGGCCACTCCCTGCCCATCCAGCGAGTGCGGGAGCTGCTTGTGCAGGTGGCGGGTATCCGGGTGCCCGTCCTGGTGCTGGGGGAGAGCGGCACGGGCAAGGAGCTGGTGGCCCGGGCGCTGCACGCAGCCAGCCCGTGGTGCGACGAGCCCTTCGTGGACGTCAACTGCGCCGCCATCCCGGCCCAGCTCCTCGAGAGCGAGCTGTTCGGCCACGAGCGGGGCGCCTTCAGCGGGGCGGAGCAACGCAAGGCGGGCCTGCTCGAGGTCGCCGGATCAGGCACCATCTTCCTGGACGAGATCGGTGAGCTGCCCCTGGAGCTCCAGGCCAAGCTGCTGCGCGTGCTGGGCTCCGGCGCCTTTCGCAGGGTCGGCGCCACCCGCAGCATCCCGTGGCAGGCCCGCCTGGTCACCGCCACCAACCGGGATCTGACCGCCATGACGCGAACGGGCGCCTTCCGGGAGGATCTGCTCTACCGCCTCAACGTCATCGACATCCAGGTGCCTCCGCTGCGGGACAGGCGCGAGGACATCCCTCTGCTGGTGTGGTTCTTCATCGACCGCTTCAACCGCACCCACGGCCGGGCCGTCCGCCGCATCACCCCTCCGGCCCTCGCCCGGCTCTGCCGAGCCGACTGGCGCGACAACAACGTGCGCCAGCTCGAGAACGCCGTGGAGCGCGCCATGGTGCTCGCCCGGAGCGACGAGCTGGGCGTCGAGCTGTTCGCGGACCGGCTGCCCCAGGAAGCGCCAGTGGACGGCCTGCAGCCCGGCCCCGGGGGCCCAAAGCTCGAACCCGGCTTGCTGGAGCTCGACTACCGCGAGGCCAAGCAGCTGGTGGTCACGCGCTTCTCGCGGGCCTACATCGAAGCCCGCCTGGCGCGTAGCGGCGGAAACATCGCCGAGGCAGCCCGGCGCTCAGGGCAGGAGCGGCCCAACTTCCGCAAGCTCATGAAGCGCTTCGGCGTGCGCGCGCCTAGCGAAAAATAGCGACCTACTCAGCGTCCATGGCCAGCTGCGCCTCGCCGCCCTCGAAGGTGGCGCCCACCCAGTCCATGGGCGAGCCTGGGAGCCTCCGCACCAGGCGCGGGATGGTGCGCATCACCAGGCGACGGTTGGCCTGGCTGCGGGCCACGAGCGCGGCCTGCTGGTCGATGAAGCGCTCGTAGGCCTCGAGCTGGGCGGCGGTGGTCAGCGCAGTGGCCGCGAAGGCGCGCTCGGAGGCATCGAGCTCGACCCCATCCAAGGTGGCACGCATGGGCTCTTCGGGCACCTGTACGGGCCTGAACAAGCGCGCCTCTATCCGCCCGATCACCCGCACGGCGTGGGGCCCGGCCGCCTCGATGGTGAGGCGATGGATCTCCACGGCGTGCCGCTGGCGGAACAGGCCGTCCACAAAGATGGGGAGGTCGTAGTACGCCCCCTCGACCTCGAGCTCGAGGCCCACGGTGCGCAGGACGCCATCAGGGGCCAGGGGCTCGAAGCGCAGCGTCCCCAGGGCCACGTCCGAGGACTCCGCCTGCAGCCGCAGCAGCTGGGCCAGGTTCTCTTCTTCGCCAGGCATCAGGGCGGGCGTGAGCTGCCGCCGGGCGCTGTCGAGCTGGTCGGAGAGCAGGTCCGCCGCGCGCACCACGTCGATGGCCTCTACCCGTTCCTGGATCGTGGGCCCGGCAGCGGAGGGCGTGGGCGAGGCGCGCAACACCAGCAGCCCCGCCGCGATGAGCAGCGCGCAGAGCAGCGCTCCGAGCCAGAGCAGAGGGACCACGCCCGCGCGGGCGCTCCGAGGAAGAGGCATGGGCTAGTCGAGGTAGTAGGACGGTCCCGTGCTCATCACCCGGCCTTCGAGGATGTCCAGCACGTCCTCGAGGATCTGCCGTTCCTTGCGCGTGGAGCTGGGCACATCCAGCCACTCGTAGATGGCGCCGGTGAACTCGAGGTTCGCCGAGATGATGTCTTTCTCGACCTGCTCATGGATCAACAGCCGCACCTCGACCCGACCGGAGCGATTGCGGATCTCCATGAGAACTCGGAAACGAATCTTCTCGGGGATCCGGGTGCCGGCGAAGGTGTTGTAGATGTAGTCCGAGGTGCCGTGGACCCACTCGGTGGAGATGACCCCGGTCTCACGATCCACCCGCGAGACGGGGTAGCGATCGCTCATCACCTGCAGGGAGGCGTCCCACACCGACTGAAAGTCAGCGTTGAAGTTACCGTACACCGGGCGCTCTTCGTACACGGGGAGCTTGTCCTCGGGGAAGGGCGGCGGCACACAGGCGATAGCGAACAGCACACCCAAGAGGGCGAGCGCGGAGATGAGGCGAGCAGAGCGCATAGAGACCTCGCCGGAGGCTTGCTGGGCCGCAGGAAACGGACCAGAGGTTCGGCTTGCGGGCCGACCGACAGTGCAGAGAGGATAATGGAGCCCCATGGTTCCGAGCAAGCGCCGGGACGCAGCGAGTGGAGAGTACATGGACATCCTGGTCGCCCTGGACGGCTCCCCATGGAGCGACGCGGTCACGAAGATGGCCATCGGGCTCTGCCAAGGCGCAGCGACGCCCCCTCGCCTCACCGCCATCCACGTGGTCAGCGTGGTGCGCCTGTCGGGACGCAAGCTGCGGGATCTGGCGGGCTTCCTCGGCTTCGAGCCGGTGATCGTGCCCGAGCGGGTCGAGGCCTTCTACCGCCAACGGGGCGAGGAGATCCTGGCCACCTTCGCACAGGCGTGTGACGCGGCCGGTGTGGCCCACCGCGAGCTGCTCGAGCAAGGCAATGTCGTGGACCGCCTCGTCCATCACGGCGATCAGGCTGACCTGGTGCTGATCGGGGCGCGAGGCGATCGGGAGCTCGAGTGGCCCGGGCTGGGGGGTACCACGGTCGAGCGCGTGGTCAAGCACCTCGAGACCCACGCGCTGGTGATCCCGCAGCACCAGGGCCCACTCACCGGCATCCTCCTCAGCTACGACGGCAGCGCCGGGGCGGCCAAGGCTCTGCGAGCCACCCGCAACCTGCTCGCGTTCGTCCCCGTGCCCGTGCATGCCGTCCACGTCACGGACGGACACCGGGGCCCGGACCCCCTGCTCGAGGTGCAGGCGAACCTGGCGGGGCTGGGCGCGGATCTGCACCTGCACCACCTCACAGGCGAGCCCCGCGAGGCGTTGGTGGCGGCCGCCAGCGAGCTGGGCTGCAACATGATCGCCCTGGGTTACCGCGAGCGCAGCATCATCGGCGATGTCTTCCTCGGGCGGGTCACCGAGTGGCTGCTGCGCTATGTCCCCATGGCGCTCCTCGTGTCCCGTTAGGAACGTCGATGCACGCTCGTCGCCTCACCCGCCTGATCGACCGCCTGTCCATGGTGGGGCACCCCGCCACCGAAGCGGTCCTGGAGCGCGGCGTCCGCGCGGGCACGCGCAGCCTCGGCTTCGCGGTGGGCTACGTGGCCTGCCTGCTGTCCCCTGGGATCCCACTCCATCGCCTGGGTGAGTCCTTCGACGAGGGGCTCGAGTCCAGCCGGGCGGCGCCGCCGCCCCACGGCCAGGTGTTGCGCTTCCCTGGTCAGGGCTGATCCGGGGCCTCGGAGTTCGATGCCGCCCACACCGCCGCCGCGCTTCCACCCACAGCCCGCCGACCACCTGCGCCTGGCCATTCGAGAGGCCGGGGGCATCGAGGTGTTCGCCATCGGCAACACCGACTCCGCTGGGCGGGTGAGCGACCTCGAGATCCACGCCAGGGGCAACCAGCACGCGGTCACGGCTCTGTTCCAGCGCGTTCGCCCCGGCCAGGTTGTCATCCACAACCACCCCTCCGGCGTCCTGCAAGCCTCCGACGCCGACCTGGGCCTGGCCAGCCACTATGGCGAGCAAGGCGTGGGCCTGGTGATCGTAGACAACGAGGTCGGCCGGGAGCTGTGGGTGGTGGAGCCCTTGCGCCGGGAGGCCACCCCGGTGGACGATGCCGCGCTGGAGCGCTTCTTCAGCCAAGGCCTGCCCATGGCCGTGTCCGATCACGAGCTGCGGCCAGGGCAGCTCGAGATGGCCCGCGAGGTGGCCGTCCGCCTCAACCAGGGCGGCATCCTGGCTGCCGAAGCGGGCACCGGCACCGGCAAGTCCCTCGCCTACCTCGTGCCCGCGGTGCTGTGGGCCACCGCCAACGAGGAGCGGGTGGTGATCTCCACCTACACCAAGGCCCTGCAAGACCAGCTCGCAGGCAGCGACATCCCCCTGGCCCAGGCCGCGGGCCTGCAGTTCGAGTGGGCGCTGGTCAAGGGTCGCGGCAACTACCTGTGCCGACGCAAGCTCCAAGACGCGCTGCAGGAGGTCCAGCAAGCGGACGGCGACGAGGGCGCCCCCGGCGGCGAGCAGGAGGCCGTGCTCCGGGGCATCGCCGCCTGGGCCGAGGTGTCCCCCGACGGGAGCCGCACCGACCTGTCCTTTCCCCTGGCCGGCGAAACCTGGGAGGCCGTCGCCTCCGATCGCAACCAGTGCCTGGCGGCTCGCTGTCCCCACTTCGATCGCTGCTTCTACTTCGAGGCCCGGCGACGGGCTGCCGGCGCCCACGTGGTGGTGGTCAACCACAGCCTGCTGCTGGCCGATCTGGCCATCAAGCGCGACGCCGGCGGCAGGGGGGTGCTGCCCAGCTACGGCCGCGTGATCATGGACGAGGCCCACCACGCCGAGCAGGCCGCGACCTCGGCGGGCACCACCCGCGTGACCTCCCTGGCCATCCGACGCGCCCTGATCCCGCTGCTCTCGGGCCGGCGACGGCGACGCGGTGCCCTGGCGCGCATCGCCCACCGCTGGGGCGGCCTGGCCAACCCGGACGCCGGCCAGCGCGAGGCCATCGCCGCCGGCTGCCAGGCGGTTGAGCACCTGGGCCGCGAGCTCATGGGGGCCGCGCCGGCGTGGCTGGAGGAGCTCGCGTTCGCCACCGATCTCGAGGCCCAGCCCATCTCCTTGGAGCGGCCCCCCGAGAGGCCCCCGCCCACAGACATGAACTGGGACGACCACGAGGGCGACCAGCCTCCCACACCGGAGGATCTGCCAGGTCCGTGGAAGGAGCCCCTGAGCCTGCTGGTGGAGCGCACCGCCGAGACCGCGCGGGCCATCAGCGCCCTAGAGAAACACTTCCTGGATCTCGAGGTCCAGCCCGAGGAGCAGCAGCCCCTGCTGGACCTGCGTCAGGCTCGGCTGCGCCTGGCGTCCCAGGCCGCCTCGGCGCGAGCGGCCCTCGAGCACAGCCCCGACTTCTGCCGTTGGATCGAGCCCGACGGGCGCGCCATGAGGGCGGCGGTGTGCCGCGCCCCCATCGACGTCGGGCCCTTCCTGGCGTCGGCGCTGTATGCCTCCACCCGCACCCTGGTGCTCACGTCGGCGACCCTGGCGGTGCGCAACTCCTTCGGGTTCACCCTCACCCGACTGGGGCTCGAGCCCGCAGGCCCCGACACGCCCCCAGTGGAGGAGCGACGCTGGACCTCTCCCTTCGACTTCGCCTCCCAGGTGCTCCTCGGGCTGCCACGGGATCTGGTGCCCCCCGGCCACCCAGACCACGATCGCGCCGCAGCCGACGTGATCGTCCAGGCCTTGGAGCATGCCGGGGGCGGCGCCTTCGTCCTGTGCACCAGCTTCCGCCAGATCACTGCCCTGGCCGACAGGGTGGAGCAGCTCCTGGGCAACCGGATGTCCATCCTCCGCCAGGGCCAGCTCGGGCGCTTTCAGCTGCTCCAGAGCTTCCGCGAGGACCCCGACAGCGTGTTGTTCGGCACGGACTCCTTCTGGGAGGGTGTGAGCGTCAAGGGCGACGCCCTGCGCATGGTGATCATCCCCCGGCTGCCCTTCGGCGTGCCCACTGAGCCCATCACCGTCGCCCGCCACGCCAGGATGCGCGACAGCGGGCTGGATCCCTTCCGCGCAGACACCCTCCCCCGGGCGGTGCTTCGCCTGCGCCAGGGCTTCGGGCGCCTGGTCAGGGGCCACCAGGATCGAGGGGTGGTGCTGATCCTCGACCGGCGCCTGCACGACCGCTGGTACGGCCGCCAGTTCCTGGCCGCCCTGCCCCCCGCCACCCGCGTGGTGGGGCCCACCAAGGTGGTCATGAGCCGCGTGCAGCGCTTCTACCAGCCCGAGCCAGCGTGATAGCTGGTCTCATCCCCCCACCGCGAGGTCGCCATGGCATCCCAGAAGCACGACGAGGCCCCCGAGAGTGCCGAGCAGGATGCCGGCTCGGCCCAGGACCGCCGTGCACCCCGACGTCCCGACGCCGGGCCCCGCCGGGATCGCCACGAAGGTCGCCTGCGGGACTTCGCCCGGCGCATGCTGGCCGAGCGCGCCGGACGCGAGGGTGACGACGAGGCCGAGCGTGAAGGCTATGTCCCCCTCGAGGTCGCCCGCGACGCCATGGCCTCGATCCTCGAGACGGGTGACCGCGCCAAGACCGAGATGGTCCGCATGGTGGCCCGCGAGGTCCGACACTACCTCGACGAGCTTCAGCTGGTGGAGGGGATGGAGCACATGCTGCGCCACTATCGCCTCGAGGTCCACGCCAGCCTGAGCCTCGAGCCCAAGGGCGAGGACGACGAGGGCGGGATCAAGGTCGAGGCCAAGCCCAAGCGCAAGGACCAGCCCAAGTCCAAGTCCAAGGTCGCGCCGGCACCAGAGCCCGTCGAAGCCGACGAAGAGCACCCAGTCGACGAAGACTGAGTCACCCGGGACGGATCACTCGTCGTCCAGCTTGGCCGGCTTGAGCCGCACCAGCACACCATCTTCCCGGGCCAGCTTGCGGAGGGCCTGCAGGTCGAAGTCCTGCAGGTTGTCCAGGATGCCCTCGAGCTGTCCGGTCGAGCCCTCGAGCTTGGCGACGAGCTGGCGGGCCTCGCCCATGGTGACTGTGGCCTCGTTCATCAGGTCGGGCGCCTGCTCCGCGGCGTCGGCCAAGGGGCCCGAGGCACGCTCCAGTTCGGCCAGCAGGGCGTCGCCGCGGGTGAGCATGGGACGCAGATCCGCCGTCATCGCCCGCAGCTCTGCCACGGCGTGGCGACCCTCGTCGACCAGGGCTGGGGCATGCTCGCTGGCCACGCGCAGGTTGTGGAGCAGCAGCTCGGTGTCACCCAGCATACGCTCCAGGCGCTCCGGATCGTCGGACATGGCCTGGCTGAGGATCGCGACGGCGCGGGCCACTTGTTCGGGGTCCACCGCGGCCAGCAGCGGACCCATGGCGTTGACCATCTCGTCGATCTCCACCTGACCCTCGGTGGCCACGATGCGATCCCCGTCGGCCAGCAGGCTGCCCTGGACGGCGCCGGGCAACAGCTGGACGAACTTCTCGCCCAGCACCGAGCGGGCCCGGATGGCAGCGCGAGTGTCCCGCGGCAGCGCGAGCTCTTCGTCGATCACCAGCTCCATCCAGGCTTGATCGTCCTGCACCCAGATCCGGTCCACGCTGCCCACGTCCACCCCGGCCACGCTGACCACCGCTCCCTCGACCACGCCCCCGGCATGCTCGAAGACGGCCTGCACCCGGTAGGTGCCAGCCTGCATGCGGAACGCACCCACCTGGATGGCCAGGTAGGCCAGGATCACCAGGGCCACCAGCAGCAGGGCACCCACGGCGAGCTCGTGTCGTCGCTGGCCACCGCTCATGGCACCCCCTCGGTCCCGGCCGCGTTCAGGGCGGCCAGCCAAGAAGTGTCGAGGTTGCGACGCAGGAAGTTCATCACGACCGGGTTGCTGGACCTGAGGATCTGGTGGGTCGGACCGAACTCCACCAGCCGGCCCTCGTATAGCATCCCGATGTGGTCCGCGACCTTGACCGTGCCCACGATGTCGTGGCTGATCACCACGAAGGTGATGCCCAGCCGGCGCTTCATGTCGATGATCAGCTCGTCGATGGCGTCGGAGGTGAGCGGGTCCAGGCCGGAGTTTGGCTCGTCGAAGAGGATGATCTCGGGCTCCATGATGATGGCCCGTGCGAGCCCCACGCGCTTGCGCTGCCCGCCCGACAGGGAGGCGATGCTGCGGTCGGCGATGCCGGGCAGCCCGACCCACTCCAACTTCTCCTCCACCAGGTGGCCGCGCTGAGCTTCATCGAGGTCCTTGCGGTGGTGCTCGAGGGGGAAGCCCACGTTCTGCCCAACGGTGAGCGAGTCGAACAGCGCGCCGTCCTGGAAGAGCATGCCCATGCGGCGACGCAACGCGTACAGCTGCGCCTTCGAGGCGGTGGCCACGTCCTGACCGAAGACCCTCACGCAGCCAACGTCCGGGCGCAGCAGCCCGATGACGTGCTTGATGAGCACCGACTTGCCCGTGCCCGAGGCGCCGATGATGGCGGTGGTCTGGCCAGCGGGGATGGCGAGGGAGATGTCGTCGAGCACCCGGGTGTCGTCGAAGGACTTGCTCACGCCCTCGAGCTCGATGACAGCCGGCGGGGCCGTGGGCCTATCCATAGAACAGCTCCGACAGGAAGTAGTTGAGGAAGACCACCGCCACGCTCACCGTGACCACAGCCCCGTTGGTGGCGCGGCCCACGCCCTCTGGCCCCCGGCCGGCTTCGAAGCCGAAGAAGCAAGAGACCAGCGCGATGATGATGCCGAACACCAGCCCCTTGGTCATGCAGTAGATGAAGTCCACGCCCTGGATGCCCTGCCGGGCGAACTCCAGGAACACGGCGCCGTTCAGGCCCAGCTGCCAGACCGTGACCAGGTACGCGCTGCACAGGGTGGTGAAGATGGCGATGATGGTGAGGGCCGGCAGCACCAGCACGATGCCCAGCAGGCGGGGCAGGATCAGGTACCACATGGGGTCCACCGCCATGACCTCCAGGGCGTCGATCTGCTCCCGGATGCGCATCACCGCGATGTGGGAGGCCATCTCGGTGCCAGCCTTGGCCGCGATCATGGCGGCGGCGATGACCGGAGCCATCTCGCGGATGCCGGCCGTGGAGACGAACATGCCCACCAGCCGCTGCCCACCGAGGGGCGCGAAGGCGTTGTAGCCCTGCAGGGCCAGGTTGGTGCCAACGAAGGCGGCGATGATCACGAGCACCGGCAGGCTCTTCACGCCGATGCGGTAGGCCTCCGCCAGCACCATGCCCGGGTGGGGCGGCCGCCGAATGGTGGCCCGGAAGAAGGCCGCCAAGAAGATGCAGAAGCGCCCGATGCCAGCGACGAAGCTCATGGCATCGCCCCCCCGAAGAAGGCCGAGGTGAGCAGGTAGTTGGCCGCGATGAAGACCAGGATGCTGTAGACCACGGTGTCGTTCACCGCCCGGCCTACGCCAGCCGCGCCGCCGCGGGTGTTGAACCCGAGGTAGCAGGAGATCAGCCCGATGATGGCGCCGAAGACCGTGGTCTTGATCACGGTGCCCCACACGTCCGCCGGCCCGGTGAGGCCCCACATCTCGGACATGAACACGCCGTGCGCCTCGCCCTCCATGATCACCGCGGTGAAGTAGCCGCCCACGATGCCGGAGATGCAGCCCATCAGGTTGAGCACCGGACAGGCCACCGTGAGCGCGAGCACCCGGGGGGCCGCGTGGAAGGCCAGGCTGTCCACTCCCATCACGTCGGTGGCGTCCAGCTCTTCCTTGATGCGCATGGCGCCGAGCTCGGCGGCGAAGGAGGCGCCCCCCTGGGCCGCCACCAGGGTGCTGGCCATCACCGGCGACAGCTCGCGGATGATGGCCGCCGCCACGAAGGGCGACAGCAGCCGCTGGCTGCCGTACAGGGCGAAGATCTCGAGGCCCTGCAGCGACATGACCATGCCGAAGGGGAACACCACGGCGATGACCGGCAACATACAGCGAAGGATCACGGTGCGAAGCTGGTCCAGGAAGGTCTGCAGCGGCACCTGCAGGGTGACCGTGGCCCACACCACCCGGGCCCCGAACAGGCCGATGCGGCCCAGCAGCTCGAGGGTGGCTGTCATCGTTCCTCGGAGTGGACGCGGCTGCAGGCGGTCGCGCGCGCCCGCTCCGGTTAATCCCCCGCGTCGACCCGGGCGAGCCGCCCGAACGGAGTGAGCATGTCCCGTCCCCTCACCCTCAGCTTCATCCTCTCAGCGTTCCTCCTGCCCTCCCTGGCGCAGGCCGAAGACGCCTGGGCCCTGCGCGACGCCCAGGCGCTGCGCTGGCCCGACGCCGAGCAGATCTCCGTCGAGCTCGACCAGGGCGAGAAGGTCACCGTGGTCTACCGCGACGACGGCATGGTGCGCGTGCGCAAGGGTGCAGAGTTCGGCTGGGTGCCCGCCGACGCCCTCGGCGACCAGGACCCCAAGCCCAGCGCCACCAGCGACGATCCCTGGGAGATCCCGGACATGCCCACCCTGGACATCCCCGGCCTGGGCAAGGCCCCCGCCATCGAGCCCCCGCTCGACGCCGCGCCCGCCAGCCCGCTCCCGGCTCCGCCCGTCGAGTAGGGAACGCAGACCGACCTGCGCACGACAGCGAACCCCGCGGTCACTCGGCCGCGGTCGCTTCGTCCAGCTCGAACACGGTGACGCCCACGGTGGTGCTGCTGGCGCCACGGCTGGTCCAGACCACCAGGAGCACGGGAGCGCCGTCTGGCTCGGCCTCGGCGATCAAGCCACGGCAAGGCACCGCGGGCACTGGAAGCTCGCCTCTACCCACCACCACCCCCGCGCGCGACACCAGCACCTCGGGGGCGGCCATGGGGGCGCGTCGCCTGACGTGCACCTCCTCGAGGCGCCCGTCTCCTCCCATGTCACCCCGGGCCAGGACATCGGCGGTGATGACAGCCGGCTGGCCGGGAGCCGCACCGCAGGCCTCGCTCAGGACCTCGTACTCCTGGAGCAGCTCGGGCAGCTGGGCGGGCTGAGCGGGATCCAGCGGCCTGAGGGCGGGGCGCCCCGGCAGGACGGGGTTGCCCACCAGCAGCTCACCAGGGCGGAACAACACCAGCCCGTCGACCGCGTTGACCGAGGCCCGCTGCCGCAGCTCGGGAGGCTCCTGGGCCGTAGCCGCAGGAGGCTCCTGGGCCGACGCAGTGTGAGCCGCCAGGGCGCAGCCGAGCCCCAGGAGGGTGAACCCGGCGAACAGAGCAGAGTGGGAAGCCATGGAGCGCAACGCTCCTCCGTGTCAGGCGGATTCAACCCGCGAGGACGGCTGCTTATCCCACACCCACGCTCGGAGCCCTGCGCCAGGCGGGCGCAGGGGCCTATGCGGCAGAACGAAACAGTGTGATGGCCAGGGCCAGCGCGACGACCGCGCCCACCGCCAGCTCGGTCAAGCCGGGCATGGACTCTCCAGGGAAGGCACGATGAGCTTGACACGGCGTTTCAGGACCCGCCACAGCTATCTTGACTTCTTTGTGACATCCCGCGACAACTGCGAACACGCGTCCCGTGAGCCCCCTCGCTCCCGCGGGCCCAAGCCCCGGGATAGGGGGCTGCACCGACGCCACCCCAGCGGAGAACCCGTGCCAGAAGCCACCTCGAAGCCGCTTCGCATCTGCGTGCTCGCGTCCGGGTCCAGTGGCAACTGCACCTATGTCGGCCACGGCGACACGGGCCTGCTCATCGACGCCGGCATCAGCGCCAAGCAGGTGCTCGAGCGCCTCGAGGCCTCCGGCCTGGGCGACGCCCCCATCGACGCGGTCCTGCTCACCCACGAGCATCGGGATCACGTGCAGGGCGCCAGGGTGCTGTCCACCCGGCTCGAGAAACGCCAAGGCCACCGGGTCCCGTTCCTGGCCACCTCCGGTACAGCGGGGCAGATCCCCATGCAGCACCGCCCCGCGGGCATGGACTACCTGGAGCCCGAGCTGGCCACCGCGGTCGGAGCCTTCGAGATCCAGGCGTTCTCCATCCCTCACGACACCGCACAGCCCGTGGGCTACCGGGTCGAGATCGACGGCTGGGCTGTGGGCTTCGCCACCGACCTCGGGCGCTCGACCGCCACGGTGGAGCACCACCTGCGGGACGTGGACATCGCGGTCCTCGAGTTCAACCACGACCTCGAGATGTTGCTCCAGGGCCGCTATCCCTGGTGGCTCAAGCAGCGGGTCCAGTCCAGCCACGGCCACCTGTCCAACGAACAGGCGGCCGACCTGATCGAGCGGGTTGCCACCTCCCGCCTCCGACACCTCGTCCTCGCTCACCTCTCCCACGAGAACAACCGCCCCGCGCGGGCCCGGGCCGCCGCACACGCGGCCCTGGCGCGCAGCCGTGCCCCGGAAGAGATCCAGGTCACGGTGGGCAGCCAGACGCACCCCAGCGCGGTGCTCACCTTGGAGTCATCATGAAGATCGTAGCCATCGTCGGTTCCCTGCGCGCGGGCTCGAGCTCGCGATCCGCGCTGTGCAAGGCGGCAGAGGGCGCCCGCAGCGCTGGCGCCACCGTCGAGCTGCTCGACCTGCGCGACCTGGACCTGCCCCTGTGCGACGGCCGCTCGGATGTCAGCACCTATGGCCCCGACGTGCAGCGGATGCACGCCCTGGTCCTGGGCGCCGACGCCCTGCTCGTCGGCTCGCCCGAGTACCACGGCTCCATGACCGGCGCGCTCAAGAACGCGCTGGACCTGCTGGGGGAGGCCCCGGTCCGAGGCAAGCTGGTGGGCCTGCTGGCCGTGGCTCGTGGCGACGCCGGCGCCATGAACACCCTCAACCACCTCCGCCACGTCTTCCGCTGGATGGGCGCCTGGGTTCTGCCCACCCAGGTCAGCGTGCCCCGCGCCAAGGAGGCCTTCGCCGCCGACGGCCAGCCCCTTCGTGATGGCCTCGCCGACGAGCTCGCCGCCCTGGGCACCGAGACCGTTCGCTACGCCGGCCTGCTCGCAGGCGGACAGGCATAGCCGCCTTCTCCTGGAACCCCAGCAGCCACACCCGCGACCCTTTGGAGCCCGACATGGACCTCGAGCAGCGCGAAAAACGAAACACCATCGCCCAGTGGGCCTTCGACACCCGCCCGATCCTGGGGCGCTTCCACCTGTGGCTCGAAGACGTGGAGATCCAGTGGGTCCGCGGCGAGCCTGCCGCCGAGTTCACCCGCGAGATCTCGTTCCTCAATGGACAGATCGAGCGTCTCATGGTGATGATGGGTGCCGTCACGGCCCTGGGCACCAAGCTGTTCGGGCGTCACGGCGAGGGCGCTGACCAGCCCAAGGCCATCCTCAACCAGGTCAAGAAGGACGCGGACGCCGTCTCGGCGTACGCCATGTCCGAGTGCCTCTGGTACCTCACCCGGCACCTGCCCGAGAACCACGCCATCATGGTCAGCCTGGGCGAGGGCCTGATGCCCAAGGCCGGCGAGACCCCCGAGATGGGCTCGAACCCGCAGCTGGGCTTCGGGCGCGTCTACGCCCGCCCCGAGGTGGCCCGCAAGCTCGACCGCTGGGTGGTGCGCCTGCTCAACGACCCCGGCTACGGCTGGGACGACTTCTATGGCGACCTCAAGCGCTCGGGCATCACCGTCTGGGGCGCCGCCATCGACACCCTCGAGAACACCTCGCGTTTCGCCAAGGGCCGGCCCACCGGCCCCATGACCGTCATCCACCTGTTCGATCAGCCCCTGCAGGTCTCCCGCCCCTACGAGGGCTACATGGGCAACCTGCTGCTGCCGGCTGAGGTGGTCCAGCGCGCCAGCCGCCAGAGCGTGCTCATCAACTTCCGCACCGAGCGGTCCAAGGTGATGGCCGCCATCCTCGACACCTACCCGGACATGAAGCCCCAGAACGTCCACGTCTGGTGTCTGCGCGGCGACAGCCGGGTGGCCCGCGTTGGGCGCCTGTGGCAGCAGTGGACCCAGGCGGGCGCACACGTCATCGAGCCAGGCTGGACCCTGCCCACCGGCCACCAGGCCTTCACTGAGTCGGGCACCTACGCCCCCACCTTCCTGGTGGGGCGCTGGGAGGACGACGAGGGCGAGCCCCACCTGTTCCTCTGTGACGGCTACGCCGCCTCCGCCGAGGCCATGCAGGCCGCCAGCCTGGCCCCCATGCTGGGCCTGGACGCCTCCATCGCCGTCTTCACCTCCCGCTTCGATCTGCCCTACGACCGCGAGTGGAACGTCATGGGGCTGGACCCCGACGATCCCGAGCTGGGGCAGCGGCTGGCCGAGCTCATGGATCGCACGCCCGACGAGGACGAGATCCAGCGCTACCGCGCCATGATCCTCGAGGGCGCCGAGGCGGGCTTGATCCTCGACAAGCCCACCATCAACGCCGACGACTTCTTCCCCGAGAAGCGCTGGGATGTGCTGGCCATCAACGGCTACATGAGCCCCGACCCCTACTCCGGCGCCCCGGGCGTCGAGCAGGTCGGCGAGGACACCTTCGAGGTCACCGTGCGCATGGCCACCCCTCGGGGCGACAAGCGCATCACCTTCCGCCTGCGCCTGATGGAGAACCAGCAGCAGTCCCAGCTGGTCTTCAATCCGCTCCTCAACCGCTTCTTCTCGGGCGAGGACTATCGCAACCGACCCGTCAAGATCAGCGACTCCGGCCGCATCCGCAACGAGCTGCAGACCCTCTGCCTCGAGGCCATCGAGTTCATCGGCTCCGACAAGATCCGGGTCCACTTCGACCGCATCCTGCCAGAGGTGATCAGCGCCCAGCACCAGCAGACGCTCCTCGAGGTGCTCTCCTGGTACAAGACCAACCACCCGCGCTGGTTCGGCTGGCTCGAGATCGACGGTCCGACGGTCGGCCCCCACTCGCCGTGAGTCCTGCTGGCAGGGTAGCTTCCCGCGCCTGACGCGATAGAAGGCCTCTCCACGGGCGTCCTTTGGCAGGCAGGTGCTCCTGCAGGCCGAGCCCCGCGTCAGGAGGCTAATCATGCTGGTCCGGTTCCTCTCCTACCTCGGGAAAGAAGGCTTCGGGGAGCAGTTCTACGGCGAGTACGAGATCGACGGGGAGACCGAGCCCTGCACCATCCGCTGGGCGGCAGAGCCCCGCGGCGGCCTGGGCAAGGACAACCCCCTGGCCCGTGTGCGCGACTCCGGGCTGCTCATGCAGCTCTACCCCGATCCCATCGTGCCCCGGGTGCTGGCGGTGGTGCCGTGCTGGAACGGCCTCGCGGTGGTCTCCGAGGCTCCTGGCGGTATCAAGCTGGCCGAGATCGAGCAGCGCCCTCTGCCCGAGCCCGTGATCCTCGAGATCGTCCGGCAGCTCAGCGGCATGCTCGACCGCGTCTACACCCGCAAGGACGCCAACACCGGCGAGATGCTGCGCACCATGCACCGGGCCATCTCCACCGAGTGCGTACACCTGCGCGCCGACGGCACCCTGCGCATCACAGGCTTCGAGAAGATGTCCACCGTCTGGTCGGCCCGCGCCGCCGAGACCAGCGCGCTGGCCACCCACCCGGGCGCTCGCCTGGCGCCCGAGCAGATGGCTGGCGAGGTGTTCCACGCCACCGATGTCTACCTGGCCGGCGTCCTGGCCGTCGACCTGCTGGTCAACCCCGAGCGCGCCTCCCAGACCGCGCGCATGCTGGCCATGTGCATCTGCGATCCAGAGGGCTTCGAGGAGATCCGCGAGCAGATCCTGTCGGACGACTCCGTCGAAGCCAGCACCAACCTGCGCGGGTTGCTGCGGGCCATGCTCCAGGAAGACCCCAAGTCTCGCCCGTCGGCCCACATCATCACCAACATGGCTGCGGCGGTGGGCGCCAGTGAGCAGGCCCTGCGCGAGTTTGCGGCCAGCCTCGAGCCGCAGCCCGCTCCCGAAGGGCTCTTCCACCAGTTCGCAGGTCGCACCCTCGAGCTGCCCGATCCCGACCTCCGCCCCTTCGCCACCGAGAGCGACGACAGGCCCGCCCCCGAAGAAGACATCGAAGAGGTCACCGACGTCGGGGCCCTCGATGACGGGCAGCCCGAGCCAGCCGCGGCAGCCCCGCGGCCCGCGGCCGTCACTCCTCCCCCGCCCCCCGCCGTGGCGTCCATCACCCCTGCCAGCGCTCCCCCCGCCGAGCTCGCGCCCGCTGCCGACCCCCAGCCGGAGCCGGACAGCGCGCAAGCGAATGGGCAAGCAGCCGAACCAGCGGCTGACGCACGGCCGGAGCCGGACAGCGCGCAGGCTATTAAGCAGGCAGCCGCACCAGCGGATGACGCACGGCCGGAGCCGGACAGCGCGCAGGCGATGGAGCAGGCAGCCGCACCAGCGGATGACGCACTGCCAGAGCCGGAGCCCGCCCCAGAGGACGAAGAGGCGGGCGGTGGCGAGGAGACCGGCGGAGCCACAGATCACTTCCCGCCCAGCACATCGGAGGCTGTCGAGGACCGTCCGGGAGCGCTTGATCCCGAGCTGGGCGGCCCTATGCCCCAGCCCATCAAGCCCAGCTCCACGCCTCTGCCTGTGGACCAGCCTCTGGCGGCCAAGGCCGCCGAGCCCGTCGAGGAGCCCGCTCCCTTCGAGCCCCCGGCTCCCCGGGACGACAGCGATCTCGCTCCGCCCAAGAAGAAGGGCAAGCTGCTGCTCATCATCGGGATCGTGGCGGTGCTGATGTTCCTGGGCGTCATCGCCTGCGGCGGCGGCTTCGCCTTGTTCCTGTTCCTGTAGGGGCTCTGGTCAGTGGAAGTCCCGGCTCCGGGGTGAGACCTCGGGTGCCTGCTCGAGCTCTGCGATGTCGTAGGCCACCAGGCTGATGGCCTCGTTCTCGCGCTGCAGCTTGCCGCGGACCTGCACCAGGGTGGCCGTGCGCACCACGCGGCGCTGGCGCTGGTAGAGCTTGGGCCAGATCACCACGTTGAGCTGCCCCGTCTCGTCCTCGAGGGTCAGGAACACCACCCCTGAGGCGGTGCCGGGCCGCTGGCGGCAGGAGATCAGCCCGGCCACTCGCACCACACAGCCAGCGTCGACCTCGGCGAGCTGAACCACCGAGCACACGCCCTGGCGCTGGAGCCGAGCGCGCACGAGGCCGATGGGGTGCTGGTGGACACTCAGGCCGACGGCGGCGTAGTCGGACTCCAGCTGTTCCCGCGGGCTGGGGGCTGGCAGCGACGGCGGCGGCGCCTGGCGGGTGAGGCCCGCGAAGAGAGGAGCGTCCCACAGCCCTGCCACCGCCCACAGGGCCTGGCGGCGGGACAGCCCGAGGGCGTCGAAGGCGTCGGCGCGGGCCAGGGTCTCGAGGGCGGCCCGAGGGAGCTGAGAGCGTGCGGCCAGATCGCCGAGCACAGCGAAGGGCCGCTCGGCCCGCGCCCGCTCCAGCTGCTCGGCGTGGGGCTTGCCGAAGCCCTTGACCAGGCGCAGGCCCAGGCGTAGCGCTGGGACCGCCGGGGGGTCACCCGAGGGCTCGAGGCTGCAGTCCCAGCCGGAGCGGGTGACGTCAACCGGCCGCACCTCGACCCCATGCCGCTGCGCGTCGGCCACCAGGGCCCGGGGTGAGTAGAAGCCCATGGGCTGGCTGTTGATGAGGGCCGCGCAGAAGGCCGCCGGGTAGTGCAGCTTGAGCCAAGCCGAGACGTAGACCAGCAGGGCGAAGGAAGCCGCGTGGGACTCGGGGAAGCCGTACTCGCCGAAGCCGTGGATCTGCTGGACCATTCGATCGGCGTACTCGCCCGTGATGCCATTGGCCTCGAGGCCCCGGCGAAACTCCTCGGCGATGGGCCCGAGTGTTCCCTTGCGCCGCCAGGCGGCCATGGAGCGGCGCAAGCGGTCGGCCTGCCCCGCCGAGAAGCCGGCCACCGCCATGGCCATGGCCATGACCTGCTCCTGGAAGATGGGCACCCCCAGGGTGCGCGCCAGGATGGGCTCGAGGGCCGGGTGGGGGAACTGCACAGGCTCGAGGCCCTGGCGGCGCTTCAGGTAGGGGTGGACCATGCCGCCCTGGATCGGGCCAGGTCGCACGATGGCCACCTCGATGACCAGATCGTAGAAGCAGCGAGGGCGCAGGCGGGGCAGCATGGACATCTGGGCCCGGCTCTCGATCTGGAAGACGCCCACGGTGTCGGCGCGGCAGATCATGTCGTAGACCGCGGGGTCTTCGGCGGGCACCGAGGCCAGGGTCCAGCGCCGGCCCCAGGGTGGGACGGGGTGGCCTGTAGGCTGGCCGGTGGGCCCCGAGGGTGTGGTGAACTGCCGCGCGTCGGAAGGGTCGTGGGGGATCGGACCATCCGGCGCGAAGCCGGCGACCAGCTCGAAGGCCTTGCGGATGGCGGTGAGCATGCCCAGGGAGAGCAGATCGACCTTGACGAAGCCCACGTCGTCGATGTCGTCCTTGTCCCACTGGATCACGGTGCGATCCTGCATGCTGGCGGGCTCGACAGGCACCCGGCTGGTGAGGTCGTCGTCGGTGAGCACGAAGCCCCCGACGTGGATGCCAACGTGGCGCGGGAAGCCGCGGAGCTCACCGGACAGCTCCACCGTGAGGCGCACGCGGCTGTCGCCGGGCTCGAGGCCGGCGTCTCGCAGCTGCTGGTCGGTGATGGCCTCGCGGCCCCAGTAGTCGGCCTGGCGGGCCATAGCGTCGATCTGGTCGAGCCCCAGGCCCAGCACCTTGCCCACATCGCGCACGGCGGACCGTCGGCGGTAGGCGATGACCTCGTTGACCATGGCGGCCCGATGGCGGCCGTACTTGTCGTAGAGGTACTGGATGAGCTCCTCGCGCCGCTCGTGCTCGAAGTCGACGTCGATGTCGGGGGGCTCGCCCCGCTCGGCGCTGATGAAGCGCTCGAAGAGCAAGGTGGAGCGCGACGGGTCCACCGCCGTGATGCCCAGAGCGAAGCAGACCGCACTGTTGGCGGCCGAGCCGCGGCCCTGGCAGAGGATCCCGCGCTCGCGGGCGAAGCGCACGGCGTCGTGGACCGTCAGGAAGTAGGCCGCGAAGCCGAGCTCATCGATGATGCCCAGCTCGTGGTCCACCTGGTCCTGGACCTTGACGGGCACCCCCCCGGGGTAGCGGTCGACCAAGCCGCCGCGCACCAGCGAGCGCAGCCAGGTCATGGGGCTGTGGCCGACGGGGACCACCTCGCGCGGGTAGCGATAGTCGAGCTGCGCCAGGGAGAAGGTGTGCTCGGCGGCCAGAGCGGTGCTGACGTGGACCGCGTCGGCCAGCCTGCCCGGCGCGTCGCCCCCGATGGCCTGGCCCGCCGCCTGGAACAGGGCATGGATCTGGGCGGGCGATCGCAGCACCCGGGCGGCGTTGGGGGGCAGGGCTCGGCCGGCCGCATCCAGGGTCGTGCGCCGTCGGATGCAGGTGATCACATCGAGCAGGCGCTTACGATCGGGGTGGTGTAGCTGCACGTCACCCACGGCCACCAGGGGGACCCCCGACCAACGCGACAGGCGCATGGCCGTGGCGATGTGGGCGGCGTCGCCCGGCCGCTGGGAGCAGCTGACGGCGAGGGCCAGGCGGGGCCCGAAGGCCTCGCGGAGCGACGAGACCTGCGAGATGGTCCAGGGCCCGTGCAGCAGGGCGGTGAGCCCCCCAGCGTGCGCGAGGACGTCGCTGAGGCCGTGCATGGCCAGGCCCTTGGGCTGATCGTGGCGCCCGATGGTGAGCAGGCGGCAGAGGTTGGCCCAGCCGGCCCGATCGCGCACCAGCAGCACCAGGCTGGGGTGATCCCGCAGGGTGAGCAGGGCACCCATCACCAGCTTCAGGCCGTGCTCCCGGGCTGCGCGGTGGGCCTGCACCAGGCCGTAGACGCCGTCGCGATCGGTGACAGCCAGGGCGGTGAGGCCTTGGGCGACCGCGGCGGTGACGAGCTCTTCGGGGGAGGAGGCCCCCTCGAGGAAGGAGAAGTAGGAGCGGCAGAACAGCTCGGCGTAGCCATGGTGGCTCATGACACCGCCAGCGCGGGTGAGCCCTGGTCGAAGAAGCCATGCAGGAAGGCGTGGCCCAGCTCGCAGAAGACCCACAGCCCGCGGCCATCGGCCAGCTCGAGGACCCAGTAGCGGCGGTCGATGCCCGCCGCCCACCACTCGACACAGAGCTGCTCGGGCCCCCAGCAGCGCCGCACCGGCAGCCAGCGGCCCTCGATCTGCACGCGCCGAGGGGGGCCGATGCGCGGCTCGAGCTGCACCGGACGCGGCTCGTGCAGCAGCAGGGTGGGTCGAGGCAGGGGCAGGGAGAAGCGCCAGGCCTCGTGGTGCCAGGTGGGATCCGGATCCGCAGCGCCCCCCTTGGTGGCTGCGGGCAGCTCGGGGCCTTCCTGCGCCAGCCCCAGGCCCGGATCGATGAAGCGGCCGAGCTCGTCGAAGGCCGGCTGAGGCGCCCAGGCGGCCTCGGGACGCCAGCGGTCGCAGGGACGAGGGGTGAAGAGCGCCGAGGCGCCGAGGGAGTCGGCCAAGCGGGCAGCCACCTCGGCGAGGGGCTCGAGGGCCTGACCCTTGGCCAGCAAGGGCGACTGGGCACCCGCGAAGGGCACCGGCTGGGTCTCGAGGCTGACCGAGAGCACGGGGGCGGCCAGCTGCAGCCCCTCGAGCCGACGCCGCAGGAGGCGGGTGAGGTGCTCCGGGCTGCGCACGGGCCGCCCGGTGCGCAGGGAGACGCGCAGGGAGCCGGCGTCTTCGAGGACGAGGACCAGGACCAGCGCCACCAGCCCCTGGGCACCGGCCTCGAGCTGAGTGCAGAGCTCACCGCAGAGGCGGTTGAGGACGAAGAGCAGGGGCTCCACCGAGTCCACCGGGCAGGGCAGCTCCCAGTCCACCACCAGGCCGCCGTCGGTGGGCCGAGTGGTCATGGGCAGGCTGCTCTGGCCGCCAAGGGCCAAGCGGTGCAGGCGGACGCCCTCGGCCCCGAAGCGACCTGCGACATCGGCGGGGGACAAGCGCGCCAGCTCCCCCACCCAGCGCAGGCCCAGGTCGCGCAGCAGCGAGCCCAGGCGCGGTGAAGGTGCCAGCGACCGCAGGGGGAGCGAAGCCAGGGCCTGGGGCAACCCCCGCGGGGGGACGACCCGATCGCCATCCCCCCAGACAGCCAGCACGCGGGCGGCGAAGAGATCGTCGGCCACCACGACGCAGACAGGGTGCCCCAGGAGCTCCAGACGATCCCGGACGAGCTCGACCAGGGCGGGCTCGGGGGTGGGCAGGCGCGGCCCGCCGGCGGGAGACAGCAGCTCGGCCACCAAGGCATCGGGCGGGAGGGGTGCGACCGCAGGGGCGAAGCGGCCCAGCTGCTGGGCGAGCTCGGCCAGATCCTGGCGCTCGGCGTCGGGCTCGAGCAGCTCGATGGCGAGCTCGGGCAGCAACGCCCTGGCGCCCGCCAGGGTCATGCCCGGCACCACCCCCGCGCGCCCGGCCACGGGGGTGCAGGCCTGCACCCGCAAGGCGCTGCGCTGCTCGGCCACCAGGGCCACCGCCTGACGCCCATCCCAGCCGCAGCGCTCGAGCCGAAAGCCGGGCAGGTGGCAGACCAGGTAGCGGGGCCCCGTGGGCCCAGGAGGGGGTGGATTCATTGATTGAACATATGTTCAATCGCGCCCAATCACAAGGACAAGCTATCCGACAGTGCGGTCTATATTTGTCCTTACTTATTCGCCTCGGTCGTTTCCTGGATGTTTCGCGTCACCCTGGCCTGCCAGTAGCGCACTCCGGTGAATCGCGACCCCAGACGAGCGACAGCCCAGGCGGCCGAGACCACCTGGGCTGCGCGGGACCGTCGCGAAGGAGCTAGCCGAGCAGGCCGGCGCCCTCGAGGTAGTCGAGGACCTGCTGCGCGGACTCGTCCACGGTGCACTCGGTGGTGACCTTGAGCTCGGCCTTCAGGGGCTCCTCGTAGGGAGCGCTGACGCCGGTGAACTCGGGGATGATGCCCGCACGGGCCTTCTTGTACAGGCCCTTGGGGTCGCGCCCTTCGCACAGGGCGAGGGGGCTGTCCACCAGGCACTCGATGAAGCGGCCTTCGGCCACCAGGGCGCGGGCCTGGTCGCGGTCGGCGCGGTAGGGGCTGATGAAGGCGGTGAGGACCACAGCGCCAGAGGCGGCGAAGAGGTTGGCGACCTCGCCGATGCGGCGGATGTTCTCGTTGCGGTCGGCGGGCGAGAAGCCAAGGTCCTTGTTGAGGCCGAAGCGCACGTTGTCACCATCGAGCACGTAGGCGAAGATGCCCCGCTCGAGCAGCATCTGCTCGGCGCGCATGGCGACGGTGCTCTTGCCGGAACCGGAGAGGCCGGTGAACCAGATGACGCAGCCCTTCTGGCCGACGGCCAGCTCGCGCTCTTCCTTGGAAATGTTGGCGCCATGCCAGGTGATGTTGGTGGCCTTTTGCCGAACCATGGTGTTCTCCTCGTGGATGGGTGGGGTAGAAAGGGGCTCGGGGGTATCGCGGGGCATGCACCGGAGCAAACACAGGGACACCAGAAGACGCGCCAGCTCACAGGAGTCGCACCCCCGGGGCTCGCGCCCCGACGGCTGGACGCGATAGCCCATGACCATGCCGCAGTCGCCCGCCTCCGACGCCCTCGCACGCCGCTACCCGCAGATCCGGCTCCCCAGGCTCACCCTGGGGAGCTTCCCCACGCCGGTGGAGAGGCTGCCCATCACGCCTGGGGGCAGCTCCCTGTGGGTCAAGCGCGAAGACCTGGCGGGGCAGCGCTACGGCGGCAACAAGGTGCGCAAGCTCGAGTACCTCCTGGCCGCGCACCAGGGCCGTCCCTTGCTCACCATCGGAGCCTCGGGTTCCCACCACATCCTGGCCACCGCCTTGTATGGCCGCCAGGTGGGGTGCCCGGTGTACGGGGTCATGGCGCCCCAGCCGCAGAGCCCCCATGTGGACGCCAACCGCGCCCTGATGGAGTCCCTGCTGGCGGGCTGGCTCGACGTGCCCACCCGGCTGCTGATCCCCTGGGGCATGGTCCAGCTCCGCCTGCGCCTCCGGCGACAGGGCCTGCCTTCACCCGTGGACATCCCCGCCGGCGGCTCGAACCCCACCGGCTGCCTGGGCTGGGTGGCCGGGGGCCTCGAGATCGCGGAGCAGATCCAGGCTGGCCTGCTGCCAGAGCCGGATCAGGTCTGGCTTCCCCTGGGCAGCGGCGGCAACGCGGCCGGCCTGCTGGTGGGCCTGCGCTTGGCCGGCCTGTCCACCCGGGTCATGGCGGTACGGGTGGTGGAGTACCCCCTCACCAGTGGCGCGGCCGCGCGGCTGCTCGCCCATCGCATCCTGCGGCTGCTCCGTGCCCAGGGCGTCAGCCCCCCTCCCCGCTTCCACCTGGGCGGCCTCGAGGTCGTCAACGGCTACATCGGGGCAGGCTACGGCCACGCCACGGCCGCGGGGAGCGCAGCAGCCCGCAGGGCGCACGCGGAGCTGGGTCTCGAGCTCGAGGGCACCTACACCGCCAAGACCATGGCCGCGTGCCTGGAGACCCTACAGGCCTCACCCAGCGCGCTCACGGCCCTGTTCCTGAACACCGCCAACTCCCGTCCCCTCCCTTCCCCAGCCCCCGGCGCGCCATGAGCACCACCAGCCTCACCCTGCTGCGCCTCTTGATGGCGCGGGACCCGGCGAGCCTCATGGCGGCCTTCTACCGCTTCGCCGATCCCATCTTCGAGGCGGTGACCCAGGGCAGCGGGCTCATCAACGTGGGCATGGCCCAGGACCCCGACCACGCCGACCTGGCCGAAGCGCAGCGCAGCCTGGTGCGCCACACGGTGCGCCAGCTCCCCAGGACAGGCCCCGACGGCGGGCCACCCCGCTGGCTGGAGACAGGCTGCGGCTGGGGAGGCCCCGCCGCCATGCTGGCCCGCGAGCACCCCGATCTCACCATCCATGCTCTGGACATCAGCCCGACCCACGTGGCCGCCACCAGGGCCCGCTGCAGCGCCGCCGACCTGCGAGGCCGCGTCCGGGTGCACCAGGGCGACGCCCAGCACGTCCCCTTCCCCGCGGCCAGCTTCGACGGCATCTACGCCATCGAGAGCGCCTTTCACTACCCACGCAAGGCCGAATACGCCCACGAGCTGCGGCGCCTGCTGCGATCCGGGGGCCGGGTGGCCATCGCGGACTTCGTCCATCGCCCCGAGCACACCCGCCGCCTCGAAGCCCTGGCGCTGGGCCCCAACATGCGCATCGGCGCCATGCCTGGCCTGTACACCCCCCAGCACTGGGTGCGCGCCTTCGCGGACGCGGGCCTGGTGGACGTGGAGCTCGAAGACATCACCGCGCAGGTCATCGGCCTGCTGGGCCGCTGGGCCGACAGGATGCGCCAGGAGAAGCACCAGCTGCTGGCCCACTATCCCAGGCCCCTGCTGGCCTACTACACCATGGGCCTGGACAAGCTGGCCGCCCGCGGAGCCTCGGCTCCGGTGGGCTACGTGGTGGTGCGAGGCCGGCTAGGCTGAAGACGGATCGAGCTACTTGCGGCGAGCTTCGCGCACGCGCAGGGCGAGGACCCCGCGCTCCTGCTCGAGCTCGGCGGTCCATTCATCCAGGCCGCGGATGCTGGCCACGGCTTCTTCGGCGGTCTCCGCACCGGGGACCAGGTTGCGATGGCCTTCGGTCTCGGTCAGGGCCTCGAGGCTGGGGTAGCGCCGCACCATGCCGACCATGATGCTGCCAAAGCTACCAAACTCGAGCCTGTCGCCAGAGGAGATGAACATGTAGTCGTCGCTGGCCAGCAAGACGTACACCGTCTTGAGGCCTTCTTCCATCTCACGAAATGCCTCCTCGTACAGCGGGGCGTCGTAGGTTGCCATGGCTCCGTCCCTATCGGATGGGGGGGGTACTACGAAGGGCGAAAGGATTGCGTTGGCATCCTGTCTAGCACGATGCCGCTCACTTCGCCCGCGCGGGAGCCCGATGATCGACTGCGCGGGCGGGCGGTGGAGGGGGCCGAGGCCCCGCGGGGCGACGGCGCGCCAGTCCGGGCAGGCGATGATCGCGGGGAGATCAGCGTGGGGATGGACCGCAGGCTCGGCTCAGTACCGGGCCTGCAGCGGCAGGATCAGGATGCCGTCTTCGTGCTTGGGTCCCGCGACGATCACGGTCCCGTTGCGGTTGACGCTCAGGGTGGTGTCCAGCAGCTTGTTGTCCTGCCGGCCGTAGAACTGGATGCGGAACTGGGCCCGCTGGGCATCCCGCGCCTTGAGGGCGATGGTGACCCTGCGGTTGCCCACCAGCTGGAAGGTGCTGCTGCCCCCCGGCGTGAGCTCCGCCGTGTAGGTGTCCAGCAAGCTGTAGCCGTTGTAGCGCAGGAAGCTGAGGTGGCGCTGCAGGTGCTGCAGCTGGGGATCGATGCCGCTGTGGCTGTCGGAGGCGGCCACCACGAGCATCTGGACGCTGACCTTGCCTGGAGTCTCCGCGCGGGGCGCCGGGCGGTTCTGGGCCCAGGCATCGCCGCTGGGCAGGCCCATGAAGAGCACCACCAGCGCGGTGAGCAGCCAGACGGGGAGGCGGAAGTGGTTGCGGGCAGTGGTCACAAGGTCACCCCTTCGACCGTGTCGGGCTCGAGACCTTCATCGATGAGGATCACCATGGGCGCTCCCTCTTCGAGCTGAAACACCTGGACCATGGCGTTCTCTGCGACCTCGAGCTGCTGGATCTCGATGGTGTTCACGTCGGAGATCTGGAAGATGGCCAGCGCGGTCTCGGGGCTCGGCGCGGGCTCAACGCTCGGCCCGACCCCCTTGGGATTCATGGAGTTGAGCACGAAGAGCAGCGCCACGGCCGAGACCGCGAAGCTGACCAAGGGCAGCCGACGGAACCAGGGCACAGCCGCGGGACGGGCTCGAGGCTCTGGGGCGAGCTCGGGCTCGGGCGCCGCGGTGACTTCGGGGACATCCTCAGTCGCAGCAGGCAGCGCGGCGGCTGGCACGATGCTGTCCATGACCAGATCGGCGATGTCGATTGAGCCGGCTTCGTCCTGGATGCCCGCCGCCATGGCCTGCGCCCAGGAGGCCTGGTCCTGCATCCCGAGCTGAGCCTGGACCGCTGGCCAGATGGGGCCGAGGTCGTGGCCGGCGACCTCGTGGGCCAGCGCCTGGCGCAGCTGCCGCCCCAGCTCGGCCATGCCGGTGATGGCGGCACGCCCTGCGAGGTCGGCGCCCAGCCGCGCCCCCACGGCGCGGCGCTGCTCAGCGGACAGCTCGCCGTCGACCATGGCGCACAGCTCGAGCTGCTCGGCGGCGACCTGGGAGACAGCCTGCATGACCGGCTCAGCGAGGGAAACCTCGGCGGCCTGGGCGACGAGCTCCTGAGCCATCAACTGCAACGCATGCTCGAGGGTGCGATCCCGCTCGGGCTGGAGCTGGTCGAGCACGGCGCCCGCCAGGTCGGCGGGCAGATGCAACCGCGCCTCGCGGCGCAAGCCCGCGGCCAGGGCGTCGATGTGTCGCTCGAGCTCGACGCGGGGCGCCGGCGCCACGAAGTGCATCACGGCGTCGGTGAGGTCGGCCTGCTCGGCCTCGACAGCCAGCCCGCCGCGCAAGGCGTCCATGGCCTGGCTGGCGCCCGCCTGGGCCAGATCCACCTGCCGCAGCACGGTGGGCGCCACGTCCACCAGATCGCCCTCGACCTGGAGCCCCCGCTGCAGGCCCGCACGGATGGAGCCCCAGGCCTGGCCCTGCTCCTGTTCCTGCAGCAGGACCTCGAGCGCAGCGAGATCCGCCGGCGGAGCGGCGTCCTGCTCACAGCGATGGAGCAGTTCCAGGAGCTCGGAGCTGTCGGTAGAGGAGGTCACGGTGGGGAGTCTCTGGGGCTGGAGGATTCGACCGCGGGCTCTGACGGTACCCCGGGGGGATCATTCGAGCGTAGCTACAATTATTTGCGGGGGTCGTCGGTTTCCTGGAGCAAGGCCTGGAGCTTCTTGCGAGCGTAGAACAGCCGGCTCATGACCGTGCCCTCGGGAATGCCCATGGTCTCGGCGATCTCACGGTAGGAGAAGCCCTCGATCTCACGCAGCAGCACCACCTGTCGCTGCTCCTCGCCGAGCTTCTGCATGGCGTCCATGATGCGCTGGTAGAGCCGAGACCGCTCGAGGTCCTTGCCGGGGCTGCGGTGCAGGTGGTCCGGATCCCAGCTGTCTTCGCCCTGCTCCTGGTGACCGATGCGCTCGTCGAACTCGCTGATCCGCACACGCCGGTGCTTGCGGATGAAGTCGATGGTGACGTTGGAGGCGATGCGGTACAGCCAAGTGGTGAAGCTGGCCTCGCGGCGGAACCCGCCCATGTTGCGGTACGCCTTGACGAAGGTCTCCTGGGTGAGGTCGCGGGCTTCCTCACGGTTGCGGATCATGCCGTAGATATGCGCGTAGATGCGGCCCTGGAAGCGCTCGACCAGGCCCCGGAAGGCGGTGGCGTCGCCGCCCTGGACCAGGTCCACCAGATCGGTGTCGCTGAGCTCCTGATCGGAGATCGCCCCGCCCCTGGGAGCCGAGCCCCCGCCGTGGGCGGGCCCCGCCATTGCGGCCAGGCCCTGAGCGAGGGCGGCGGACCAGGCTGGCCTGGCTCCCAAGCCGTTCGATGCCGTGAACATGGAAGGAACCTCCACGAAGGAATCATCCCGCGGACTCAGCATGGGAGCGTAGAACCCGCAGGAAGGATCACCATATCCCACCCGCCCCCTGCGGGACCCTCTCGTGACGCTCACCACCCCGTGAGACGGCAGGGTTCTAGTGCGCCTCGTCCCAGCAGCGCCCCGTCCCGGTGTCCACCACCAGGGGCACGATCAGCTCCGCCGCCGCGCTCATCTCCTCGACTACGGTCGCCCGAACAGCCTCGATCTGATCCTCGGGGACCTCGAGCAGCAGCTCATCGTGGACCTGCAGCAACATGCGGGCGCCGGGATGTTCCGCCCGGATCCGTCGCCACACCCGCACCATGGCGATCTTCATGATGTCGGCCGCCGTACCCTGGATGGGCGTGTTCACGGCGATCCGCTCGGCTGCTTCGCGCACGTGGCTGATGCGGGCACTCAGATCGGCCACCATGCGGCGGCGGCCGTAGCGCGTGGTGGCGACCCCGCGCTCTCGCGCCTGGGCGATGGCTCGCTCCACGTAGGCCTTGACCTGGGGATAGTGCAGGAAGTAGTCATCGATGATGCGCTGGGCGCGCTTGCGAGGGATGCCGAGCTCGTTGGAGAGCCTGAAGGCGGACATGCCGTAGATGATGCCGAAGTTCACGGCCTTGGCCGCCCTGCGCTGATCGGGGGTCACGAACAAGGACGCCACCCCGAAGACCTCCGCCGCGGTGCGCCGGTGGATGTCCTCACCGGCCTGGAAGGCCTCCACCAGGGCCCCGGCGCCGCAGTAGTCCGCCAACACCCGCAGCTCGATCTGGGAATAGTCCGCCGAGAGAAAGACATGCCCGGGTCGAGCGACGAAGCAAGCCCGGATCCTGCGCCCCTCGGCGGTGCGCACGGGGATGTTCTGCAGGTTGGGGTCCATGGAGGCCAGGCGCCCCGTGGCGGCCACGGCCTGGTGGAATGAGGTGTGTACTCGCCCATCCACCGGGCTGACGGCCAAGGGCAGCGCCTTGACGTAGGTGCCCTCGAGCTTGGTCAGCCCCCGGTACTCGAGCAGCGCCGAGGGGAGCCGCCGATCCGGATGGCGCGCGGCCAGCGCCTCGAGGGTGGCCGCATCGGTGGAGCGGCCGGTCTTGGTCTTCTTGACAGGCTCGAAGCCCTGCTCGTCGAAGAGCACCTCGGCCAACTGCTTGGGAGATGCGACGTTGAAGGACCTGCCCGCGAGCTGATGGATCTCCGCCTCCAGCGTTGCGATGGCGCCGACCAGCTCCAGCTCCAGCTCCCCCAGGGACTCCACGTCCAGGCCGATGCCCGCCAGCTCCATGTCGGCGAGCACGGGGATGACCGGCAGCTCGACCTCCCGGTAGAGCTCGACCAGCCCTTCCTTGGCCAGCCGCTCCTCGAAGCCGCGGTCCAACAGCCAGGCCACGTGGGCATCCTCTGCCGCGTAGGCGGTGGCATCCTCGATGGCCACCGCGGCGAACCCCTGCCCCTCACCCAGGCCGTCGGTGACCTCCTTGTAGGAGATCATGCGGTGGCCGAGCACCCGCATGGCGATGTCATCCAGCTTGCGGCTCGTGCGGCCCGTCTCGAGCAGGTAGTCCGCCAGCATGGTGTCGCCATCGATGCCCTCGAGGCCAAGCCCCAGGGCGCGCAGGACCTGCAGATCGTACTTGAGGTTCTGGCCCGTCTTGCCCACCGACGCGTCCTCGAGCAGGGGCCGGAGCAAGGCCAGGGCCGCCTCGACGGAGAGCTGTTCGCCCTCGAGGTGCCCCACGGGGACATAGACGGCGTCGTCCTCAGACCAGCACAAGGCGAAGCCCACCAGGGAGGCCTGGAGCGGATCCAGGGAGGTGGTCTCGAGATCGAAGGCGAAGCGCCCGGCCCCGCGGCAGCTGGCGACCACCTGGTTCAGCTCCGCCTCGGTGCGCACCGTGCGGTACCGGCTGCGATCGATGCCCGAGCTGTTCACTCGCCCCGCCTCTTCTTGCAGCTCCTTCGAGTGACTGCGCAGCTGGTACTGCAGGAAGAGCCGGTGGAGCTGCTCGACGTCGCGCTCCCGGCGCGCGAGGTCCTCCAGGCCCAGGCCCAGGTCCATGTCGGTCACGATGGTGACCAGGGTGCGCGACAGGCGGGCCTGGTCCGCGAAGGTGCGGAGGTTTTCACCCAGCTTGCCCTTGATGCCCGGCGCGGCCGCCAGCACCGCCTCCAGGTCTCCGTGCTCCTGCACCAGCTTGGTGGCCTTCTTCTCGCCGATTCCGGGGACGCCCGGGACGTTGTCCGAGCTGTCGCCCCACAGGCCCATGACGTCGATGACCCGGTCCGGAGAGACCCCAAAGCGGTCCTGCACGGCCTGGCGGTCCACCACCTTGGGGACGCCGCCCTTGAGGTCCAGGATGCGGACGTGCTCACCCACCAGCTGGGCGAAGTCCTTGTCACCGGAGACGATCCAGACCTCGAGCTCGGGCCCGGCCAGGCTGTGGGCCAGGGTGCCGATGACGTCGTCCGCCTCGAAGCCGTCGGGGGTGATCACGGTGTAGCCCCAGGCCTCGATGAGCTCCGGCAGCTTGACCCACTGCTCGCGGAGCTCATCGGGCATGGAGGGACGATGCCCCTTGTAGTCGGGAAAGAGATCGACCCGGAAGCTGGGGCCCTTGTCGAAGACCACCGCGCAGAAGTCGGGCTCGACCTCGCGATCGAGCCAGCGCAGCAGGTTGGCGAAGCCCGTCAGCGCCCCGGTGTGCTGCCCCGCGGCGGTGAGCCGAGGCATGGCGTGGAACACCCGAAATGCGTGGTTGGAACCATCGACGAGGTAGAGCTTACGAGTCACGGAGGCCTCACTTTTGCTGTGATGCTATCTTCCCACCGCCTCGAACCCCAGTCCCCTGCCGCCGGGGCCGCGCCCTGGCGACCACTCGATACTTCCCGACAGGAGTACGCCATGCAGATCGGCCCAGACACGCTGTTCAACCCCACCGACGAGCACCGCATGCTGCGGGAGATGGTGGCCGACTTCACCACCAACGAGATCGAGCCCCAGGCCGAAGAGGGCGACCGTCGCGGCACCCTGAACCTGGATCTCTTCAGGCAGGTGGCCGAGCTCGGCCTGCTGGGCATCACCGTGCCCGCAGAGCACGGCGGCGCCGGCATGGACGCCACCGCCGCGGTGATCGTGCTGCACGAGATGTCCAAGGGCGATCCCGGCTTCGGCCTGGCCTATCTGGCCCACTCCATGCTCTTCGTGAACAACTTCTTCCACTGCTCCAACGACGAGCAGAAGGAGCGCTACCTCGAAAAGGTGCTCACGGGTGAATGGATCGGCGGCATGGGCATGACCGAGCCCGCCATCGGCACCGACGTGCTGGGCATGGCCACCACCGCCAAGCGCACCGACGACGGCTACGTGCTCAACGGCCGCAAGATGTTCATCACCAACGGCGTCGAGGGCGACGTCTTCCTGATCTACGCCAAGCTCGACGGCCGCATCACCGCCTTCGTGGTGGACACCACCTGCCCCGGCTTCGAGAAGGGTCAGGTCATCCACAAGATGGGCATGCGCGGATCCACCATGTCCGAGCTGGTCCTGGACGACTGCCAGATCCCCGCCGCCAACCTGCTGGGCGAAGAGGGCCAGGGCATGGTCCACATGATGCGCAACCTCGAGATCGAGCGCCTCACCCTGGCCGCCCAGAGCCTGGGCATCGCCGACAAGTGCATGGAGATCATGGTCACCTACGCCCAGGAGCGCGGCGCCTTCGGCCAGCCCCTGAACCGCTTCGGCCAGATCCAGAAGTACATCGGCGAGTCCTACGCCAAGACCGAGGCCATGCGCTGCCTGGTCTACAACGTGGCCGGCAACGTGGGCGCCGACATCCAGAACCGCATCGGTTCCGACGCGGCCAAGCTGTTCTGCGCCACCGCGGGCAAGGAGGTCGCCGACGCCGCCATCCAGGTGCTGGGCGGCTACGGCTACTGCGAGGAGTACAAGGTGGAGCGCCTGTATCGCGACGCCAAGCTCATCGAGATCGGCGGCGGCACCATCGAGAGCCACCAGAAGAACCTCACCAAGGACCTCACCCGGTTCGTCTACGGCTAGAACGACGTCCGACGCCCCACCCAGGCTGTCCAGCTCCGTGGGCCGCGCCCTCCAGCGCGGCCCACGCGTCGTTCCAGGGGCGCACCATGGACACAGAGAGTCCAAATTCATTCCATACCGGTCATTCTTCTTACCTTTTCACCTCATTTGTGCCCTTTCCATGTCAAGGGCCACCCTTCGATTTCGTCATAACTTCAAGTGCTTTTATGCCCGGTTCCCTTGACGTGGCCGCCGTACCATGCAAGATCGCCGACACCGGCTCGGATCCCAAAACAGGTGGGGAACCACCGGTCACTCACCCCCCCCCCCTCTCGGGAGATACAGATGAAGCGCCTTTCCTTCCTGCTGGCCCT
>CALDOK010000226.1 GCA_937912125.1 uncultured Pseudomonadota bacterium
ATAGCCGCAGTGCTCGCACACCTCGCCACGGAGGATGCCACCGAACAAAGGCGCCCCGGGGGATGGGCCCTTCGGCACGTCGGGGGTAGTGGCCATGGCGTCTCCAGTCGACCGCAGCGAGCGGTGACCCGGGCCGCCGGCAGTATCCCATCCCCACGAGGGGGAACAGCCGCCTCCGACGGATAGAACCGAGGATGGCTGGCGGCGATCGGGCACAGGCTCCCAACCTCGCGGTGCCACGATCCGGGGGTGGCGCGCTGCCCCCGCCACGGGCCTCGAGAAGGACGGCGCCGCGGCTCGTGGTCGGGGCACGACCGCTCACGTGGCTCACTCCCCAGCGCCACCCACCGGCCGCAGGTCGAAGGCCATCCGCTGCAGCAGCACCACGGACCGTGCCACCCGCACGGCACCGTCGTCGTGGTCGGTGAGGTACCCGCCGCACAGCAGCTCCGCGAAGCCCTGATCCCCCCACAGCTGCTGGCGGATCTGCACCGAGCACGGATGCCCCACCAGCGCGGCCAGCGCGGCCGCAGCGGCCAGGCCGTCCTCGCCCAGGTGTTCGTGCTCGACTGGCCGTCCGGGCTCCAGCTCCAGGGACACCCCGGGCCAGGAGCAGCCCTCGAGGGCGCCCAGGCGCACGCTGGAGATCTCGTGCCCGTACTTGCCGAAGCTGCTGGTGACGAACACGGGCTGGCCGTGCAGCCACAGGCGCAGATCTGGGTCCGCCACGATCAGGCTGCGGCCAAAGCGCCCCCCGAGGGTCGCCGCCACCGCTCGGAAGCGGCGCTCCTGAGCCCGCCGACGGGGGACAACCATCGCCAGCAGCCGGCTGCCGATGGCGATGACCACCAGCAAGCCGAAGAGGACCAGCAGCAGCATGAGGAGGCCGGACATCAGGAGTTGGATATCCCAGTGTGGGAAGCTCCGCGGAACCCATCCGCCCTCGCCGGTTACCAACCGCACCCCACACCGCCGCCGGGGGTCCCATGGCTCCGCCTGTGCATCGGCAGCTCGGACTTCGAGCCCATCAGGCGCTGGTCCGTGGCATAGGAGCGGTTCAGCGATTCCCGCCCGAGCAGGGCTGATCCGCCCCCCGACCTTCACGGGAGCGCCCCTCAACCCTGGACCGGCAGCTCCACCTCGAAGCAGGTCGCGCCCGGCGCGCTGGTCACGGTGACCTCGCCGCCGTGGCTGCGCACGATGGCACGCACCATGGCCAGGCCCAGGCCGGCACGGCCGGTGGCGCGGCCGGTGGTGAAGAACCGCTCGAAGACCTTGGGCAGGTTGGCGGCTGAGATTCCCGGGCCGTCGTCCCGGACCTCGATGACGGCGCGCTGGGCCTCGCGCCGAGCCACCACCCGCACGCTCACGCCGGGGCCACCGTGCTGCAAGGCATTGTCCACCAGGTTGCGCAGGGCCACCCGGAGCTGACTGGGGTTGCCCGCCACCGTGCCGGCGCTGCCCTGGCACGCCAGCCCCTGGTAGCCCAGGAACAGCTCGGCCAGCAGCGCATCCAGGTCCACCGGATCGCTCCCGCCGCCCTCCTCGGCCCGCGCCAGGTCCAGCAGACCGGACACAAGCCGCTCGAGGCGCCCGAGGTCAGCCAGGGCGTTGGCCAGGAAGCGCTCCCGCTGGGCCGGGTCCATGTCGGGCTCGTCCCGCAGCAGCTCCACGGTGCCCCGCAGGGTGGTGATGGGGGTCTTGAACTCGTGGCTGACGTTGCCGGCGAACTCGCTGATATAGCCCAGGCGCTGCTGGAGACGGTCGGTCATGCCCGCGATGTCCAGGCTGAGCTTCCCAACCTCGGCCACGTGGGAGCGCTGGGGTCGGGCCAGCTCGCCCACCGCTCCGAGGGAGCCGTCCCGGATCCGATGGCTGGCCCGGGACAGGGCCCGCAGCGAGCGGCTGAGGATGTGGGCCGACGCCAGGGCCAAGGCGATGGTGGCCAGCAGGGACAAGCCCACGGTGACCAACAGGGGCCAGCCCACCACCCACACGGAGTGGACCGCCCTGGCCGGGGCCTGGGACACACGCACCGCGCCGATGACCTCGCCGCCGTGCTCCACGGGCACCGCCACGAAGACCCGGGACAGGCCCCGGCACTCGGCGGCCTCGCAGCCCTTTGGACGCCGCCGCACGGTGTAGGCCTGCTTGCCCGCCAGGGCCTGGGCCACCTCGGCGCGGTCCCGCAGGCCCTGGGGGTTGTCGCGGGGTGGGGTGCCCAGCACCACGCGCCCATCGGCGTCCAGCAGCTCGACCCGGGAGTGGGAGTCGGCCTCGACCCGTGCGATGGCGGCCCCCAGGACCTCGAGCTCGTCGTCGTCGGCGCCGGCCAGGGCCGGAGCGGCCAGGTGGGCGATGGCGCGACCCTCGGCGGTGACCTGGCCCCGGGTCTGCAGCTCGAGCTCCCGGGCCAGGGCGCCGCTCACCAGCGCGGCCAGCAGGGGCAGCAGCAGCACGGTGAGGTGGGAGACGGTCATCCACGCCCGCAGGGGCAGGGACGGCAGCCGCAGGCCCATGGAGGCTCAGTCCCTGCGCAGGCGGAAGCCCAGGCCGTGCACGGTCTCGATCACGTCGTCCATGCCCGCATCCCGCAGCTTGGCTCGGATGCGCCGCACATGGGAGTCCACCGTGCGCCCCGAGACAAAGTGGCGCCCCTCGTAGCTGCGGTCCACCAGCTCGTCCCGGCTGTAGGCGCGACCGGGGGCGCTCAGCAGGGCCTGGAGCATGCGGAACTCGGTCAGCGTGAGGCCCAGATCCACCCCGTTGACCGTGCAGCGGTGGGCCTGGGAGTCGAGCCGCAGGGGCCCCATGGACATCACCTCAGAGACGGCCTGATCTTCGGCGGGAGGCAGCGGAGGGGCCTGGCTGCGCCGCAGCACGGCGCGCACCCGGCTGACCAGCTCCCGGGGAGAGAAGGGCTTGGTGACGTAGTCGTCGCCCCCCAGCTCGAGCCCCAGCACCCGGTCGAGCTCCTCGGCCTTGGAGGACAGGAACACGATGGGCACCCGGGAGCTTCGCCGCAGCTGGCGGCAGACCTCGAGGCCGTCCAGCTCGGGCATCATGATGTCCAGCACCACCAGATCGGCCGGCTGCTGAGCGAAGCTGCGCAGGGCCTCGGCCCCGTCGCCGGCCTCGCTGAGCTCGTAGCCCTCGCGGCGCAGGGCATAGCCCAGCATCTCGCGCAGGTGCGGGTCGTCGTCCACCAACAGGATGCGGGCTTTGCTCATGGCTGGGCGGCGGCCTGGGTGTGGGGTGGACCGGCCCCCAGGCTGGAGATCTCCTCGATGGCACGGGCGCGGGCATGCAGCTCCCGAAGGCGCTGCTGCACGGCCTGCGCCGCCTCGTCGCGGATCTCCGAGAGGGCCAGCAGACCTACCTGTATACGGAGCCGGTGCACACCGCCAAGCACGGCGTCCAGCTCACTGGCGGCGCGCTCCCGGGCCGCGGCCAGCGCGGCCAGGTCGGTGGCCACCGCGGCTGCATCCTCCCCCGTGCTGCGCAGATCGTCCAGGATGCGATCCACCATGGCGATGCGGGCGTCGGCGGCCTCGAGGGCCCGGCGCAGGTCACCCAGCTCACCAGCCCAGCCCACGCTCACCCCCTGCTCCTTCTGCTGGATCAGCAGCTCGTCCAGGGCCCCGAACGCACGGCCGATGGCCTGGGCCTTGGGTCCTCCAAAGGGGGCGGGAGCCTCGCGGGCCCCCAGCAAGCCCAGCAGCAGCGGCCAGGCCGCCAGGGCCGAGACGGCGGTGCCGCGGGGGTGGCCCGCCCGCAGCAGCAAGGCGCCCACCGCCAGCCCCAGGATCAGGTAGACCCCAGCAGCACCGGCCCAGCTTGGCAGGCCCAGCCAGGTCACCATCCACCCCGCTCGGGGGCGGCGGCCGCGCGCGAGGAGCAGTCCCGGGGCTGGCCGTCGGCGTCGGTGGGGACCCGCCCCTTCAGGCGATTGCCCAGGCCGGTGAACACATCCCCGGAGCGGGGGCAGAGCACGGTGAGCTCGGCGCCAGGGGTGACCACGAAGGGCCGCAGCATCCAGCCGCTCTGGGCCATCACCAGGCCCAGCAGGCCGACGGTGGCCAGGGTGGGGCCGAAGCGCAGCTTCCCACCGGGGGAGAGGGCCTTGGCCACGGTGACCAGGCCGGGCAGGCCCACCAGGCTCAAGCCGCTGGCCAGCATCAGGATCGCCACCACATAGGGCGGATCCAGGCTGTAGATCAGCCAGAAAACCGGCGCCAGGGCCGTGGACAGCAGGGCCACGCGCGCGCAGCCCACCAGGGCCGCCAGGCCCGCCCGCCAGGTGGACACCGAGCGGCCCTCCTGGGCATGCAGCACACGCAGCGCGGGCAGGCTGACCACGGCGGCCAGAAGCAACACCGCGGGCAGCTTGACACCGGCGTATAGCAGCTGCCAGCCGCCATCGTAGGAACCCACCACCGCGCCGAACAGACCGGCTCCCAGCAGCAGCAGGACGAGCAAAGGCCCTACCACCGCGCCGGCCGACCCAGGGTGTTCGTGGCGGCTCACGAGACGATCGGGACGGGTCAAGACGTCCACGGCGATGGACAACAGGCTGGGCTGGTTCATGGGATCTCCGAGGGGGTTCATCCGGCCATCTCCCTCAGCCAGTGGATGGCCATCCAGGTCAGGCGGGCGCCGATCAGGGTGGTGAGCAAGGTCCAGGCCCACAGCAGCCCACCCAGGGCGCGCTCCTGGCCCCCCGCGGCAACCTCCATGTCCCGCAACCGGCGACGGGCCGCGGCCAGGCCCAGCCAGCCGGCCAGGGCCAGGCTGTAGAACATCAGCTCGGTGCCCAGCAGGCTGGTCAAGGCGAAGAACAGCACCACGGCCGCCAGCCCGCCGGCCAGGCGACCAGCCTCCATCCAGGCCTCGCACAGGGCATGCAGGAGCTTGGCGGGAGCGGCGGCCAGACCCTGGTGTTGATGCAGCACCAGCAGCGCCGGCGCGCCGATGACCCCGGGCAGCAGCGCCAGCCCCAGGATCACCGCCGGCAACAGCAGGCCCGCCTGCAGCGTGCCCTTGCCCGCGGCTCCGGCCAGCCCGAGCAGCAGAAAGCCTGCCCCCGCCTGGGCCACGCGCCAGGCGCTGGGGAAGGGCTCGGCGGTCCAGGGAGCGGCCGGATGCGGGGTGGCCGCAGGGGGCGTGGCCATGCGCGGGCTGGGAAGCTCCGAGGGGCCGAGCTCGGGGAGACTGAGTTCCCCTGGTTTGGGCAGCGCGATCGCCGGAACCGAGGGCGTGGGCGCTGAGCGCTCAGGGTTCAGCTGAGGGGCGGGCTGCACGGGACCTCCTGGGGGCGAGTCACGGTCAACATGACCCGCGGCGGTGCGCAGGCCGGGGCGGCGCCGTGCCCAGGCTCCCCAGAGTCGGTGCAGGAAGCGTGCAGGCGCTCGATCATGGGCACCCTGACGCCCAGGGTCCGAGGAATCGAGCGCCCTGGCCCACACAAGCGCTCGATCATGGGCACCCTGACGCCCAGGGTCGGGAGAATCGAGCGCTCTGGCCCACACAAGCGCTCGATCATGGGCACCCTGACGCCCAGGGTAGGGGGAATCGAGCGTTCGTGGTCGGAGCTCGCGGCTGCACCGTGGTTCCGCTCTCCTCGTTCATGGTCTCTCCAGGCTTGGCAGGGATGCCTCACCGTCGCGGGTGCTTCCGGGCTCCATACACAGCGGACCGGTAGCGGAGGCCGAGCACCGCCGATACGCCACATCCAAGGTCACTCGGCTGTCACCCGTCACCGAGCGGCCCCGGAGATACCCATGCGCGCACAGCTCCTGACCCTCTCCTTGGCCTCCCTGCTCCTGGCCGCCTGCGGCGAGCCGGACAAGCCCGACGACACGGGTCCCACCGACGCCACCGACGGCGACGGCGACGGCTACGGATCCGAGGACGACTGCGACGACGCCGACCCCACGGTCCACCCCGGGGCCGACGAGTCCTGCAACGGGGGCGACGACGACTGCGACGGCGAGGTGGACGAGGACGCCACGGACGCCGCTACCTTCTACGCCGACAGCGACGCCGACGGCTTCGGTGACCCCACCATGTCGACCATCACCTGCAGCATCCCCAGCGGCTTCGTCGACGACGACAGTGACTGCGACGACAGCGACGCCGAGATCAGCCCCGCCGCCGACGAGCAGTGCAACGGGGTGGATGATGACTGCGACGGGCTCGTGGACGATCTGGACAACGACCTGATCGACGCGGCGTCGTGGTACGCCGACGCCGACGGCGACGGCTGGGGCGACGACGCCAGCACCGCCCGGGCCTGCACCGAGCCCACCGGCTTCGTAGACCAGGGCGGCGACTGCGACGACGACGACCCCACCTTCAACCCTGGCGCCAGCGAAGACGACTGCACGGATCCCGCCGACTACAACTGCGACGGCTCCACCGGCTACGCCGACAACGACGGCGACGGCTACCCGGCCTGCGAGGACTGCGACGACAGCTCCGACGCCGTGTTCCCGGGGGCCGAGGAGATCTGCGACGGCCGCGACAACGACTGCGACGGCACCACCGACGACGATGCCACCGACGCCTCGGTCTGGTACACCGACGCTGACGGAGACGGGCGAGGCGATCCAGGCACGGGCACGCGCACCTGCATGCCGGCCGCCGGTTCCGTCACCGATGCCTCCGACTGCGACGACAGCGACCCGTCGATCTGGCCCGGCGCCCCCGAGTACTGCGACGGCGTGGACACCGACTGCGACGGCACCACCGACGAGGCCGATGCCGTGGACGCCGCCACCTGGTTCATCGACTACGACGCCGACAGCTACGGGTCCAGCGCCTACACGCTCACGGCGTGCGCCCAGCCCAGCGGCTACGTGGCTGACGACTCGGACTGCGACGACGCAGACGCCAGCGCCAACCCAGGCGCCAGCGAGCTGTGCGACGGCGCGGACAACGACTGCGATGGCACCGTGGACGAGGACGGCGCCGCCGACGCGGCCACCTGGTTCATCGACTACGACGGCGACAGCTACGGGTCCAGCGCCTACACCGCCACCGCCTGTACCCAACCCAGCGGCTACGCGGACAACGCGGACGACTGCGACGACACCAACCCCGCGGACTACCCGGGGGCCGACGAGTACTGTGACGGCGCGGACAACGACTGTGACGGCAGCACCGACGAGGCCGGCGCCATCGACACCAGCACCTTCTACCAGGACGGCGACGGGGACGGCTTCGGTGACCCCTCCACCACCTCCTCCGCCTGCGCCGCCAGCACAGGCTGGGTGGCGGACGCCACCGACTGCGACGACCGGGACCCGGCCACCTACCCCGGCGCAGCCGAGCTGTGCGACGGCGTGGACACCGACTGCGACGGCGTCCTGGACGAGGACGACGCCCTGGACGCCATGAGCTGGTACGCCGACGTGGACGGCGACGGCTACGGCGACCCCGCGTCCACCACCGCCGCCTGCAGCCAGCCCAGCGGCTACCTGGGCGCCAGCGCGGCCAGCGACTGCGACGACGGCGACGCCTCCATCCATCCCGGCGCCGACGAGTACTGCGACGGCATCGACACCGACTGCGACGGCACTGTGGACGACGGTGACGTGCTGGACTTCGACACCTGGTACGCCGATGTGGACGGCGACGGCTACGGCGACCCCGCATCGAGCACCACCGCCTGCAGCCAGCCCAGCGGAAACGTCGCCGATGGGACGGACTGCGACGACGGCGACGCCAACACCCACCCGGGTGCCGCCGAGTACTGCGACGGCGCAGACGATGACTGCGACGGTGCCGTGGACGAGGACGACGCCCTGGACGTCACCGCCTGGTACCTGGACGCCGACGGGGACGGCTACGGCGACAGCGACGACAGCGTGGACGCCTGCGCGGCCCCCACCAGCTACGTCGCCAACGCCGACGACTGCGACGACGGCGACGCCACGGTGGCGTTGGTCTGCACTCCGGGCCTGAGCTCGGACTATCCGGCGCTGGACTGCGCCGAGATCCTCAGCATCGACAGCGGCGCGGCGGACGGGGTCTACTGGCTCGATCCCGATGGCGACACGGATCACAGCGACGCCTTCGAGGTCTACTGCGACATGAGCAGCTACGGCGGCGGCTGGGCCTACATCTACTGGGTGGACGCCCAGTACTTCGACGGCACCTACGCCAACGACAGCACCAGCAGCAGCGCGCCCCCCACCGCCATCAACACCCAGGCGGACATCTGGAACGCAGACGACGACCTGACCGTCTCCGAGGTCCTGTTCGGCTGCACCACCCAGAACGACGCCGGCAGCTACTACTGGTACTACGCCAACAGCTCCCCCTACACCTACTTCGCGGGCTCCACCGACTACGGCTACCAGACCATGTCCAGCGACGCCTCGAACACCACCTACGGCACCTGCTTCTCGACCCACAAGGGCGTGACCTCCCACGGCTTCGTCGTGATCGAGAACGGCTCCTGCGGGTCCTGCAACACCATGCTCTACGGCATGTACCACTACGTCAGCGGCGGTGGCTGCAACAGCACCTCCACCACCTACGGCTCCCACGCCAGCCCCTGGGACGGTCGGTCCATCGACTACCCCATCTGCGCTGGCCAGCAGACCAGCAACGGCAACTTCTTCATCGCCGTCCGGTAGACTGTCGTCACACGGAGAATCCAATGCGCTCACGCCTCCTCGTCTTCGCCCTGACCAGCACCCTCCTCGCCGCCTGTGGCGACCCCGAAAAGCCCGACGACACCGGCGTGATCTCGGCGGAGGACGCCGACGGCGACGGCTACGACACCGAGACGGACTGCGACGACGGCGATCCCACCGTCCACCCCGGGGCCTCCGAGGCCTGCGACGGCGCCGACAACGACTGCGACGGCGAGGTGGACGAGGACGCGGTGGACGCCGCCACCTACTACGCCGACGTCGACAGCGACGGCTTCGGCGACCCCAGCGCCGCCACCTCCGCCTGCGCGCAGCCCAGCGGGTACGTGGACGACGACTCGGACTGCGACGACGACGACCCAGCCATCAACCCCGCCGCGGACGAGATCTGCGACGACCAGGACAACGACTGCGATGGTCTCGAGGACCAGGACGACGGCGATCTGGTGGACGCGGCCACCTGGTACCAGGACGCCGACGATGACGGCTGGGGAGATGACGCCACCACCACGCGGGCCTGCGATCCGCCCTCGGGCTTCGTGGACCAGGGCGGCGACTGCGACGACGACGACCCAGCCTTCCACCCCGGCGCCGACGAAGACGACTGCACGGATCCCGCCGACTACAACTGCGACGGCTCCACCGGCTACGCCGACGCCGACGCTGACGGCTACCCCGCCTGCGAAGACTGCGACGACGGCTCCGCCTCGGTCCACCCCGACGCCGACGAGTACTGCGACGGCCTGGACAACGACTGCGACGGCACCGTGGACAACGACGCCGTGGACGCCCGCACCTGGTACAACGACGGCGACGGCGACGGCCGTGGCGACCCCACCACCGGGGTGGCGGCCTGCACCCAGCCCAGCGGCACCGTGGCCGACGGCTCCGACTGCGACGACTCGGACGACGGCATCTGGCCGGGCGCCCCCGAGCTTTGCGACGGCCTGGACAACGACTGCGACGGCACCGTGGACGAGCCCGACGCGGTGGACGCCACCACCTGGTACATCGACTATGACGCCGACGGCTATGGCTCAGCCGCCTACACCCAGGACGCCTGCACCCAGCCCAGCGGCTGGGTCTCCGACGCAACCGACTGCGACGACTCCAACGCCGCCGCCAACCCGGGCGCCGCCGAGATCTGCGACGGCGCCGACAACGACTGCGACGGCCAGATCGATGAGGACAGCGCCGACGACGCGGTCACCTGGTACATCGACTACGACGGCGACGGCTACGGCTCGGACGCCTACACCACCGCCGCCTGCAGCCAACCCAGCGGCTGGGTGGACAACACCGACGACTGCGACGACACCTCGGGCGCCGACTACCCCGGCGCCGACGAGTACTGCGACGGCGTCGACAACGACTGTGACGGCGACGTGGACGAGGCGGGCGCCATCGACACCAGCATCTTCTACCAGGACGCCGACGGCGACGGCTACGGCGATCCCCTGACCACCACCGCCGCCTGCACGGGGGGCAGCGGCTGGGTGGCCGACGCCACCGACTGCGATGACCGCAACCCCGGCGCCTACCCCGGAGCCGACGAGCTGTGCGACGGGGTGGACACCGACTGTGACGGAGCCCTGGACGAGGACGAGGCCCTGGACGCGGCCAGCTGGTACGCCGACGTAGACGGCGACGGCTACGGCGATCCGGCCTCGGTCACCGCGGCCTGCAGTCAGCCCAGCGGCTACCTGAGCGCCCCCTACGCCACCGACTGCGACGACGCAGACCCCACGATTCACCCCGGGGCCGACGAGTACTGCGACGGCATCGACACCGACTGTGATGGCACCCTGGACGACGCCGACGCCCTGGACTTCGACACCTGGTACACCGACGGGGACGGCGACGGCTACGGTGATCCCGCCTCGGCCACCACCGCCTGTACACAGCCCAGCGGCACCATCGTCGACGGCACCGACTGCGACGACGGTGACGCGTCGGTCTACCCAGGGGCCGCCGAGTACTGCGACGGTGTGGACAACGACTGCGACGGTAACGTGGACGAGGACGACGCCCTGGACGTCAGCACCTGGTACCTGGACGCCGACGGCGACGGCTACGGCGACGCCAGCGACACGGTCGAGGCGTGCAGCGCCCCCACCGGCTACGTCGGAAACGCTGACGACTGCGACGACAGCGACGCTGCGGTGGTGGAGTGTGGCTTCGACGGCACCACGGGCACCAGCTGGGAGACCCTGGCCAGCTGCCCCACCTCGCTGTTCGCGCTGCAGACCTACCACAGCGCCAGTGAGTCCGACGTCATCTACAACACCCACCAGGACACCGCGGCCTACTACGACCCCGACACCGACACCTGGACCTCGGTCAGCTCCACCAAGCCCTACACCGGCACCTGGACCCAGCTGGCCCCGTGGGACGGCAAGCTGTGGGAGATCCGCAACAGCAGCATCTACAGCTACGACCTGGCCTCGGACACCTGGACCACCGTGGCCTCCACCTCGTGGACCGACGACGCCAACATGACCGTGTCCGACGAGTACGGCGTGATCTACGGCCATGACGGCTCGGGCAACATCGCGGTGTACGACACCGTCACGGGAACCCAGAGCAGCTACGCCACCGGCCTGGGCAGCCAATACGAGACCCGCATGGGCTACGATCCCGGCACCCGCGCGGTCTTCTTCGGGGCCTTCCACTACCCGAACCTCTACAAGTTCGACATCGCCTCGGGCAGCATCTCCACCATGAGCACGAGCCCGGAGAGCTACCTCAACGACATCTTCTGCTCCGACCAGTCTGGACACCTGTACATGGCGGGCCACTACTCGGGCTCCTACGCCCGCACGATGCTGCAGTACGACATCGCCACCGACTCGTGGAGCTACATCCCCGACCTGCCCGAAGACCACGGCAACAACTACACCTGCACGGTCTCGGACGCCGGCTGGCTGTATGTGGGTGTGGGCACCAACTTCTACCGGATCGCGCTCTACTGAGCGGGGGCTGCGGCCCCACCCAGCAACACCCGGTGCACCAGGCGCCAGGCCTCGGGGTTGAGGAAGTAGCTGTAGTGGGTGTAGCCAGGCAGCTCGATGTTCTCGGCGCCGGGCACCTGCCCGCCCTCGCCGGGCAGCACGATCAGGTCCGAGGCGCTCCACAGGGCCACCAGGCGGGGCAGCTCCGGGTGATCGCTCCAGGGCAGCTGACGGGCCAGGCGCTCCACCACGGCGGATCCAGGCCGCAGCTCGGTGGTGGGGGTGGTGGCCCCCAGCCGCGCCGTGTAGGTGCCCGAGTGGGGTGAGGCCAGGGTGATCACGCAGGCGATGCGCCGCGCGGTGGCGGCGTCCTCGATGGCCAGGCGGGTGACCAGCCCCCCCATGCTGTGGGCCACGATGTCCACCTGCTCGTCGTCGCCCAGCGCATTGCGGTCCACCACCGTGGCCACGAAGTCCCGCAGCATGGCGGCCATCAGGTCCATGTTCTCAGCGCTGCCGAAGTCCAGCGCGTACACCCGCTTGCGGCCCTTCAAGGCCAGGTACTGGCGCAGGGCCAGGAAGTTCCCCGGGTGGCCCGCCAGGCCGTGGACCAGCACGATGGGGCGGTGACCGTCGTCGGGCAGAGGCTCCACCGAGGCGTCTCGGGGACCCAGCATGCTCAGCCCCATCACCGGCAGCTGGGCCAGGTGCTTGCGGGCATCGGGGTCCACCGCCTGGTAGGCCGCCACCGCGCTCTGGCCGGTCTTGACGGCGGCCTGGCCCAGCGCCACGCCCACGGTGCCAAAGAAGCGGCCGGTGGCACTCCAGAAGGCGGAACCCTCGCGGGGGGGTGCCGGATCCGCGGGCTCATGGGTCAGCTCGGTGGTCTGCTCGTTCTCTTCGCTCATGGCGCTCACCGTGGTGGTAGTCCTGGCTGGACTATCCCCGATGTGTCATGGATTTTCCGGCACGAGACAACTCTTTGCGCCCTCGAACCCCGAGAGACCCCCATGCCGCACCCCATCTTGCTGCTGCTCACCGCGCCTCTGCTGGCCCACAGCCCCGAACCCACGGGGGATCGTCTCCGCGCCAGCACCGTCGCCGAGCTGGCCGCACACCAAGCCGAGCTCCACGACCGTGACCTCATCGTCGAAGGCCGTGTGGCTTGGGCGGCCTGCGACGCTGGCAACTGCCTGGTGGAGCTGGTCGCGCTGGATGGCACCGGGCCCACGGTGCTGGCGCGGCTGCACGGGGAGCTGGACGTGGAGCCCGCCCAGGCCATCGGCCGGCAGGTGGAGGTCGAAGGTCACTTCTACGCCAAGATCTACCCGCGCTATCGCCTGGAGCCCTGGCAGGGCATGGGCTGGCGCGCCGGCGAGACCCTGCCCGAGCAGGTGGAGCTGTTGATGATGACCGCCCGCGACGTCGTCTTCGCGACAGCCCCCAGCGCAGCCGCGCCCAGCCTGCCGCCGCTGGAGCCATGGGCCGGCCCCGTCTTCGACCTGGCCCGCACCGAGTTCGAGCTCGCGGGCGCCGGCACTGGCCGCAAGTGCCTGCAGCCTGGCTCCAGCACACCCCAACACAGCACGGGCAGCAAGCAGGAGCTGCTCTTCGGCCTCGAAGGCCAGCTCACTGTGGAGATCGAGGGGCGGGAGTCCTTCCAGCTGGCGCCCGGCCTAGGGACCATGATCCCCGCGAGCACGCCCCACGGCCTGCGCAACCCCAGCGAGCTCCCAGCCTGCTACCTGTTCGTGACCAGCCAGCCAGCCCCCTGACCGAGCCCCACTTCCAGCCCGCACCATCGGCGAACACCGGGCGACTACCCCTGGTGGACCCGCCGCGGGTGGATAGGCTCTCCCCAGGAGCAGCCCCATGCCCAGCCCGGCCCCCCTGGACGCCGAACGCATCATCGTGGTCCTCTCGGACATCGAGATGGGTGACGGTGGCGTCCAGGACGAGTTCCCCCACGACGAGTGGCTCGTCTCCCTGCTGGCTCCCTACCAGCAGGGCCGCTTCCGGGACTTGCCGGTGGACTTCGTGTTCAACGGCGACTGCTTCGACCTGCTCAAGGTGCCCTACCGGGGTGACTGGACCCACCACGTCACCGCCGAGGTGGCGCAGACCAAGATGGCCAGCATCATCGGCGCCCACGCTGCCTTCTTCGGGGGCCTGCGCCGCATCCTGGGGCACAGCGCCGCCCCCCGCGTCGCCCACTTCGTGGTGGGCAACCACGACGCCGAGCTGCTCTTCCCTCAGGTCCAGGCCCTGATCCGCTCGCAGCTGGGCGGGCGCGGGGTCCACTTCCCCGGCTTCACGCTGCGCATCGGGCCGGTGCTGCTGGAGCACGGCGGCCAGCTGGACCCCATGTTCCGCATGGATCCCGACCACCCCTTCGTGACCATCGACGGTCGGCCCATGTTGGGCCTGCCCTGGGGCTCGGTGGCCCTACTGAACGCCCTGATCCCCATGCGGTCCTGGTTCTACTTTCACGATCGGCTGCGCCCCAAGAGCCGGGTGATGGAGCTGGTGCCCGCGATCCGAGAGCTGATCCTGGCGCGGGTGTGGACCTACTGGAGCCGCGACTTCTGGCGCGATCTGGTGGGCACGCGGGACCCCCTGCTGCGCCTGGACGCCACCATGGTCAAGGAGGTGCTCTGGCGCTTCGCCACCACCAACACCGAGGTCCACCTGGACCCCACGTGGCTGGAGCACACGGTGGCGCAGGACGACGCCCAGCTGTTCGTCCTGGGGCACCTGCACCAGCTCGCCAGCCACGAGCACCACGGCAAGCGCATCCTGCAGCTGGGCCCCATGCGTGACGAGTACGATCTGGACGAGTCGGGGACCCGCTTCACGCCCCGGCTCAAGCAGATCCTCGAGCTGCGCCTGGGCAGCGACCGGGTCGCCGGAGTCGTGAGCCACGAGCTGGTCGGCCCACCGCGCACCGACGGCTCCATCCCCCGCACCGTCTGGGACGTGCTGGACGAGGTCGAGGCGGCCACAGCGGGCATGGGCGACGACGCTGTGGCGGCAGCCCGCCGGGAGAAGGAGGGCGGGGGCTGACCCCGAGCCATGGCGCCCTTCGGCCTGTTCGGACCCAAGCCCGGCAGGGCTCGCCCTCAGCGCTTCTTCTTGCCCGCCTGCTTCTTGCGCTTGGCCTGCTTGATGACCTCGCCCCGGTTGAGGTGGTCCGTGCTGCCGATGCGGGTGTACTCCCGGTAGCTGCCCCGGTAGTCCCGCAGGCCGTCGGCCCGGATCTCGAGCACCCGGGTGGCCAGCTTGTCCACGAACCAGCGGTCGTGGCTGACCAGGATGATGGTGCCATCGTACTTGCGCAGGGCCTGGGACAGGGCGCCGATGCTGTCGATGTCCAGGTGGTTGGTGGGCTCGTCCAGCACCATCACCGTGGGCTGCTTGACGGCGATGCGCGAGAACAGCAGCCGGGCAGCCTCGCCGCCGCTCAGGTCGCCCACCCGCTTGTCCGTGTCGTCTCGGTTGAACAACACCCCGGCCAGCCGACCCAGCACGCTGCCCAGGTCGTCGTGGGGACAGGCGTCCCACATGGCGGACTTCAGGGTCTGGTCCGGATCGCCCAGGGCCTCCATGTGGTCCTGGGGGAAGTAGCCGAAGTCGGCCTCGTAGCCCCAGGTGGCCTGGCCGGCGTCGGCCTCGAGCTCACCCACCAGGATCTTGAGCAGGGTGGACTTGCCGATGCCGTTGGGCCCGATGATGGCCACGCGGTCCCCGCGCTCCACCTCGAAGTTCACCTCACTCAAGACCTGGTTGTCGCCGTAGGCCTTGCTCAAGCCTTGCACCTCGAGCACCTTGCGACCGGCCCGGCGACGAGCCTCGAAGCGGAAGGTGGGTCGGCGCCGCGAGCTCTTGGGCAGCGACTCGATCACCATCTTCTCCACCCGACCCTGGCGGCTCTTGGCCTGGCGCGCCTTGGTGGCCTGAGCCTTGAAGCGGGCCACGAAGGCCTTGTGCTTGGCGATCTCGGTCTCGCGCTTGGAGATCTCGCTTTCCTGGCGACGGCGGGCCTCGGACTTGAGGTTGGTGAACTTGGTCCAGCTGCCGGGGTAGGCGGTGACCCGCTCGTAGTCGATGTCCAGGATGTCGGTGCAGACCTCGTCCAGGAACTGCAGGTCGTGGCTGACCACCACCGCGCAGCCCTCGAACTTCAGCAGGTGCTGCTCGAGCCAGCGGATGGCCAGGATGTCCAGGTGGTTGGTGGGCTCGTCCAGCAGCAGCAGATCGGGCTCGGACGCCAGGGTCTGGCCCAGCAGGGCCCGCAGCTTGAAGCCCCCCGACAGCACCCGCAGCGGCTCACGATGCTGCACCGCCGCGATGCCCAGCCCCTCGAGGATCTGCTCGGCCTTGGACTCGAGGCCGTAGCCGTCCAGACGCATCACGGTGTCTTCGAGCTCGCCGTAGCGCTCCTCGTCGAAGTCATCTCGCGCGAGCAGCGCCTCCTTCTCGCTCATGGCCGCCCACAGCTCGGCGTGGCCCATCATCACCACGTCGATGATGCGGATGTCCTCGAAGCGGAAGTGGTCCTGGTCCAGCACGCCGACCCGGCAGCCCTTGGGCAGGCCGATCTCGCCCGCGCTGGACAGCTGCTGACCCGCCAGGACCCGCAGTAAAGTGGACTTACCGGAGCCGTTGGCCCCGACGATTCCATAGCGGCGTCCGGCGTCCAGCTGCAGGTCCGCGCCCTCGAAGAGGGTCTGCGGACCGAAGGTCATGGTGAGGCCTGTGGCGGTGAGCATCCAGGCGACTATCGCGGCAGGGACTGGCCTGCAGAAGACCGCTGGCTACTCGAGCACCGTGCTGTAGCCCAACACCGTGCCGAAGCCGAAGACCGCCTGCCAGAGCAGCTGCCCGCTGGAGTCGACCTCTTCCATGGTAGCCGAGGTGCTCCAGGTGACCTGGGTGTTGCCCGACTTCAGCCGCTGCACGTCGCCCAACACGCTGGTGAAGTAGGCGCCGTCGGCGTCGTAGCTCCAGACCTCCTCGACGCTGTGGTTCGCCATGTCCATGCTGTACTCGACCATCCGCGAGGAGGTGAGCTTGGGCTGGTTGTCGTAGACCAGGATCCCCCTGTCGAGGTACTGGAATTGGTGCTGACCGTCGAACGGGAGGGAGTCACCGAAGTCGAAGGTCGAGTCGCAGCCCCCCAGAATCCACAAGGTCTCACCGCTGGCGCGATCGACGGCCACGATGCTGTCGGTCTCGCGCAGGGACAGGTAGTACAACCCCGTGGCGACTTCGTAGTACAGGGCGTTGGCGTGGGTCCAGATGTTGCTCCTGCTGTCGTTGCAGTCGGAGACCATGTCGAAGGTGATGTGGTCCCAGCTGCTCCAGATCGTGGTCTGGACCCCGTCGACGTCGGTCTCGACGATGGCGTCGCCGCGGTAGTTCTCGCCGTCAATCCTGCGCATGTCACCCATGATCCAGCCGATGGAGTCATCGGGCAGCACGTCGAAGTCGTGGTGATGGAGCCGGATGTCGAAGGCCTCCTCCGCGCCGTCGGCCAGCCACACGCGCCGCAGGTGGTACTGAGCCTCGGGGGACTCGCTCTCACCCTTGTCGTAGGCGCTGTAGTAGATGGACTGACCGTCGTTGGCGAGCCTGGCCCGGGGGACGGCGAGGCCCTCTTCCTGCTCGATGTGCCACCAGGCGTAGTAGCCCTCCTGGGAGATGACCACGGGGGCCATCACGTCGCCCATGACGGTGGCCAGGATGAGCTTGGGTTCTTCGAGCTCGTTGACCGTGACCTCCAGCTCCGGCAGCTCGTCGGGGACCGCTGAGGTCAGGAAACGGCCGGCCTTGGAGCCGACCAGCTCGCCCTGCTCCAGCAGCTCGACCCGATAGCGGTACTCGGTGCCAGGGCGCAGGAAGTGCAGGCGAACCTCGTGCTCCTGCGCGGGCTCGAGGGTGCTGTAGACCGTGTTTTCCTTGACGTTTTCGACACCGTAGCGCAGGCGGGCGAGGGTGGGCTCCGCGCTGTTCCAGCTCAGCCCCATGCTGGTGGACTCGAGGTTCTCGGAGGAGAACTCGTCGACGGACAAGTCGCCGCCGGTGTCGTTGGTGCCGGAGCGCGGGGTGCAGCCAGCGCCCAGCGCGACGGCCAGAAACACGAAGAACAATGGTTCCAAGTGCATTTGTGTCGAGACCTGATCAGGAATGGTGTTCATTGGGGGCAACGGTAGCCCGGAAAGCGCCAACCTGCCGCCCAAAGATGTCAGTGACGCTCGAAGTCTAACCAGACTCGGCAAAACCAAACAGGTGTCGGCGCCGGCCCCAGCCCGATCGCGGAAGGTCGCCAAATACGGCGCCGGGCGCGGGCTTCGATGCAGGCCGCTAGCGCTCCACACCGGTGAACAACGCGCCCACCCGCTCCCCTGGCATGGTCCCCGCCAGCTCCAGCAGGCCCGCGAGCCCGGATGAGCCCGTGGGATCGACGGGGATGGGGGTGTGCGCACGGGCCAGGCGCTGGGCGCGGATGAGCTGATCCTCGGTCACCACCAGGGGCCAGCCGCCGCTGCGCAGCATGCCCACCGCGGCGGCGTACCAGTCGTAGGTCTCGTCGTCCAGGATGCCGTGGGCCACGCTGTGGGGGGCGTCATCCCAGGGCCACATCAGCCAGGAGCGAGCGGAGCGCGCCCAAGCCAAGGCGTCCTGAACCACGGGGCCGTCGAAGGCCGACGCGAGCACGTCTGCGCGGTCCTGGAAGCCCGTGGGGAGCTCCATACGCTGCGCGATGTGGTCCACCAGGCGCAGGGTGGCCCGGGCCAGGGGCCAGGCGGCCTGGGTCTGCACCAGGTGCAGCCGGGGCAGCTGCGGCAGATCGCCAGCCTCGAAGGCCTCCTGCAGGCCGGCCGCCACCGCCGAGGCCAGCGCGCCGCCGCCCACCTGCACGAAGAGCCGGTCCAGGGGCTGCGCGCGCAGCTGCTCCACCAGCTCCCAGGCGAGGGTCTGGCCGCCCTCGATGGTCAGGCCGTTGTCCGGGCCCTGGCAGGTGAAGGGCAGCGCGCCGCCCTGCACCGCCTCGACGAAGCCATGGTAGCAGGGGTCGCCGGGCAGCCCCGGCTGGCGCTCGCAGACGTTCGAGGCGGCGCCCAGGGCTTCGAGCCGGGCCACCACGGCCGGGCTGGCATCGGGGGGGATGAAGACCTGCAGCGGACGCTGCACCGCCTTGGCCACCACGGCCGCTGCCAGGGCCGCGTTGCCGCAGCTGGCGATGGCCAGGGGAGTGTCCCGGGGTACGCCGGCCACCTCGAGGTGCAAGGCCACGCCCATCAGGTGACGCGCCTTGTGGGAGCCGCTGACGTTTCCCGTCTCGTCCTTGACCCACAGCGAGCCACCATGGCCGCAGGCGGCCGCGAGGGCGGGCTGCTCGGCGCAAGGAGTGACCCGGAAGCCCCCGCCATCCACCGCGGCCACGGCGGCGTCCACCCGATCCACCAAGGCTGCGAAGCGGGCGTCGTCCCAGCCGGCCGCCAGGGCCCGGGTGTGGGCATGCAGCCGTCGCCGGTAGCGCAGGAAGGGGTTGCCCGAGGGCGCACCGCCGGGCAAGGCCATGGGCTCACTCAGGCTGCGCACCAGGACGTGCTCACGGTCGTCCTTGCCCCTCTGGGAGCAGGTGAAGGGCAGGACCGCGTCGACAGGCTCAGCGCCGCAGTGGCAGCGCAGGGTGCTAGGCATGGTGGCTCCTCAACGGCGGACCAAGATGTCCATGTACGCGGTGCCCGGGTTGTCGCTGGTGGTGCAGCCAGCGACGCCCTCGAGGGTCCCGACCCGGATGGTGTCGAGGGACTGGGTCCGGGCGATGACCCAGTCGTAGCCTCCAATATACGTGGTGGCGGAGCTGTAGTCGGTGGTGCTCATGCCGCACAGACTGGAGCCCCAGTTCAGGGCCGTGCCCCAGCTCTCGCTGTCGAACTGCATGCCGATGTTGTTGCAGCCGGTCAGGCTGCTCGGGTAGGTGCAGTGGGCCGTCACGGAGCCGGAGGCATACGAGAACAGGGCTTCGTTCCAGCTGAACCCTTCTGTGTTGTGGTAGGTGGTGTCGTAGCTGGTGCCCCACACCGCCACGTCGTCACCCACCAGGGTCCAGCCACCGCCGTCGGTGGTCATGTCGCAGTAGGCGCTGCCCACGTCCAGCTCGTACCAGCCGTCTGCGGCGCTGGGATCGTCGCTCAAGATCTCGGCGCAGTCCTCCGCGGTGCAGTCGCCGCCGGTGCCCAGCACGCCGTCGTCCACGGTGCCGTCGCAGTCGTTGTCGACGCCATCGCAGAGCTCGGAGGCGCCGGGGTTGCTGTCGGCGTCCGCGTCGTCGCAGTCGGTGGCATCGGCCACGTAGCCGCTGGGTTCGCTGCAGGCCTCGGTGCTGGAGCTGGCGGCACCGTAGCCGTCGAGATCTGCGTCGAGGTAGAAGGTGTCGGCGCCCAGGACGCCAGCGTCAGCGTCGTCCACCAGCCCGTCACAGTCGTTGTCCACCCCATCGCACAGCTCGTCGGCGCCGGGGTTGATGCTCGAGTCGCTGTCGTCGCAGTCGGTGGCGTCGGCGACAGTGCCGGCGGGGGCGGCGCAGGCCACGCTGGTGTCCGAGCTGTCGCCATAGCCGTCTGCGTCGTCATCCGCGTACCAGATCGCGGCGTCAGCGGCGTCGTCTTCGTCCACCGTGCTGTCGCAGTCGTCGTCGATGCCGTTGCAGGTCTCGGTGGCGCCCGGGTACACCGCGGCGTCGCTGTCACCGCAGTCGGCGCTGTCGGCCACGAAGCCCGTGGGTGCGCTGCAGGCCACGGTCGTGCTGCTGGCGTCGCCGTAGGTGTCTGCATCGACGTCGGCGTACCAGGTGGCGGCATCGATGGCGTCGTCCTCGTCGATGGCGCCGTCGCAGTCGTCGTCCACGCCGTTGCAGTACTCATCCGCCCCCGGGTACACCGCGGCGTCGGTGTCGTCGCAGTCGGTGTCATCCGCGACGTGGGAGGTGGGCTGGTCACAGGTGGTCAAGCTGGCGCCAGCGTCGCCGTAGCCGTCGAAGTCCAGGTCGGCGTACCAGGTGGGGGCGTCCACGGCGCCGTCCTCGTCCACGTCTCCGTCGCAGTCGTTGTCCACGAAGTCGCAGATCTCGGTGGCGGCGAGGTTGATGGCGGCGTCGGTGTCGTCGCAGTCGGTGTTGTCGGCGATCCAGCCGGCGGGAGAGCTGCAGGCCGCGGTGGTGCTGGCGGGGTCGCCGTAGCCGTCGCCGTCGGTGTCTTCGTACCAGGTGGGGGCGTCCACGGCGCCCAGCTCATCGGTCGTGCCGTCGCAGTCGTCGTCGTAGCCGTTGCACAGCTCGTCGGCGGCGGGATGGATTGCGCCGCTGGCGTCGTCGCAGTCGAAGTCGTTCCCGGCGAAACCAGTGGGCTGGGCGCAGGCCTGCAGCGCGGCGCCCGGCTCACCGTAGCCGTCGTTGTCGCCGTCGGGGTACCAGGCGGCCGCGTCCAGGGCGTCGTCCTCGTCTACGGTGCCGTCGCAGTCGTCGTCGTAGCCGTTGCACAGCTCGTCGGCGTCGGGGTGGATGTCGGCGTTGGCGTCGTCGCAGTCGCTGTCATCGCCCACATAGCCGTAGGGGAACTCGCAGCTGGTGACCGGCTGCGTGGGGTCGCCGTAGCCGTCCTCGTCTTCGTCGCCGTACAGGGTGTCGGCGTCGATGGCGTCCTCGTCCACATCGCCATCGCAGTCGTTGTCGAGCTCATCGCACAGCTCATCGGCGCCGGGGAAGCTGTCGGCGCTGGTGTCATCGCAGTCGGTGCTGTCTTCGACCCAGCCCTCGGCCTGCTCACAGGCGGTCTGGCTGTTCTCGGGGTCGCCGTAGCCGTCGCCGTCCACATCGGCGTACCAAGCCTGGGCGTCCGCCGCGTCCTCGTCCACCTCGCCGTTGCAGTCATCGTCGCGCTCGTTGCAGAGCTCTTCGGCGCCGGGGTTCACGGCGGCATCGCTGTCGTCGCAGTCCTCGGTGGAGTCCCAGCCATCGCCGTCCGCGTCCACCACCTGAGGTGGATCTCCCCCGGTCTCCTCGGGCTTGTCGGCGGGGCAGCCGAAGACCAAGGACAGGGACAGGGTCAGCAAGGGGAGGAAGAAGCGGGACATGGCAGAACCTCGGTGCGCGACACAGACAGGGTATCCCAGTGCACTGTCGCCCACAGGAGCACCATGCCACAGCCCCACGGCTCGCGATCCACGACGCCCCACAGGACGAGGTGCTGGCGCGGACTCCGGGCTCACCATCCAGAAGAGACCGAAAAAAGGCTTTCCACTGGCGCGCGCTCCGGGTTCCAAGGGCTGTACGCTCGGAACAACACGCCGTATACTCCCGAGCAACCCGGAGGAAGACCATGAACACACGAACCGCAACCCACCTCTTCGGCGCGGCCCTGCTGCTGGCCGTGGCCTGTCAGTCCACCCTCACCGGCAACGAGGGGAACTTCCAGTTCTCCTACGACGCCGACGACTGGCTGACCGACTTCAACAAGCCGGTCGCCGTGGGCGCCTACCTGGACGTCTCTGTGCGTGAGGTGGCCAACTTCATGGCGGTGGACCTGGCCGACGCCAGCTTCGACGACCCTGCTGTGCTGGACGTGGTCGACTTCGCGGGAGACACCATCACGATCCAGGGCACGGGCGACGGCTTCGCCCTACTGCAGGTCGAGGGGAGCACCAACAGCGGTGAGACCCTCACCGACTCCATCAACATGCAGGCCAGGGTCCCCGAAGTGCTGGTGCTCTGGCACACCTGCGGCGGCGAGACCCAGGGCAACTACCTCACCGACCAGCGCGTCTGGGTGCCCTTCGAGATGCAGATGGACAACGCCTCCCACCAGCCGGTCATCGGCTACGGCTACTACCCGCTGACCGCCGACACCGACGCGGCCGCCCTGGACAGCGCCGAGAGCGGACAGCAGTGGATGGCCTTCGACACCGCCGAGGCGGCGGGGATCACGGTGCTGAGCTCCGACATCGACGACACCACTCTGACCATGAACGTGGTCACCCCCGCCACCATCGACGGCGTGGACGAGCCCATCGCGTGGGTGGCCGAGGACATCGACGTGGGCGACACCAACGCCTTCTACGTGCGGCCCATGGCGGGCGATCTGCCGGTGTGCCAGGCCGAGGTGGACAACACCGTGGTCAGCGACACCCCAGACATCTGCACGGTGACCGACACCGAGCCTGTCCAGACCGGTGACCACGAGTACGGCTGGTTCAGCGTCACCGGCGTGGCCGAGGGCGAGTGCCTGTTCACCGTGACCTACCCGGACGGCAACGGCGGCGAGGGCGCCTCGGCCCAGTTCAGCTACCCCATCGAGCCATAGCGGCCTGCAGCACAGACGACGGGATAGCGGTCTGGCATGCCCAGGCCGCGCCCCCTCCCCCTCGCCAAGAAGCTGCTGTTCGCAGCGGTGCCCTTGGTGGTGGTGCTCTTGGTCCTGACCGTGGGGCTGAGGGCGCTGGAGCGTGCGGGCCTGGTGAGCACAGTCCGGGACGGGGATCGCGTGCTCTACCTGACCCCCGACTACCTGCGGGTGATCCAGACCCCCGACGGCGAGCGAGTCCAGCTCATGGACGCCCAGTACCCCGAGGTGGTCCAGGCCAGCATGGCGCAGCCCAAGCCCCAGGATGTCTTTCGCATCGTGGTGGTGGGCGGATCGTTCATTCGCGGCGAGCACTACCGTGGCGCGGACGAAGGCCTGGGGGGCTACGGGAGCATCCCGGCCTGGATGCAGGCGCTGCTGGACCACCGCTACCCCAGCCAGCGCTTCGAGGTGATCAACGCCGGCGGCAGCGCCCAGAGCTCCTACGCCGTGCGGGACAGCGTGGACGCGCTGCTGCAGGTGGAGCCCGATCTGGTGCTGGTGGCCAGCGGCGCCAACGAGGGCAGCGCGCCCCCCACCGCCTACAACCAGGCCTTGCACAGCTGGGTGCTGTACCGCGCCATGAAGAAGGGCTTGCTGGGCGAGATTCCGGTAGAAGAACGTCCCATGCTCCAGCCCCAGGACCTGGGGGCCGAGGAGCTGCTGGGCCGCTACCGCGACAACCTGAAGCTCATCGCCCGCGCGGGCCACAACGCCCAGGTGCCCATGGCCTGGGTGGCGCTCCCGGTCAACCTGCTGGGCTACGGCCGCCGCTTCGAGCTGGGCCAGGGCAGCGAGACCTGGCGAGCCGGCCAGCAGCTGTGCAGCCAGGCGCGCTACGGCGAGGCCCTCGAGCGCATCGCCCAAGGCCAGGACACCGTTGAGGCCATGGTCTCCTCAGCCGCCTGCCTGATGGAGGCCGGCGAGCACGAGCTGGCCGCTGAGATCCTGGGTGCAGCCATCGAGCTGGACCCCCGCGGCACGGCCCGCCCAAGCTTCAACGATCAGGTGCGCCGGATCGCCGCCACGAGGTACGCGCCGCTGGTGGACCTCGAAGCCGAGCTCAACGCCCTGGCCCCCCACGGCCTGGCAGGGGATCTGTACTTCTGGGACCACCTGCACCTGACCAGCGAGGGCTACCTGTGGGCCGCGCGGCAGGTGGTCGAGACCCTGGGTGACGCTGGCCTGCTGCCCACGGGCGCGGGCGAGCCCCTGGAGGACCCCAGCCTCGAGCAGCTGCTCGAAGAGAACGGCTGGGTGGAGCTGCACGCGCAGATGGTGGCGGTGGGGCGGTAGGACTACCACCCACAGCCCACGTCCCAGTAGTCGTCGGGGGCGCTGGCATACTCCTCGAGCCAGGTAGCCTGCCAGTCGTTGGCCCGGACCAGGAAGTCGGCCACGTCGGGGTCGGCCTCGGCAGCCTCCTCCATCCACACGCTGTCGATATCGATCTTCCCCTCGGCGTTGCCCAGCCCCGGAATGCGCGCCGAGAGGCGGCCGATGTCTCCCTGCTCGCCCCAGGGATCCTCGGCGCTGGTGGGGCGCAGCCCGTCCACGTCGGACCAGGCCTCGATCCAGGTGATCTCGCCGGCGTCGTTGAAGCTGAACTCCTCGTAGATGGGGCAGCCCCGGCCTTCGTGGGCGTCGTAGTAGAACACCACGACGCAGCGGCCGAAGGGCTGGGTGTCGAAGGCGCGGCAGTCCCGCTCGGGCACGACGGAGGGGTAGAGAGTGAGCAGGGTGTCGGTGGCTTCGATGTTCTCGCGGGTGTAGGCGGTGAGCTTGAGCCAGGGGGGCCACTCCCAGCGGGCGACGAGCTCGCTGTAGGGCGGCCAGCCGTCCAGCTCCACGCTGGTGTCCATGGTGTCGAAGTACATGCTGCTCATGGCGGCGTAGTACTCCGGCGTCTGAGTGGGCTCGAGGCAGCCGGCCAGGGCACCGTCGTGGCTGCAAGGATCCGGCCCGGTGTCAGCCGCGGGGGTGCAGGCTCCCAGTGCCAGCAGCAGCGCGAGCCGCGAACGCACGATCGCTACAGGCCCGCGCCGCTGAACAGGTACGCCGCTCCCGAGGAGGTGCCGTTGCTGTCTTCGTAGGGCGCGCCCGCGATCAGATCGGAGCTCCCATCGCCATCCATGTCCCGGCCCGCCGCGACGGCGTAGCCCAGCTTGTCGCCCACGGTGTCGCCCAGGACGGTGGCGTAGGCATAGTCGCGCAGGGAGATGGTGCCCGACAGGGGCCCCAGCAGCACGTACACGGCGCCAGTGTTGGTGCCCAGGGAGGCGTCTCCCTCGGCCCCCACGGCCAGATCGCCGATACCGTCGCCGTCCAGGTCGCCCAGGCCAGAGACGGCGTTGCCCGCCAGCTGGTTGCTGGAGTCGCCGATGAGCTTGGCCTGAGCCGTGGACAGGCTGGCGGTGCCCGTGACAGGGCTGGTGATCAAGTAGCAGGCTCCGGCCGCCGATCCGCCGCTGTCTTCCCAGCGGGCGCCCACCAGCATGTCGTCGTTGCCGTCGCCGTCGAGATCGCCCGCGCCGGCCAGGGAGTAGCCGGCGTTGTCCCAGTCGGTCTCGCCGGTGAGCTTCGCGTCGGCGTAGGCCAAGCCCCAGGAGTTCGTGACCGGGCCGTACATCAGATACGCCGCGCCGCGCTCGGATCCCCCGCTGCTCTCGGCCTCGGCACCCACCATGATGTCGTCGTTGCCATCACCGTCGATGTCGCCCGCGCCAGCCACCGCGGAGCCCGCCTGATCGCCGCTGGACTCACCGGCCATGGTGATGTCCATGCTGGTGCTGTAGTGGGTGCTGGTGAACGGACCGTAGGCCAAGAACGCCGCGCCGGTGGAGCTGGAGCGACCATAGGCGCCAACCAGGATGTCGTCGTACCCGTCCGCGTCCACGTCGCCCGCGCCGGCCACGCTCCAGCCCACCCGCTCGTTGGCCGTGGTGCCGAGGATGGCGATGCCCACGGTGCCTAGCTCGGCGTCGCCGGTGACAGGGCCGGGGATCACGAAGGCGGCACCCGAGGTGCTGGCGAAGGTGCTGTCGTTGGGCACTCCCACGATGAAGTCTTCCCGCCCGTCGCCGGTGACGTCGCCCAGCCCCGAGACGGACCAACCGACCTCTTCGTCTTCCTCGGTGCCCCAGAGGAAGGCCTGGGCGCTGCTGTACTCCTGGACGCCCGTGCTGGAGCCGGTGACCAGGTAGACGCCGCCGGCGTCGTTGGCCTCGTCGTTGTTGCCCGGAGCGCCGATGATGATGTCGGGCAGGCCGTCGCCGGTGAGGTCGCCGGCCAGGGCCAGGGCCATGCCCGCGTTGTCACCGGCCTTGCCCTGGAAGGCCAGGTCGCCGTCGGAGGCATACAGCAGCCGCTGGATGACCAGCACGCTGGAGGTGATGGTGTTGCCGGCATCATCGCCGTCGTGGGCCTGGGCCTCGAGGTAGACCTCGCTGCCGCGGCTGTAGGGTGACAGGTCTACGGAGGAGCTGCTCCCCACCAGGGCGCCGTCCACATACCAGGCGTAGTCGTAGCCCTCGGGATCTCCGTCGGCGTCGTACCAGCCGGTGGTGACCGCGGACAGCGAGCCGCCCCACGCGGCCGCGCTCGGGTCGGTGCTCAAGCCGGTGAAGCTGGGGGCCGTGTTGATGGCGGTGATGGTGGCGCTCGCGGTGGGCGATCCCGCACCGATGCCGTCGGAGGGAGTGACCTCGAGGTAGATGTCCTGGTGCTTGGCGAACTGGGCGCTGGTGAGCGTCGTGGCGGTGGAGACCTGGCTGCCGTCCACGTACCAGGCGTAGCTGACAGTCACCGAGTCGCCGTCATCGTCGCTGGGGGTGCCCACGGTGGCGGTGATGGTGTCGCCCTCGGCGGGGGAGCTGGGGGCGATGCTCACGCTGGGGACCACCGGAGGTGAGTTGAGCACCGTGCGGGTCTCGGACTGGACCGTGGGCCCCACCACCTGGCCATCGTCGGCGCCCACACTGCAGCTGACCGAGTCGCCGCGGCTGAAGTACGAGCCGTCGATGCTGGCGCTGGTGCTGACCTCGGAGCCGTTGACGACCCAGCTGTAGGCCATACCCAAGTCGTCCCCGTCCACATCCACCAGATCCGCGCCGATGCAGGTGGCCACCGACCCCTCGTACAGCTCGGTGGGGTCCATGGTGACGGAGGTGAGGGTGGGCGGGCTGTTGAGGATGTCGACGCGATTGCTGGTGACCGGGCTGGCGAAGTCGTAGCCGTCGGAGGCGGTGATCTCGACCCACACCTGCTGGTTCTTGTCGAAGTGTTCGCCGGTGAGGGTGGCCTCGGTGGCTGCGGCCACCAGGCTGCCGTCCACGTACCAGGCGTAGGTGTAGCTGGCGGTGTCGCCCTCGAGGTCGCGGATCTGGGCCTCGACCTCGAGCACGGTGTCCTCGTAGGCCTCCTCGGGCCCCAGGACGACACCGTCCACGAGGGGGGGCGAGTTGCCCACGACCGCCGAGGCCGTGCCGGTCGGGCCCTGCTCGGCGCCGTCGAAGGGCGCGATGAAGACCTCCCAGGTCTCCCAGCGCTGGGTCGCGGCCGCAGGGACGGTGTCGCCGGTGTAGCTGGTGAACACGCCGTCGACGGTCCAGGACCAGTCCAGCGCCACGGTGTCGCCGTCGAGATCCACGGCCGCGGCCACGGCCACGATGTCCTCGTTGGACAGGGGGTCGGCGGGCTGCATGGTGATCTCCACCGTGGGCAGCGCGTTGACCACGGTGACCTCGGCCACCACCGGGGGCCCCTCGAGGCTCCCGTCCAGGGCGAGCACCTCGACACGCCAGACCTCGCCCTTGGCCGTGGCGGCGGCGGGCAGGATCGCCTCGGTGTAGTCGGCCTGCAGATCGTTGTCCCGGTACCACAGGTAGCGGTAGTCCACGGGATCGCCCTCGGGATCCAGGGCGTCGGACAGGACCGTCACCTCCAGATCGTCGCCGGTGTCGGGCAGGGCGGGACGCAGGCGGATGATGCTGGGTCCAGGCGCTCGGTCGCCGCCACAGGCGGTGGCCAGGAGCAGGATGACAAGGGCGTTGCGCATGGTCGTCCTCCTCACTCGCCCGCGCCGGCGGCGGGGGCTTCGTCGAGCTCGAACTCTTCCTCATCGAGGGAGAAGTCGACCTCGAAGTCCTCCTCGGGGGCTGTGTAGAATGCGTCGTCTTCAGGTCCGGGGACCGGCTCGGCGGAGGCTGGCTCCGGGGCGGGCTCGTCCGCTGGGGGCTCTTCGTCGTCGGACCCGGCGGCGGCGGCTTCTTCTTCGGGCTCTTCGTCGTCGGACCCGGCGGCGGCTTCTTCTTCGGGCTCGTCGTCGGAGACCGTGGGCTCCTTGGAGCGCTTCGCACGGCCCGCGTCTTCATCGCGGGGAGGAGGGAGCATCGCGGGCTCGGGGGTGCTGGGGAGATCACCCAGGGACCACAGATCCCAGTCCTCGACAGAGCGCTTCTTGGCGCGGCCCCGGAGGTACAGCGTGGTGGATGCGCCCAGCCCGGCCACGGTCACGCCCAGGCCGCCCAGGGCGATGGTGTTGCTGGAGCGCAGGCTGTCCTGGACGTCCACCCGCTGGGAGAAGAGATCCCAGGCGCCGTTGTAGTCCTGGTCGGTCATGGCCTGGTCGTAGCTGGTGTCGAGATCGTTGAGGCTGGACCTGTCGCCAAGGGAGCGGGCGAAGCTGATGGCCGAGACGCTGGCCGCGGCCACCGAGGCGCCCGCGGTGCCGATGGCGAGCTTGGTGGCCATGGGCATCTTCTTGGACCGCTCCTTGCGGCGCTCCCATTCCTGACGCTCGGCGCGCACGGCGGCGGCGCGGGACATGGACTCCCACACCAGGCTGACCTCGGAGGTCTCGCCGGGCTCAGGCTGGAAGCTCACGCGCCCGCTGCCCAGGATGGGGTGGTCCACGGAGATGGTGTAGTCGCCCGGGGGCAGGCTCTGCAGCAGCACGGGCTCGGCGATGGCCACGCCGCCCTGCTCCTGCGCCGCGGCGTCCCGGGGCACGCTGGTGACGGACAGCTTGGCGCCCTCGGGACAGCCCGCCAGGCCCAGCCGGCTGCCAGAGGGGATGCCCGCGATGCGCACGGCACCGGGGAGCTCCTTGCGGATGGCCACATCCTGGCTGGCGTCGGGCTCGAGCTCGAGCAGGAACTGCCGCTTGCCGCTGGGGCCGTCCACCGCCACCACAAGGCGTCCGGCGGTGACCGTCAGATCGCCCTCTTCGCTGGGCTGGTGCTTGACCCCCAGATCGGTGACCGTGACGGCGACCCCTTCGGGCCAGTCGGACAGGGTGAGGGTGGCGGTGCCCAGCCAGGTGAGCTCGGCGCTATGGCTGGACTGACGCCTGGGGCGGATGGGCTCGAGGGTGGTCTCGAGGGGCTGGTAGCCCGCGCCCGCGGCGCGCAGGTCCAAGGCGGTGTCGGCGGGGACGTCGGTGAAGGTGTAGCGGTTGCCCTGGATGGCGTCGGGGGCGAAGGGCTCACCCTGGGGGGGATCGATGGTGAGGGCGGGCGAGGAGCCCTTCTGGACGCCGGAGACGGTGAGGCGGATGCTGCCCGACTCGGACTCGATCTTCTTGATGATGGCGGCGGTCTCTTTGTCGTCGTCGCCAGCGGCCACGGCCTTGCGGTAGGCGCGCAGGGCCTGGCGGGCGTCGCCGGCCTGCATGGCGGCCTCGGCTTCGTCGCGGAAGGGCATGAACTTGGCCTGGCGGGCCTGCTCTTCACGGCGACGCCGGGCTTCCTCGTCCTTGAGGCGCTGCTCTTCGACCAACCGGCGGGCTTCGTCCTCGCGACGCTGGCGCTCGAGCTCGGCCTCTCGACGGGCGTCGGCCTCGGCCCGGGCGGCGGCGGCGGCTTCTTCGCGACGCTGCTGCTCGGCCAGGCGCCGCGCGGCTTCTTCTTCCTTGCGAAGGGCGGCCTCTTCGGCCTTGATGCGCGCTTCTTCTTCGGCGCGACGACGGGCGTCCGCGGCGGCCAGGCGCTTGGACTCCTCGGCGCGCTGGCGGGCCTGCTCCTGCAGGCGCCGGGCTTCCTCTTCGAGGGCTCGGGCCTGGGCGGCCAGATCTGCGGCCGATTCTTGTTCGGCGCGGCGGCGTGCCTCGGCCTCGGCTTCGGCGCGGCGGCGTTCTTCTTCCTCCCAGTTCGGCTCGTCGTCCTCTTCGGCGATCGCTTGCTCTTCGGCCCACCCGAGCTCGTCCACGTCCTCCCAGCCCAGATCGTCCCCTTCCTCTTCCTCGAGGCGGCGGGCTTCTTCTTCGCGGCGGCGCTCGAGCTCGGCCTTGAGGCGCTCCTCGGCCTGACGGCGCGCATCGCTGCTGGAGCTGGACGAGCTGGACGAGCTGGAGCTGGATGAGCTCGAACGCTGCAGATCCTCGGCCCAGACCATGCGGAAGGCATCGGCGTACCAGTCGCAGGTGAGCTTGCCCTTGCTCTGTCCGTGAACGTCGAGGCTGTAGCGACGGCTGGGCCCCGTGAACTCGTCCTCGCGGAAGTCGACGCGGTAGTAGCCGTCGTCGAACTCGAGGATCACGGGGGTCATGCCTTGATATTGGCCGTTGACGTAGACCATGAGCGGGTCGGTGGCCGAGTCGACCTTGACCAGGGCCGCCTGGGCCATCGCCACGAACAATGCGAGGTAGATCAGCATGGGCCCTCCCGGCCCGAGGCTCCCCCGCTGACCACCGCGTCTGCCGCGATTGAGGAGGGGGAGTGGGAAGACCCAAGAGTATATCAGGCTACCGAGCGAAGGGAGCCCCCCGCGCACAGAGCCCGTCCTGCCCGCAGTTCGCCACCACCTGCGCGCTCGCCAGGACACGGCGCATTGTCGCCGGCTCTGTTTCGTGCGAGGCTTCCATCTGTCCCATCCCCCCCGGAGGACCACCATGACCAGGCTCACCACCCCGATCTGCCTGCTGCTGACAGGCTGCATCTGGATCACCGACGGCGATCACGCGGATCGTCTGGACCTGGACCTGGACGGCCTGCGCTACGACCAGGACTGCGACGACAGCGACGCGGCGATCGGCGCGCCAGCCACCTGGTACGCGGACAGCGACGGCGACAGCTACGGCGATCCCGCCTCGAGCATCGAGGCCTGTGAAGCTCCCGAGGGCTTCGTTGCGGACGCAGGCACGGGCATGGAGGACTGCGACGACGGCGACGCGGCGGTGAACCCCGCGGCCGTGGAGATCTGCAACGGCGTGGACGACGACTGCGACGAGCTCGTGGACGACGCGGACGACGGCCTGGCCGGGGGAGATGACTGGTACCCGGACGCCGACGGCGACGGCTTCGGTGACGGCTTCGGCACCCCGGTGCAGGCCTGCGATCAGCCGGCGGACCACACGGGCGTCGACATGGCGCTGGACTGTGACGACGACGACGACAGCGTCTACCCCGGCGCGGACGAGTACTGCGACGCCATCGACCACGACTGCGACGGCGAGAGCTGGGACGACGACGCGGTGGATGCAGAGACCTGGTACCTGGACGGCGACGGCGACGACTACGGCCTGGACGACGACACCACCGTCGCCTGTGAGCAGCCCAGCGGCTACGCGGCCCAGGGCGGCGACTGCGACGACGGCGACGCGGCGTACAACCCCGCCGCCACCGAGGACGACTGCGCGGATCCCGCCGACTACAACTGCGACGGGTCCACCGGCTACGCCGACGACGACGGCGACGGCTGGGCGGCCTGCGAGGAGTGCGACGACGGCGACGCCGCCATCCATCCAGGCGCCAACGAGTACTGCGACGGGGCGGACAACGACTGCGACGGCGCCATCGACGAGGAACCCTTCGACGGTGACATCTGGTACGTCGACGACGACGGGGACGGCTACGGCAGCAGCTCCAGCAGCCGGATCGCCTGCGACCAACCCAGCGGGTACGACGACGATCCGGACGACTGCGACGACGGCGACGCCGCGATCAACCCGGCCGCCGACGAGATCTGCAACCTGGTGGACGACGACTGCAACGGCCTGGTGGACAGCGACGACCCCCTGGTGTTGGACGCCGCCGACTGGTACCCGGACACCGACGGAGACACCTACGGAGACGCCGCCGCGACCGCCGTGGTGGCCTGCGATCAGCCCGTGGAGCACGTCGGCGACAACAGCGACTGTGACGACGCCGTCGCCGCGGTCAACCCGGGCGCGGACGAGACCCCCAGCGACGCCTGCTTCGACGCGGTGGACAACGACTGCGACGGCGCCATCGACACCGCCGACGCCAGCTGCGCCGCCTGCCCCAGCCCCTGCGCGGACGAGGTCTGCGTATACGTGGACGGCACGCTCGAGGCCCTGCAGAGCACCGCCCTGGCTGCGCCCATGGTGGACATCGACAGCCTGGCGCTGGGCTACGGGCTGTTCGACCAGGTGATCCTGGGGGTCGCCGGGACCGTCGTGGTCGCCGAAGACTTCACCACCAGCCTGGGCTGCTTCGCCACGGGCGCGCTGGTGGGGACCACCCTGGACGCCAGCAAGTCCGCGACCTGCACCTTCGCCAACCAGGACCTGAGTGGGGGCGACTGGGTGGTGGCGGTGGACGTGCTCGCCGGCAGCGCTGACGGCGCCCTGGCGCTGATGGACCTGCTCAACCCGGGCAACGCCTGGTACGACCTGGCCAGCGCGCCGGTGCTCGACGACGGCGCGGGCGCCACCGTCCCCTTCACCGGCGGCGCGCTGGACCTGGGCGGCGACCACCGGGTGGTCATGTGCGGGACCACGCCGTAGAGCGCCCGAAGACGCGCCTTGCAGGCCATCCCTACCCGGGAACTCCCAGCGCCTTCAGCAACGCCCCCAGGTTGGGCTGGGTGCCGGCGATGGCCCGATCGCTCTCCATCATGGCGGGAGTGCCGGTGGCGGTGAGCAGCGCCCTCATGCGCTCGGGATCCACAGGCGCGCCACCCTGCTGCTGCACGGCGCCGCTGGCCAGGGCCACCACCCCTGCCACCTGAGTGGCGGCGGCGGTGCTGCCCTGGAACCACTGCACGAGGTGGCGGTGGGTGCCCGAGGGCTTGGTGGTGTAGATGGGCGCAGGAGCGTGAGCGTCGATGCGGGTGCCGTGGGCGCCCCAGATGCGGATGGCGCTGGGCGGCGGCAGGGGGCGGCGCAGGTAGCCGGTGACCATCACCGCACCAGAGTCCCGCAGGCTGCGGTCGTACAGACCCTGGTGCTCGGGACCATCCAGGTCCAGCGCGCGGTCGCCCGCCGCCTGGATCACGTGGATGCCCAGGGCAGTCGCCAGCTGGATGGCGGCGAAGGTGGCGAGATCCCGCTCCACCGGCCCCGCGGCGGCGGCATGGGCCAGCAGCAGCACGTCGCCAGCCTGCAGCACGGTGCAGGCCAGGGCCGCCGCGTCGGCGGTGCTGTGCAGATCGCCCAGGCCAGGGCGCTCGGTCCAGGGTCGGACGAAGACGGGCTGGACCTTGGGGCAGATCCCCACCAGGCCCGCGTGGATGGGCTGCGCGGCCAACACCCCCAAGGTCCAGGTGCCCAGACCACGATCGTGCCGCACGGGGGGCCGGAGATCCCGGACCTCGAGGTGCCGGTAGTCCGGGTGATCCCGCTGGTAGCCGGGTGCCAGGAAGGCCAGGCGCACCCCCTGGCCGGCGCTGGCGGGCCAGACAGGGCTGTCAAACACGGCCATGCCGCCGGGCGGCTCCCCCAGGTTGGGCTGCCACAGCACCTCGCCGGGGATGCGGGCGAGCTCCTTGATGGCACCCTCGAGGCGACCCTGAGGTCCAGGATCGCCGCTGCCGGTGATGGTGTGGGAGCCGTCATCACCCCAGGCAGTGCGCAGGTCCGCGGCCGTGGATGGAGGGGCGAGGCGGACCCGCAGGAAACGATCCAGGGCGGGCGGCTCCGCGCCGCCCAGCGCGGCGCAACGGGCAGCCAGCTGGCGCGCGATCCGGGGCTGGACCTCGGGGGTGGCCCAGCTCACCAGGCCGCGGCCCAGGACGTCCTGCAGCCCCTCGAGGTCCCGGAGCGCCGCGCGCTGCCAGGCGGCGCGGTCCTCACCCGCTGGCGGCGGCGCGAGCTCCACAAGCAGCTGGTGGACATCGGTCTGGGCGGTCGTGCGGGCGGGCATACCACGAGTGTAACCACGGACGCTCGGCGTCACCGGGCCCGCGCTCGGTCAGCCCCGGCGGGAAGCTCGGCGCCGGACTAATCCAGCCCAGTGTCCTCGAGCACGCTGGCGCTGATGGGGATCTCCACCAGGCTGCCATCCTGCCCTGCGGCCGGATCGTTCCAGGTGAAGCTCAGGGTGCCGGTGAGCTCCCCGGCCTGGACAGGGGTGAACTCGACGTAGAGCATGGACGAGCTGTTGGCGCCTACGGTCATGCCGTCGTCGTAGCGAGCCACGAAGGGTTCGGTGACCGTGATGGACGCCAGCGCCAGCTCCGCGCTGCCCTGGTTGCCGATGCCCAGAGACTCCCGGGTGGTCTGGCCCAGTTGCAGATCACCGAAGGCGAGGGAGGCCTGGGAGAGCGCCAGCTCCGGAGCGCCGGGGGCCTCGGTGTCGTCGATGCAGTCGGCGCACTCGATGCCGTCGTCGAAGCAGCCGCTCAGCAGCAGCGAGGCGAGAGCCAAGGCCCTCGCGGCGTCTGTCCTGTGGGTTCGCATGGTCGCCTCCTGGCCCTGCCGTGGCCAGCATAGCACCTGGCTCCATCGCTCGATGCTATGGAGTGCCCACGCTGCTCAGCCCCGGTGTCCCATGTCCCTCCGCTCCGCCGTCATCCGCTCCCCTGCCCTGCTGGTCGCGCTGCTTCTTCCGGGCTGTTCCTGGCATCATCCGCGAGACAGCTCCGCCCTCTTCCCTTCGTCTCCCGTGATCATGGGCCACCGCGGCGCCCGCGGCCTGGCCCCCGAGAACACCCTGGCCGCCTTCGATCGCGCCGCGGAGCTGGGCATACCCTTCGAGCTGGACACCATGGTCTGCGCCACCGGCGAGCTGGTGGTGATCCACGACTGGGAGCTGGATCGCCTGGCGGGGGTCCCCGGCCGGGTGGCCGAGACCCCCTGGTCCGAGCTGACCCGCCTGGACGTGGGCAGCCACTTCTCTGCGGACTACGCCGGCGAGCCCATCCCCCTGCTGGCCGAGGTGCTGCGGCGGCTGGGACCCCAGGTCCTGATCAACATCGAGGTCAAGGCCGACCGCGACACCGACAACGGCCTGGTGGCAGACACCCTGGTGGAGCTGCTGCAGGAGATGAGCCTGGCGGATCGGGTGATCGTCACGTCGTTCAGCCCCCTGCTGCTGGAGGCGGTGCGGCTGCGGGACCCCACCATCCTGCGGGGCCAGATCTACCGGGGTTTCTCGGCATACAAGGACAGCTCCTTCGTCGAGAAGCTGGTGCTCTCCAGGCTGCTGTTCAACAGCAAGGCCCAGCCAGACCTGCTGATGATGGACCACCAACGCGCCAAGGCCGGCTACGTGCGCCGCATGAAGCGCCGGGGCTACCGCATCTTCACCTGGACCGTGAACGATCCCGCGCGAGCAGCTGAGCTGTTCGCCATGGGGGTCGACGGCGTGATCACCGACTATCCGGACCGGATGGTGGGGCTGGCCGGGCCCTGAGAATAGGGGGGCAGGCAAGCGAGGCTCGCGGCGGTGACCCCTCGGCCATCACGCATTGATTTCGGACCTCGACGCCAGAGGATCTCACCATGCTCCACACCCTGCTCGTACTCTCCATGCTCCTGCCCGGATGCCGCCGGATCTACTGCGGTGAAGGCACCCACCTCGACGGCAGCGCCTGCGTGCCCGACCAGGACACGGGAGAGGAGGCCGACACCGACGCCGACACC
>CALDOK010000227.1 GCA_937912125.1 uncultured Pseudomonadota bacterium
GCTCGGGGGCCAGGAAGGCCTGGGGTGGAGCCTCTGGGGCGTGCTGGGGAGCGGGGGTGGTCGGGGTGGTGGGTGCTGGAGCGGCGGCCTGGAGCTCGGGCTCTGGAGCGGGGGCCTGGAGCTCGGGCGCTGGCTCGGGGGCCGGAGGCTCGGGCGCTGGAGGCTCGGGCGCTGGAGGCGCGTGGGTCCGATCCGGGGCGACGGCTGGTGCGGGTGGTGGAGGCGCTGCCGCAGGAGGCTCCACGGTCGAGCCTCCACAGGCCGCGAACGCCGCGAGCAGCACCAGGGACAGGATGCGCTTCATGGCCGCACTCTCCGAGAGGACTCCTAAGGGGTGTAGCTGGTGAGCACGGTGATGTTGGACTTCACCTGGCCCACGCCGCGGGCGATGTTGGAGTAGCCCTCGCCGTCGCCGGTGAACTCCACGTACATGGTGTCGTAGGTTCCCGCGGGCACGGTGACCTGGGCTTCCTCGACGACCTGCTGGTTCACCGTGACGTCCACGGCGCTGGGGCCGCTCACGCTGGACTCGGTGAAGCCCGAGTAGGAGGTGACCCAGGTGTCGCCCACGGCGATGTCGGCGGGCATCAGCAGGGCTCCGGCCTCGTAGGTGGCGCTGCTCCAGCCGTCGTAGACCGTGCCGCTGTAGTCCATGTTGTACTCGGTGTACTGGTACAGCATCCAGTAGCCGTCGCTGTCGCAGCGGTAGTCCGTGGTGGTGGTGGAGACGATGGAGTAGTCCACCGTCTCGAGCATGGAGTAGCTCTCGGCGCTCACCAGGCCGGTGCCCGCGTCGTAGGCGGTGATCTCGTTGTCGACCGTGCCCGAGATGCCGTCGTCGTCGAAGTCGTAGGACCAGGTGCTGCCCACGCCCTGGATGCCGGTCCAGGCGCCGCAGGGGCCGACATCGGTGTCTGCATCCGTGTCGGTGTCGGTGTCGGTGTCGGTGTCCGTGTCGGTGTCCGTGTCGCCTTCGGGGCCGGTGTCGTCCTTGTCACCGCAGCCGAGCAGGCCGACGCTGCCCAGGGTGCCGAGCATCAGGATCAGGACTTCGAGAGGGATGGTGCGCATGCGGTCTCCGAGCGTGAGGTCTGCTCGGATGTATCCCGCTGTGGCTGGGATCGGGGTCAGTCCCTGCGACGGGCCAGGCCGAGCAGGGCCAGCAGGGCCACCAGGGCGCCGCTGGGGGCCGCTCCACCGCTGCTGCAGCCGCAGCCGGGCAGGCCTACGCCGCCCAAGGACTCGCCGGTGTCGTCTGCGGCGTTGGTGTCGTCCGGGTTCTCGGGGTCGCCGGTGTCTTCAGGCTGCGACTCTTCACCCAGCTCGGCAGTCCAGGAGTAGGACCAGGACGGGGCGTTGTCCCAGTTGTAGTGGTAGCCCGCGGCGTCCTCGTCCCAGGGGGCCACCACCAGGTAGACGTCGCCACCCTGGAAGGCGATGGAGCCATCGCCCATGTGGGTCTCGTCCAGCTCGAGGCGCACGGTCTGGACCACCCGGCGGCCGGAGGTGGCCACCAGCACGGCGAACCACTGGTCGGGGCCGGCCTCGCCCTGGAACTCCACGTGCAGGTCCTTGCCCGAGTCCAAGCCGTCGTCGAAGCGGATGTAGTTCTGGCCCAGGGACTCCGGCTCGTCGGCGCCGCTGGACTCGCCGCCGTCGGGCAAGGAGGTGACCGAGTCATGGATGTCGATGGAGGGGAAGACGCTCTGCTCGTCGAAGTCCATGACCGTGTTGGCGGCCAGGAATCCCACGAAGATCTCCTCCCAGTCCAGGTCGACGCCGACGCCGGCGACGTTGTCCCAGACGGTCAAGGAGTACTGACCGCTGCGGCCCGCGGCGTAGTCCCACATGGCCTTGACGGTGTCGGCGCCGCCATACCAGTTGTCGAGGAAGAAGTTGAAGATCGACGCCCCGTACATGTGGTAGAAGACCTCTTGATCCCGCTGGCTCGCGGCCGTGAGGCCGATCCAGGGGTTCGAGGTGTAGGCCTCGACGTAGTAGGTCCAGTAGTTGTGGGAGGGGTAGACCTGCTCCTCCATCCAGATGGCGGTGGCCTCCCAGTACCAGAACTCCGGCGCGTAGCTGGTGGAGAACTGGATGGCGTGGTTGAACTCGTGGCAGGCCATGTCCTCGGCCCAGGTGGGGCTGGACCAGGAGCCCGAGTAGGCCACGATGTAGGGCACGTAGCCTTCGCCGTTGCAGTACTCGACGCTGGTGTAGGCGCCGGCGTAGTTGTCGTTGTCCGAGATCATGGCGAGCATGGGGTACTCGTCCGTGCCCACGGGCCGGTTCCAGCCGAACTCTGTGACCTCGCGGTCCCAGGAGTACTCCAGCGACTCGGCGAAGGCCTCGGCCAGGTCCTGGTCGACCCCGTTCTCCCACTCCACGCTGAAGTGGTCGGTGATGATGTAGTTGTTGGTCTGGTGGCCGAAGCAGGGCTCGTCGCGGTCGGCGGGCGGCGGGGGAGGGGGGCCGTCGCCGCTCGCCCGCAGGTTGCGGGGAGAGAGCGAGCCGCCGCCCCAGGGCGCCAGGAACTCGGCCATGCGCTGCTGATCGCTGGGCTCGAGCAGGCCCCAGTTGTCCCGCAGGTCGGTGACCAGGCCCGTGAGGCAGGCCCCGCGCTCCTGGGCGGAGATGGGGGGCGCAGTGGTGACGGTGTCGAAGCGTTGGATCAGCTGCTGGCGCAGCGCGATCTGGTCCTGGCTCAGCTCCGCGGCCTGGGCGATGCCGAGGAGGGGGAGGACGAACAACAGAGTGGCGGTCATGGGCGCTCCTCGCGCGTAGCAGAGAGACGTGGTGCCGGCGTGGCCCCGGTTGTTGACCCTGGGAAGACGCGTCGACCACCGTCGGTGTGTCACCGTAGCGGGGGTCTTCCTGCAGTGGCGCGTGCGGGGAGCACTGGCCGGGGAGGTTTCGCAGCGAATTTACGACTTTTTCGTCTTGGCGAGGCCAGGGTCTTTTGCGAGGCCAGGGTCGGGCAGCGCCGTGTGGAGGGCTCTGGGGGCCGCCAGATCCGCCAGGCAGCCAAGGCCGTAGCGCAGCGCCCGGGGGAAGCTGATGGAGAGCACGTCACCGTCGTAGCGCATGGCCACGGGGCGCTGGACCATGGTGGCGCCGCCGCGGATGAGGGCGGTCAGCAGCTGGTGGTCGAAGCGGTAGTCGTCCGAGAGGGTCTCGAATCGCACGGCCCGCAGGGCCTGGGCCTGGAACGCTCGGGCGCCGTTGTGGAGGTCATCGAACTGGGCGCCGAAGCGCAGGTTGGCCGCCGCTGTGAGGCCGTGGATGCCCCATCGCCGCCAGCCTGGCACCCGCTGGCGCTGGCCGGGTTGGAAGCGCGAGCCCAGCACCGCGTGGGCCCGGTCCAGGCCGCTCGCCAGGGCGAGGGTGTCTTCCACGTCGTACTGGCCGTCTCCGTGCAACATGACGATGCGCTCTGCGCCGGCGTCCAGCGCGGCCTGGTAGCCGGTCTTCTGGGCGGCGCCGTAGCCCCGGTTGCGGGGGTGTCGCAGCAGGACGCCCCGGTTCGCGCGCAGGGCCGTGGGGCTGCCGTCGTCCACCACGAAGACCATGTAGGGCTCGGGGATGGCGCGGAGCAGTGCATCCAGGGAAGGCTGGAGGCCCAGGCAGGGCAGGACCACGGCGGTGAGCGCTGGCATCGGCCGTCCATATCGCGGATGTGGGCGCGCCGCTGGACGGGCCGCAGGCCGAGCAGCTAGGCTGCTGCCATGCGATGGCTGGTCACAGGTGGTTGCGGCTTCATCGGCAGCGCTCTGGTGCGCCGCCTGTTGGGGGTGGATCCGCCGCCGCCGGGCGGCGTCCAGGCGCCGGTGGAGCGCGTGGTGGTGCTGGACGCCTTGACCTACGCTGGGCGCCGGGAGAACCTCGCGCCCTGCCTGGACGATCCGCGGCTGGCATTGGTCCACGGCGACATCGCCGACGCGGCGCTGGTCCGACGGGTGCTCGAAGAACACCGCCCCAGCGCGCTCCTCAACCTGGCGGCCGAGTCCCACGTGGACCGCAGCCTCACGGGATCGTCTCCGTTCCTGCACACCAACGTCCAGGGCGCCCAGGTGCTGCTGGAGGCCTGGCGGGCCTACGGCGGGGGGCGCTTCCTGCAGGTCTCCACCGACGAGGTCTACGGCTCCATGGCCGAGGGCCAGAGCGCGAGCGAGGCCTCGCCGCTGGCTCCCTCCAGCCCCTACGCGGCCAGCAAGGCCGCCGGCGACCTGCTGGTCCTGGCGGCGGTCCGCAGCTGGGGGCTCGATGCGGTCATCACCCGCTCCTGCAACAACCTGGGACCGCGGCAGCACCCCGAGAAGCTGATCCCCCTGATGATCGCCCACGCCCTGCAGGGCTGGGACTTGCCCGTCTACGGATCTGGGCTCAACGTGCGCGACTGGGTCCTGGTGCATGACAACTGCGAGGGGCTCCTGCGCGCTGCGCTGATGGGGCGTCAGGGGCGCGTCTACAACCTGGGCGCCGGCCAGGAGCGCGACAACCTGCAGGTGGTGCGCGGCGTGCTGGCCCAGATCGGGGCCGACCCTGCGCTGATCCGCCGGGTGGCCGATCGCCCGGGGCACGACTGGCGCTACTCCCTGGACTCCCGACGGGCCCTGGACGAGCTGGGCTGGAGCGCCACCGTCCCCTTCGAGCCTGCGCTGGAGCAGACCGTGCGCTGGTACCTCGAGCACCGTAGCTGGTGGGAGCCGCTGCTCCCCGAGGAGGCGCCGTGACGCGCGACCTGACCGCCGTACTCCCTGAGCCCATCCACGGCGTGCGCGTGGAGCGTCTGCGGCCTATCCCCGACGAGCGCGGCCGCCTGATGGAGCTGTACTCGTCCCTGTCGGATCTCTACGTGGGCTTCGCCCACTCCTACCTCACCACGGCCTACCCCGGTGTGACCAAGGCCTGGCACCTGCACCGGGAACAGGTGGACACCATGGTCGCCATCCACGGCATGGTGAAGCTCGTGCTCTTCGACGGGCGCAGCGACTCCCCCACCCAGGGCCGCCTGAACGAGATCTTCATGGGCACCCACGACCCCATGCTGGTGCAGGTCCCCTGTGGTGTGTTCCACGGCTTCAAGTGCATCAGCGAGCACGAGGCGCTGGTGATCAACTTTCCTTCTCGGCCCTATCTCCGCGATGATCCGGACGAGATCCGCATCCCAGCGGACTCGCCCACCATCCCGTACGACTGGTCGCGCCGCGATCGCTGAGGCCTTCTGTGATCCTGACCCCTTGCGTCAAGAGGGGCTTCGGGCGATGATCCCGGCGCAGCTAGCCAGGAGCCACCATGAGCGACACCGACAAGCCCGCCCCCGATCTCAGCCAGCTCGAGGTTCGTCAGCGAGGCCTGGTGGGCGAGTTCTGGGACTTCATCGTCCACAACAAGGCCTGGTGGCTCACCCCCATCATCCTGGTGATCCTGGCCATGGTGGCCTTCATCCTGTTCGCCGAGAGCAGCCCGGTGCTGCCCTTCGTCTACACGGTGATCTGAACGCCCTGGTGGGCGTTCCAGCGGTCAGAAGGGCCGCTGGGCCGAGTTCAGATCCGCGGGAGGATCCTGGATGGGCGACCAGTGGCTCTCGGGCTGCTCGCCCGCGGCGATGGATCGCCGATCCAGCAGCTTGCGCCCTGTGATCTTGGCCAGGATGGCGGTGGGGCCGATCCCGAACAAGAACACCCCACCCAGCAGGATGGTGTTCTGCGCCGTGATGATGCCATGCGCCAGCTTGCGCCAGCCGCGCCAGAGTCGCTTCATTGCTTGGAGCATGGCTGCATCCTGACCCGCCGCTCGGCCCTCGTCAACGTCTTGACCCCCCTATGGACTTGGCATAGGTGACGGCGCTCGCGTGTTCCCCGCTCTTACGCTGGAGCTCCCTTGTCGATCTTCCTTCCCCTCGCCCTGCTCGTGGCTTCTCCCGGCGCCTCTGCTGCCCAGCTCGAGTGGGCCGGCCACTACCGCGCCAGGGGCCTGCTCTACGACTCCCTCAGCCTGAGCGATACCAACGCGCAGGCCGAGGGTACCAGCAATCTCTTCGACCATCGCCTGCGGCTGCAGCCGCGCTTCCACATCACCGAGCGGGTGGGGCTGTACGCCCAGATCGACGCCCTCAACCTGGTGCCGTGGGGCGAGCAGATCGAAGGCTGGGAAGATCCGGTCACCGGCGACACCACCTACCTGGCCTACGACCAGACCCTGGTGGCCCCCACCACCACCACGGGCGCCGCGTCCCCCTTGGGGATCGGCGTCACCCGCGCTTGGGGTGAGGTCTACACCGACATCGGCCGCTTCCGCTTTGGCCGCGTGCCCCTGCACTGGGGCGCCGGCATCTGGCAGAACGACGGCTTCGCTCCCGACGCTGAGTTCGGCGACACCGCCGACCGCATCCAGTTCACCAGCCGGGTGGGTGTGCTCTACCTGATGGCCGCCTACGACGTGAACTACGAGGGCTACCTCAACGCCCCCGACGACATGCAGTCCCTCAACGCGGCCTTCGCCTACCAGACCGAGAGCCTGGGGCTGGGCTTCCACAACCAGTACCGCTGGCAGCCCAGCGAGGCCCTCTCCCTCTACACCGGCGACCTGTGGGCCCACGCCAAGATGGGCACGGTGGAGATCGAGACCGAGGTGGTCGGCGTGTTCGGTGCGGGCAACCTGGGGGGCGGGGCCAACGACCTGCGCATCGCCTCGGTGGGCGCCATGCTGCGGGGCGAGGCCGAGCTCGACAAGATCCTGGTGGGGGTCGAGGGCGGCCTGGCCACCGGCGACGCCGAGCCCGACGACGGCAACATCAAGACCTTCACCTTCGACCGCGACCACAACCTCACGCTGATGCTCTTCGAAGAGCCCATGCCCACCCTCGAGGCCACCACGGCCAACGAGACCAACGGCGGCCGCGACTACGACGCCGTGCGCACGGGCGAGGGCATCCGGAACGCGCTCTACATTCGCCCCCATGTGGGCTACCGCATCCTGGACGAGCTCACGGTGGATCTGGCCGTCTTCGGCGCTCAGGCTGCGCGCCTGCCCGAGGCCGACCGCGACGCCAAGGGCTACGGCTGGGAGTTCGACGCCTCCGTGCTGTACGAGCCCTACGAGCACTTCTCCCTGTGTGGCAAGGCCGGCCTGTTCCTGCCCGGCAGCTACTACAGCGCCTACGAAGACGACGAGCTGGGTGGGGGCTTCGACAAGCCCGCCATCGGTGGCATGCTCATGGGCACCGTGCAGTTCTGAGTTCCAGGCTCCGCTCCATCCCCACGCTCAGGAGGTTCCCATGCGCTGGGAAGGCGTGCACACTGCCCTCGTCACTCCCTTCACCGGGGGTGAGCTCGATCTGACCAGCTACCGCGCCCTGTGCGAGCGCCAGCTGCGCGCTGGCATCCACGGCTTGGTGGCCTGCGGCACCACGGGCGAGACCCCCACCCTGAGCGAGCCCGAGTGGGATCGCCTGGTGCAGGCGGCGGTCCAGGTCTCCGCGGGCTCGGTGCCCGTCACCGCCGGTGTCGGCACCAACAACACGGCGAGCACCCTCGACCGCATCCGGCGGGCCCAGCAGCTGGGCGCCGACGCCGGCCTGCTGGTGATGCCCTACTACAACAAGCCGTCCCCCGACGGGCTGCGCGCCCATGTGGCGGCCTGCGCGGCGCCAGGGCTGCCCCTGGTGCTCTACCATGTGCCCGGCCGCACCGGGCAGCGAGTCCCGGCCCTGTTGCTCGCGGAGCTCTCTCAGACGCCCGGCGTGGTCGCCATCAAGGAAGCCACCGGGGATCTCGGCTACGCCAACGAGCTGCTGGCCAACACCCCCATCTCGGTGCTCTCCGGCGACGACGGCACCTTCTTCCCCCTCATGGCCCTGGGCGGCTGCGGGGTCATCTCTGTGATCTCCGATCTGGCCCCCGCGGCCACCGTCGCCCTGTACCAGGCCGCCAAGACGGGGGATCTCTGCGCCGCCCGAGAGCTGCACTTCGGCCTGCTGCCTGTCATCGACTGGCTGTTCCACACCACCAGCCCGGGGCCCGCCAAGGCCGCCCTGGCCGCGGCCGGGTTCTGCGCGAACGAGCTGCGCCTGCCCCTGGTGCCGCTCACCACCCCGGTGCCCGACTTCGTGGTCGACGCGGTGGAGGCCTGATGGCCCTGCGCGTCGGCCTGGTGGGCGCCGGAGGCCGCATGGGCCGGCTGCTCGCCGCCGCGGTGCTGGACAGCGACGACCTCGACCTCATCCTCTCCACCGAGCACCAGGATCATCCCATGCTCGGCCGCGACGTGGGCCTGGTGGCCGGTGTTGGCGCCTGTGGGCGTCCCATCGAGTCCCTCGAGTCCGGCATGCACGCCGCGGTGGACGTCTTCCTGGACTTCTCCCTGCCCGCGGGCACCGCCAGACTGCTCGAGCTCGGTGGGGCCCGCCCCCTGGTGGTCGGCACCACCGGCCTGAACGCGGAGCAGACCGCTGCTCTGCGCGCCTACGCCCTCACGGCGCCGGTGGTGGCGGCGCCGAACTTCTCCACCGGGGTCACCCTGCTCACCGAGCTGGTGCAGCTCGCGGCGCGGGTGCTCGCTGGCTACGACGCCGAGATCATCGAGGCCCACCACCGCCACAAGCGCGACGCCCCCTCGGGCACCGCCCTGGCGCTGGCTCGAGCCTTGGCCGATGCTCGCCGGGTCTCTCTCGACGACAAGGCCTGCTATGGCCGCGAGGGTGCTGTTGGTGAGCGGCCAGCAGGCGAGATCGGCATCCACGCGGTGCGCGCTGGCGACATCGTGGGGGAGCACACCGTGATGCTGGCGGGCCTGGGCGAGCGGGTCGAGCTGCGCCACGTGGCCACCAGCCGCCAGGCCTTCGTCAGCGGCGCCGTGCGCGCCGTGCGCTGGGTGCGCGGTCGGCCTCCGGGCCTCTACGGCATGCGGGACGTGCTGGGGTTGTAGGCCGTCATCGGTAGTTCGGGCTGAACACCTGATGGCAGTCCCGGCAGGTGGTGAGGCCGGGGACCCCCCGCGCCTGGACGTCCCTGCGCAGGTCTCGCATGCGGTCGGAGGACCAGACGGCGGACAGCCGACCCGTGGTGACCTCGCCCACCTGGTTCTCGATGCCCGTGTCCCAGGGGCAGAGGGTGACCTTGCCGTCCCAGCTGATGACCGGGGTCTGGCGGGGCCCGGGGCAGCGGCGGGGCTGGGTGGGGTCGGGCAAGCTCAGGACCGCGCCCAGCTGGTCCGCGACGGCGCGCAGGGCCTGGTCGGCGGCTTGATCTCCCACGAAGCTGCGCGGGTCTTCGCGGCGTAGCCAGTAGGCGTCGCCTGCGTCGGCGGGGAGCAGGCCGGCCAGCAGGCGGGGCTCCCGTAGACGCTGGCCCCAGCGCTCCAGGTCGGCGCGTACCACGGCCGGGTCCAGGCCCGCCTGGGGCACGCTGCGGGTGACCACCAGGCGCAGGGTGGCCCCCCGCTCCCAGGCCAGGCGCTCGAGGTGCTGCCAGGCGGCCTGGTGGTGATCCCCCATGCGGTCGAGATCGAGCCACCACTCGGTGGGGGCCTCGGGGTGGCCCAGGATGATGTCGACCAGGTCCTCGGAGAGCAGCAGGGCGTTGGTGTGGATGCGCAGGCGCCCGAACAGCCGGGAGGCTCCCACCACCTGGATCAGGTGCTTCATCACCGGGATGATCTCGGGATGCAGCAAGGGCTCACCCCGCCAGCGCAGGGCCAGGGTGCCGAAGTCCGGCCCGTGGGCGCGCAGATCGTCGGTGACGCGCTGCACCAGCTCGAGGCCCATGAAGCCCCGGCCGAAGTCCACGTAGTGGCGATCCCGCCACTGGTGCCAGGTGCGGGGCTGCTCGTAGCAGGTGGCCATGGGGCCGGGCGCGTCCTGGACCAGGCTGTGCAGGCGCTCCAGGGGGGTGGTGCAGCCGCGCCAGGCGCAGTCGCAGGTGTCGGTGAGCTCCATGGTGAGCACGCCATCGGGCAGGGCCTGCCGAGCGGCGGCTGGGCTGGGGCGAGCGGGCAGGTGCTGAACCACGCGCTCGAGGCCGAGCTTGGCGGCGCGGCCCGCCAGCGGCGCGAGCTTGTCCGAGGAGCGTCGGAGGTAGCAGTTCTGGATGCAGGGAGTGGTGCAGCCCTTGACCACGCGGCGGCGCTCCCGCAGGGCAGGGGAGGCCCACAGCTGCTGCAGGGTCTGCTCCCGGACCGAGCCGAAGCGACCGGCCAGGAAGTCCAGCCGGCCGTCGCACATGATCACCGAGCCGTCGGCGTTGACGTACAGCTCTTTCCAGCCGGCCCAGCAGGGCGCCTCGAGGGGCTGGAGCTCGTCGCGGTAGTAGGACGGCAGCAGCTCGATGTCGGTCTCGGGGTTCTGGATGCGGAAGTAGGGCCAGGGGGGATGCCGGACCCGCTCGCGCAGCTGCTCCACCAGGCGCCGCAGGGCGCCCAGCTGGTCGGGGCCGATCCACAGTCGGGCCACGGCGGCCTCACGCTCGGGGTTGGGCGGTGCGCCCGTCTCGGGAGGGCGGCGGAAGAGGTTGAGCAGCTGCACCCCGTCGAAGCCTTCCTCGGCCAGCTTGTCGAGCATGGCGGGCAGCTCGTGGAGGTTCTGGGCATGCACCAGGGTGTTGGCCAGGATCTTGCGTCGGGGGTTGCGGGCGTCGGCGTCGGCGCGCCGCAGCTGCCGATAGCCCTGCATGGTGCGCTCGAAGTTGCCGGGGCCCCGGATGGCGTCGTGGGCATCCCACAGCCCGTCGAGGGAGAAGCTCATGTGGAGCTTCTCTGGGGGGATGCGGGCCAGCCTGGCCGCGCGCTCCCAGGTGATGAGCGTGCCGTTTGTGGTCAGGGTGATGTGGAAGTCTTTGCGCGCCGCATGCAGCAGGATGTCTTCGAGATCCGTGCGCACGAAGGGCTCACCGCCCAGGGGGTTGAGCACGCGCACGCCCCACAGCGCGGCCTGGTCGATGACGTCCAGGATCTCCTGGGTGCTCAGCTCGTCCTGCACCTCGTAGCAGGTGGTGCACATGGAGCAGCTGAGGTTGCAGCGCAGGGTGATGTTGATGGAGAGCCAGTCCGGCGGCGCCAGCGAGCGCCCGAGCGCGCGCGAGACGAACATGCGCAGGTCCTGCTCGAGGTGGCGGGGGGTCGGCATGCTGGTCACTGGCCTCGGGGGTACGGTAGCGTGTAGCTTTAGCCTGTACGACTTCGCTCCTGCACGCGCTCCGGGCGGTACGGCCTGTTACGCGCTCGGAGCCCCGGTCACGCGGCGGTCCTCCTATGCGTATCCTCATCGTCTTCCACGGCTGGTTCCCCACCCCCGGTCGCCCCGTCGCCGGCGGCGCCCTGCGCGCCTGGCACCACAGCGAAGCGCTCCGGGCGGCGGGCCACGACGTGCACCTGGTGACGCGCCATCAGGACGCCGTGCCCGGTGGGCCCCCCACCTTCGGCAGCGCCGTCGAGCTGCGAGCCCACGCCGAGCGGGTACAGCCGGACGCCCTGCTTGTGGTTCAGCCCGAAGAAGCTCCAGCCCTGGAGCCTTTGGGGCTGCCCATGGTGGTGGACCTCTACGCACCCCGCATGCTCGAGGCTCAGTTCCAGGATGCGGCGGGGCCCGAGGCGGCCCAAACCCTGCGGGCCATCCGGGCCGGGGACTTCTTCCTGTTCTCGAACGAGCGCCAGCGCTTCTACTTCCTGGGCCTGCTGGCCCTTGCGGGGGTTGATCTGCGCAGCCACGGCTTCGGGGCCGTGGTGCCCCTGGTGGCGCCTCAGGGGCCCCCGCGCCGGGAGCCTCGCAGCCCCGTGTTCGTCATGGGGGGTGTGTCCTGGCCCTGGATCGACCCCACCGCGGCCCTGGGCCGTGCCCTGGCGCACCTGAACAAGCGCCGCCGGGGCAAGCTGCTGGTGCTGGGGCACAAGCCCATCCTGGGGGACTCCCCGGTGCGCGAGCTGCAGGCCGAGCTGCCGCCGAGCAAGCGCCTGGTCTACGGGGGCGTGCTGCCCTACGACCAGCTGCTGGCCACCTACGCCGAGTGCAGCGCCGCCATCGACATGATGGCCCCCACCCCCGAGCGCGACCTGGCGGTCGCGTTCCGCCACATGGACTACCTGGGCTGCGGCCTGCCCATGATCGTGGGGGATGAGCACGTCCTGGCGGAGCCCCTGCGCGCCGGGGGGGCTGGCTTGGTGGGCCTGTCCGTCGAGGATGCCATCGACGCCGTGCTCGATGAGCCCGAGGCCCATGCCCAGCGCTGCGCAGCCGCGCGGGAGCTGGCGGGTGCCCGCTTCGGCCGGGATGCCTGCGAGGCCCCGTTGCTGGCCTGGCTCGAGGCGCCCGTGCGCCGGGAACGCGGCGCGTCGCCCTTGGGTGAGCGGGCCGAGCTCAGCGCCCGCGTGGCGTGGGCCGAGCGCGCCGAGCAGGCCGCCCGCGCCGACGCCGTGCGCCTGGGTGCCGAGATCGAGGCCAAGCGCGCCGAGGTGGCGGGGCTGGTCCAGCAGAGCCGGGTCCTGGGCGTGGCCACCGAGCGCCTGGCGGGGTCCGTGGCCGAGGTGGCCGGCTTCAAGCGCGAGGCCATCGCCGTGTTGGGCGGGGCACACGCCCGTTCCCAGGAGGAGCTCACGGTGCTGCAGGCCCGCGCCGCGACCCTCGAGGCCGATGTGGCCAAGAAGGCCGCCGAGCTGGGGGCTGCGCTGCGCGAGAAGGGTCTGGTCCAGGACCGTGTGCAGGATCTGGTCCGGCAGCTGGCTGGAGCCGACGGCAGGATCCAGGCCCTGCGCACCGAGCGCGACGCCGCCGCCGAGGCCCAGCATGCGGCTCAGGCCGACGCCCTCAAGAAGAGCGTGGAGCTCGACGCCAAGGGCCGCGAGCAGGATCTGCTGCGGGAGCAGATCGGATCCTTGGACCGACGGCTCACCGCGGCCGATCAGGCTGCGGCCACCCTGCGTGTCCAGGTGGCGGCCGCTGAGTCGGCCTTGGCCGAAGCCCGGGCGGAGTCCGAAAAAAAGAGCGTGGAGATCGACTCGCTGCTGCGTGAGAAGCACGCCCTGGCGGACCACCTGGCCCAGGTGCAGCGCCAGGAGCGGAGCCTGCGGGCCGAGGCCACCCGGCTGGGTATCGAGCTGGCCCGCAGCGCCGCGTCCGCGGCCGAACACGAGCGCGATGCTGCCAAGAAGGGCGCCGAGCTCCTGGCCATGACCCGTGAGCGGGATCTTCTGCGCGAGCGTCTTCCGGTCCTCGAAGATCGCATCACCACCAGCCAGCAAGAGCTGCGCGGTGCCCAGGGCGAGCTTCGCCGCCTGGGCACAGTCCTGGCGGTCACCCAGGCCGACGGAGAGAAGAAGGACAGCGAGCTCGAGGTCCTCGCTGCCGAGGCGCGCCAGGCCCGATCCGAGCAGCATGCCCTGGCTAGCCAGCTGGCCGCGGTCCACGCGGACGCGGCCAAGAAGAGCGCCGAGCTCGACGCCCTCCAGCTGGCTCTGGACCACGCCCACGCTGAGCTGGGCGAGCATCGCTCGTGGCTGCTCGATGCCCGCGCCGACGCGGCCAAGAAGCGTGCCGAGATCGAGGCCCTGGGGGCCGAGCTGACCAGCACCACGGCCCGTGGAGAAGGCCTGCAGGGCACCATCGACGAGCTGCGGGCAGCCGCGGCCGCCGTGGCGGTCGTGCTGCACGACGCCCAGGCCGACGGCGCCAAGAAGGGTGCTGAGATCGAGGGGCTGCGAGACGCCCTGGCCAGGCTGCGGCCCCAGGCCCAGGCCGATGCTCTCGCTCTCAAGCAGGCCTTGGCCCGGTCCGCGCGCAAGGACGCAGAGCTCGAGGGCGCCCAGCAGGCCTTGGACTCCCTGCGCTCCATCGCAGCCGCCGACGCCTCGGCGCTGCAGGACGCCCGGGCCGACGCCGCCAAGAAGAGCGCCGAGCTCGAGGGGGTGCGGCACGTCCTCGAGCAGCTGCAGCCTCGGGCCGAGGCCGACGCCCTGGCCCTAGGGGCCGCGTTGGCCCAGGCCGCGCGCGCCTCCGGAGAGCTCGCCGCCGCCCAGCAGGCCCTGGACAGCCTGCGAGCCCAGGCCTCCGCCGAAGCCGCCGCGCTCCAGGACCTGCGCACCGATGTGGCCAAGAAGGGCGCGGAGATCGACGCCCTGCAGCGGGTCATCGCCAGCGAGCGCGGCGCCGCCGAGGCCGCCCAGGCCGAGCTGGTGCAGCTGCGGGCTACCGGCTCTCGCGCCTCCGCCGAGCTGAGCATCACCCAGCAGCAGCTGGATCAGAGCCGCACCGAGGTCGCGGCCCTGCGGCAGAGTGCGAGCGACGCCAGCAAGGACGCCGCCGTCAAGGGCGCACAGGTGGCGGCGCTCCAGCGTGAGTGCGAGCAGCTTGTGGGCCAGGGGGCCGCGGGCGCAGATCGTCTGCAGGCGCTGCAGGACAAGCTCCAGGAGCAGGCGGCCTTGGTGGCCCGCGGCGACGAGGCCCGGGGCGGCTTGGTGGCCCACGCCGAGGCGCTGCAGGTCAGCCTGGCGGATGCTCAGGTCGACATTGACAAGAAGAACGCCGAGCTCGAGGCCGCCTGGTCCGAGCGAGCCCGTCTCGAGGAGCTGATCGTCCAGCTGCGCCAAGCCAAGCGCTGATCCATCAGAGGGTCAGGGCTCGATGGGCCCCATGCGCTCACGATAGGCCGGCCAGAGGTCCAGGCGATCCATGCGCACGAGCCAGGCGTGGACCGTGGCCGCGGGGAAGCCGTACCAGGCGATGCCGCCGCAGTGGTCGCAGGTGCTGTGCCGGTCGAAGAAGCCCTGGACGTGGTCGAGGCGCAGCTGCTGGGCGCGGGCTCCCTCCCACAGCGTGCGGAAGCCCTGCTCGGCCAGGTTGCCCAGGGCGAGCCGCCCGCCCACGTCCACGCAGCAGACCGTGAGCTGGCCGTCGTGGCGGATCACCGGGGTCATCCAGGCCCCGGGGCAGGGGCCGCGGGGGGTGGCCTGTTGTTCGTCGTCGTGCTCCCAGGGGCGGTCCTGCCACAGCTCGACGGCGCAGGGGGCACCGCGGCGGGCGACCACACCCTGCTCCCGCACGGAGCGGTCGTAGAGCCGATCCGCGGCGGCCTGGCCAGGGCCGCCGGCGGCCACGCTCAGGCGCTTGACCATGATCTCGTCGTAGCCTCGCTGCCCCCGGGGGCCACCCTGGCGGCAGGCCAGGAAGCGCTCCCAGTAGGACACGAAGGCTCCGACCTCGTGGGCGTTACCCGGCTGCAGCACGAACTGCAGCTGCAGGTTGAGCCGCACGTCGTCGCCTGGAATGCGGGCGCGGCGATCCACCAGGTGGCGGATGTTCCGCTGCACCCGCGCCAGGTGGTCGCCGCCCTTGACCTGGGCGTAGGTGCCGGGGGTGGCGGCGTCCAGGCTGAAGACGACCAGCAGGGGGAGCTCCCGGCTGGGCAGCCAGGCGTCCACCAGGGCGTCGATGCGCTGAGGATCGAGCAGAACGCCGTTGGTGTCCACCCGCAGGTACTGGCAGCGGCCGCGCAGGCGCGAGGCGGCGATGCCCACCAGCTCGGGCAGCCGTGGGTGCAGGGCGGGGTCGCCCATCCACTGCAGGATCACGTGGTCGAAGCGGCAGTCGGTGGCGGCCAGATCGTCGAAGATGCGGCGAAACAGGTCCAGCTCCATGAAGCCGCCTGGAATGCCGTGCACGCGCCCCGGCCGGTCCAGCTGCGGCAGGCACATGCGACAGGCCAGGTTGCACAGGTCGGTGGGCTCGACCTGCAGCACTCCGAAGCTGTCCAGCGCGACATCCATGGCGGCTCCCGGGACTAGGCCTGGCCATTAACATCAGCACTGTCCGGGCGGTTGACCGCACGCCCGCGCCGTGTGACCTTCCCCTGAGCCCCCCCTTGCTGGAAGCGAGGTCCCATGCGCCACGTCCTTCCCCTCATCGTCATCCTGATCGGCTCCGCGCTCGCCTCGGGCTGCAACAACGCCTGCCAGGCCCTGTGCGGGGAGATGTACGACTACGCCCTCGAGTGCGGCTTCGACGTCTCCAAGGACGAGCTCAAGTCTTGCCGCCAAGACCAGGCAAACGCCAACACTCCTCGCACCGAACGCCAGCTCTGCCGCGATCACTTCGACGACATGCGCGCCGAGTGGACCTGCGACGACCTCGCCGACTACTGGGACGGCCAGGGTGGTCAGCAGCAGGGCGACGACACCGCGCTCGACAGCGCGCTGGTCGAGTAGCGCTCGGCGGGCACGGCCCTCTCGATGGGGAAGCCCGGGCTCGGTTGACGTGTCCAGGGGCTGTGGTGGATGATTGACCCCTCTTTGGGCCCGGCGTTATGCTCCGGGCGCTCCGAACCCGCCTTCCTACCCAGCTCCGCCTACACCAGACCCCCGGCACTCCTTGGGCAGCTTCCAACCCGAATCCTTCGGCAAGTACTTCCTCGTCGACAAGATCGCCGTAGGCGGCATGGCCGAGATCTTCAAGGCCAAGTCCTTCAGCCACGGCGGCTTCGAGAAGCTGCTGGTCATCAAGCGCATCCTGCCGCACATCTCCGAGAAGCCAGAGTTCGTCGAGATGTTCGTGGACGAGGCCAAGGTCAGCGTGGCGCTGCAGCACGCCAACATCGTCCAGACCTACGACTTCGGAAAGGTGCACGAGAACTGGTTCATCGCCATGGAGTGCGTCGAGGGCAAGGACGTCAAGGGCCTGCTGCGCAAGCTGGCCCAGCGCCGCCGGCTGCTGCCCATCGAGTTCGCCGTCTACGTGGCCCACGAGCTCGCCAAGGGCCTGGACTACGCTCACCGGCGGGCTGACCTCCAGGGCCACGACCTGGGGATCGTCCACCGCGACATGTCGCCTTCGAACGTGCTGATCAGCTACGAAGGCGAGGTCAAGATCGCCGACTTCGGCATCGCCAAGGCCACCACCAACGCCTACAACACCAAGGATGGCGTGCTCAAGGGCAAGTTCGAGTACATGAGCCCCGAGCAGGCCATGGGCCTGTCCATCGACCGCCGCTCCGACATCTTCTCCAGCGGCATCATCCTCTACGAGTGTCTCACCGGCCGGCGCCTGTTCAAGACCGAGTCCGACATCCAGACCCTCGAGACCATCAAGGCCTGTGACCTCGATCCGCCCAGCGCGCTGAACCCCAGCATCCCGGCCAGGCTGGACGAGATCGTCATGCGCGCCTTGGCTCGCCAGCGCGAGGATCGCTACCAGGAAGCCCGCGAGTTCCAGAACGACCTGCTGGAGTTCCTCTACCCGGCCACCCCCGACCTCACCCGGCAGAGCTTCGCCCACTTCCTCATGGAGCTCTTCAGCGAAGAGATCGGCGCCGAGCGCGCTCGCCTCGAGGAGGGCTCGCGGATGGCCATGGCCATCCACCAGCAGGAGCCGGATCTCGACCTCGAGCCCGAGTGGGAAGAGCAGCGCACCACCGCCAGCCACACCATGCCCAGCGCGGTCTCGGTGCTCCAGTCCGGCCCCCGCTGGCCGCTGCTGCTGGCCATCGGTGGCGTGCTGGCCGTGCTGCTCATGGTGGTGGGCTGGGTGGCCGTCACCCTGCTGTCACAGCCCGGCCCGTCCCCCGAGCCGATCGCCAGCGTGGGGCAGCTGTTGGTGCAGGTCAGCGTCGATGCCCAGGTGTTGGTGGACGGCCAGCCTGTGGGCACCGGCCAGCGAGTCAGTGTGGCCGACCTCTCGCCCGGCAAGCACAGCCTCGAGCTCCGGGCTCCGGGCTACCAGGACTGGCGCGATGATCTCACCGTCCAAGCGGGCGAGAACCTCCGCATCCCCGTGCGCATGGTCGAGGTCCAGCCCGAACCCCCCGTCGACCCGCCCAGCGATCCGGTCACCCAGCCCCGTGACCCGCCGCCGGCCGACCTGCGGTCCGACCCTCCAGCGGATCCACCCGTCGACCAGCTGCCCTCTCCCGAGATCAGCTTCCGATCGAGCCCCAGCGGCGCCTCGGTGTTCGTGAACGGCTCGCTGGCGGGGCGCACGCCCTTCACCTGGTCCGGCGGGGTGGCCGGCGCTTCGGCGCGGGTGGAGTACCGGCTGAGCGGCTACCAGAGCACCAGCTTCACGGCCTCGGTGCCCCAGGATGGCCAGACAGCCTCCGAGTCGCACACCCTGCAGGCGGAAGCCAAGCAGCCGGGCCACATCGCGGTGAACGTCTCCAAGGGCTGGGCCTACGTCTACATCGACGGCAAGAAGCTCGAGACCACCACCCCGCTGGCGAACCACGAGGTCCCTGCGGGCGCCCACAGCATCCGCGTGGTCAACGAGGCCCTGGGCATCGACTCCACCCAGAACGTCAGCGTCGAGCCGGGTGGCCGCACCGAGCGGGTGTTCTTCAAGGTCGACTGAGCGGGCGCTCTTCGCGGCAGTCCCACGCGGCTAGGGGATCTCCACCACGATGGTGCCCTGGTTGCTGCGCTTGTCGCCGCTGCTGGTGAGCGCCAGGGTGGTAGCGGTGGCGCCTCCCGCGGCCAGCACGCCGGCGCCCGCCCAGAGGTACCAGCGGCTCTTGCCGCCGCCGCCCTCGACCACCTCCCACTTGGGCTGCGGGTTGAGCAGCAGCTCGGCCAAGAGGTCGTTCTGGGACACGTCGAGGGAGAGCACCGTGGGGCTGATGCGGTCTGCCCGTAGGTCGCCGGTGGGGGTGAGGTAGCCCGCCAGCGCAGGCGCCAGGTCGGCCGCGGCCTCGAAGGGATCAGCGCCGGGGTCGGTGTGCAGGACCTTGGAGAACGCTCCGACGTGGCGGGCGTACAGCTGCATGCCCAGCTCGCCGGTCTCGTCGATGCCCGCCACCAGGATGGCGTCGGTGTCGAGGTACTCGCCCAGGCTGCGGTAGAGCTGCTCGGTCTGGCGGGCCCGCCCGCGCGCGCTGTCGTCAGGTCGCGCCAGATCGCGGGCCTCGAGGGCGACCCGCGCGCTGCCGCGGTGATCCTGCTGGATCTCCACCACCCCGAAGTTGCGGTAGCCGTCGGAGTCGATGACCGCCAGGAAGTGGCGTCCCACAGGGAGCTTCTCCACGACCATGGGGGTGGCGCCCACCCGGCGGCCGTCGACGTAGACCTCGGCGCCAGGCAGGGGGGTGAGCACCTCGATGGAGCCGAAGCCGCCGGCCAGCACCTGGGCCCGCACCTCGGCGAAGAAGTTCACGATGCGAGGGGCGTAGTTGATCTCGTCGAGCTCCCGGGTGGGGTCCATCAGGACCACGCGCCCGAACGCGCGGCGGGCGGTGTCCTCGTCGCCCATCACGATGTGGGCGAAGCCCAGCAGCAGCAACGCCTCTGTGAGGGAGCGGTTCTCGGTGGTGTAGGCCATGGTGGCGTTGAAGGCCTTGACGGCTTCTTCGAGCACGGGGATGGCCTGATCGGGGCTGGCGCGTTCGTAGAGCACGCGACCCTCGTCGAGCAGGGCCCGGGCCGGCCCCAGGAAGGCGTCGGAGACGATGATCTCCTCACGTCCGTCGATGCGGCGGGCCACCTCGTCGGGAGAGATCACGGCCACGCGGCCCCCGGCCTCCAGGGAGCGCTCGAGGGCGTCCAGCGCGTGGAGGGCGTCCGCGGCGTCGACGCCCTGCACGTGGATGCCCACCAGGGCGACCTCTGGCAGGGCGGCCGCATGCAGGGAGCCTGCGAGGAGCAGCAGCGGCAGCATGGACATGGACGCCTCCGGGAACAACCAGGGTCCTATAGCCTCCGGGGACCGCGCGGCCCATGGGCGGGGCCCCCGCCCTGCAGCGATTGAACCGCTCCGCGGCCCGTGATAGCAGGGGCGACCCCGGGCATCGAGGAGGCAGCATGGCGGGCCACAGCAAGTGGGCGAACATCAAGCGTCGCAAGGGCGCGCAGGACGCGGTCCGCGGCAAGCTCTTCACCAAGCTCATCCGCGAGATCATGACCGCGGCGCAGCTGGGGGGGCCGGATCCCGACGCCAACCCGCGTCTCCGCGCCGCCATCGACAAGGCGCGCTCCAACTCCATGCCCCGCGACAACATCAAGCGGGCCGTCGACAAGGGCAGCGGCAACCTCGACGGCGCCAACTACGAAGAGATCCGCTTCGAGGGCTACGGGGCTGGCGGCGTGGCGGTGATCGTCGAGTGCTTGAGCGACAACCGCAACCGCACCGCCGGCGACGTGCGGCATGCCTTCTCCCGCAGCAACGGCAACCTCGGGACCACCGGCTGCGTCGGCTACATGTTCAACCGCAAGGGGCTCATCCGCGTGCTGGCAGACGGCATCGACGAAGACGAGCTCATGATGGCCGCCCTCGAGGCGGGGGCCGAGGACGTCACCCTGCAGGAAGACGCCTACGAGATCGTCACGGACTTCCCGGACTTCGAGGCCTGCAGGGCCGCCATCGTCGACGCGGGCTTCGAGCCCAGCGACGCCGAACTCACCTTCATCGCCGACACCGACGCCAGCGTCGAGGGCAAGCATGCCAAGAGCGTGCTCAAGCTGGTCGAGATGCTCGAGGATCTGGACGACGTCCAGAACGTGTTCACCAACGCCGACATCGACGACGCCACCCTCGCCGAGCTCGGCTAGGCCGGTCTCGGCCCCATGGTAGTGCTCGGCATCGATCCCGGCAGTCGCGTCACCGGCTGGGGCATCGTCTCGCGGGAGCGTGGGCGCTACCTGCATGTGGCCTCGGGGGCCATCCGCACCGGGCGGGGCGACGATCTCGCGGCCCGCCTGCTGATCATCCACACGGCCCTGCGAGAGGTGCTCGCCCAGCACACGGTCCAGGAGTCGGCCATCGAGTCCATCTTCAGGCACCGCTCCTCCGAGAGCGCCCTGCGCCTGGGGCACGGCCGCGGCGTAGCCATGCTGGCCCTGGCCCAGGCCGGCCTGCCCATCTTCGAGTACGGCACCACCCACATCAAGAAGGCGGTCACCGGCTACGGCAAGGCCGACAAGGAACAGCTCGGTCGGGTGGTGGCCATGCTGCTGGGTCAGACCATCGAGGGTCCCGCCGACGTCACCGACGCCCTTGCCGTGGCCATTACGCACCTGGCACAGGCCCGCCCCGTGGTGGTCGGGCCCCGAGGAGCTGCTCCATGATCGCGCGCATCACGGGACTGCTGGTGGAGATCGAAGGCGACAGCTTGGTCGTGGACGTGGGTGGGGTCGGCTACCTGCTGTCCGTCCCTAGCACCGTGGCCGCTGGGCTCGAGATCGACAGCGAGGTCACCCTCCAGGTCCACACCCAGGTGCGCGAGGACGCCATCCAGCTGTTCGGCTTCACCAGCCGCAGCCAGCGCCAGGCCTTCGAGCAGCTGCTGACGGTCAACGGGGTGGGGGCGCGCATCGCCCTGGCGGTGCTGGGTACCCTCACCGTCGCCGAGCTGGCCGACGCCGTGGTCCGCGAAGACCTGCGCGTGCTTCAACGGGTCTCCGGGGTGGGCAAGCGCGTCGCGCAGCGCATCGTCTTCGATCTGGCCGGCAAGCTGACGCCCGAGTTCGTGCCCGTGGGCCAGGGGCCGGCGGTCCCGGCCCTGGCGCCCAAGCCCCAGGACCCCTTGCCCCTGGCCCTGGCCCAGCTGGGCTACAAGCGCAGCGAGATCGACAAGGCCCAGGCCTGGATCGCCTCTCAGGGCAAGGCCGAGGCCAGCCTGGACGAGCGCATCCGGCTGGCCCTCAAGCACCTCAGCGGCGGATGATCTCCGCCCTGGCGCCGCCTGGCTCAGATATGCTTCGTCCCTGGGTTAGGGTGGCCTGACCGCCGACAGCTACGAGGACCCATGTCCCGCATCTTCGATCCCACCGAGCTCGAGCAGGTCGATCCGGCCCTTCGGCCGCGCAACCTGGGCGAGTACGTCGGCCAGGAGCGCATCAAGGACAACCTGGGGGTCTACATGCGGGCCGCGGTCCAGCGTGGGGATCCCCTGGATCACGTCCTGCTGGCGGGCCCGCCGGGGCTCGGCAAGACCAGCCTGGCCTACATCATCGCCGAAGAGCTCGGCACCGAGCTGCGCACTGCCTCCGGCCCCACCATCGAGCGGGGTGGCGATCTGGCCGCCATCCTCACCAGCCTGCAGCCCCGGGACGTGCTCTTCATCGACGAGATCCATCGGCTCAACCGGGCCGTCGAAGAGATCATGTACCCGGCCATGGAGGACTTCCTGCTCGACATCGTGCTCGGCCAGGGCCCCTCCGCCCAGAGCGTCAAGGTCCAGGTGGCGCCGTTCACCCTGGTGGGGGCCACCACCCGCTCGGGCCTGCTCACACCGCCGCTGCGGGCGCGCTTCGGCATCCAGTGCACCCTGGACTTCTACGCTCCCGCCGAGCTCGAGCAGATCCTGCTGCGCTCCGCCGAGCGCATGGGCATCCAGATCACCCAGCCCGGCGCGCGGGAGCTGTCCACCCGTTCCCGGGGCACCCCCCGCATCGCCAACCGCCTGCTGCGCCGGACGCGCGACTTCGCCCAGGTCCAGGGCACAGGCATCGTGGATCTCGACATCACCCGGGTGGCGTTGGATCGCCTCGAGGTCGATGCCGACGGGCTGGACAAGATGGATCGGCGCATCCTCGAGACCATCGTCCACAAGTTCGACGGCGGCCCTGTGGGGGTGGACAACCTGGCGGCCGCCATCGGCGAAGAGCGCGACACCATCGAGGAAGTCTACGAGCCCTACCTGATCCGCGAGGGCTACCTCCAGCGCACCCCCCGGGGGCGCGTGCTCACCCGCAAGGGGCGCGGCCACCTGGGCCTGCCCCTGGTCGATGGGCAAGAGGAGCTGTTCTGATGCCGGCCTGGGTGCTGCTCCTGGCCCTCACGGCCACCGCCACGCCGCCCTCGGCGGCCACTGCCCCGGCGGCCCCGGCGGCGCTGCCGGTCACCAGCCTCGAGCTCCAGGGCCACACGGTGCTGGTCGAGGTCGCGGACAGCGCGGGCGCCCGGGCCCAGGGGCTGATGCACCGGCCCTTCCTCGGGGCCGATCAGGGCATGCTCTTCGTCTACCCCTCCGCCGACATGCGGGCGTTCTGGATGGCCAACACCACCATCCCACTGTCCATCGCGTTCATCGGCGCCGACGGCGCCATCGTCAGCATCCGCGACATGCAGCCCCTGGACCGCGGGCACACCTGGTCCGGCTTCCCGGCCCAGTACGCTCTCGAGGTGAACCAGGGTTGGTTCGACCAGCACGGCATCCAGCCAGGGGTGCAGGTCCATGGCCTGCCTGGCCCCTCGCGGGAGTAGGTGCAGGCATGCGTCAGCAGGCGACCGTCGGCAGGAGCATCACCGTGCAGGGCCCCGGACTGCACTCGGGGGAGTCCGCGCGGGTGAGCATCGAGCCGGCTCCCATCGGGCACGGACGTGTGTTCCTGCGGGCCGACCTGCCCCAGCCTGTCCCCATCCCGGCCTTGGTCCAGCATGTCAGCGACGGCCGCCTGTGCACCTCCCTCGCCGTGGGAGACCAGCAGGTGCGCACCGTGGAGCACCTGCTCGCGGCGCTGGCCGGCCTGTGCATCGACAATGTCCTGGTGCGGGTGTGGGGGCCGGAGATCCCGGGGGTGGACGGCTCGGCCCGGCCCTGGGTGCGGCTGCTGCTTCAGGCCGGCCGCCGTCGCCAGAAGGCCGGCTGCGTCGCCCTGCGCCCCTCAGCTCCCGTCGCGCTCGAGGATGGCCCCCGCCGGGCCCTCTGCACTGCGTCCGACGGGCTCGAGCTCGACGTGTCCATCGACTTCCCCCATCCGCTCCTGAGGGAGCGCCGCTTGGCCCTGGCCATTCACTCCAGCGACTTCGACGCCGAGCTGTCCTGGGCGCGGACCTTCGCCCTGCAAGAGCAGGCCGAGGCCATGCGGGCTGCGGGTCTGGCCCTGGGCGGGAGCCTGGAGAACGCCGTGGTGCTCGGCCCCGCAGGGGTGCTCAACCCCGGTGGCCTGCGGGGGCTGGACGAACCCCTCCGGCACAAGATGCTCGACCTGCTGGGCGATCTCGCCCTGTTGGGCCACCCCCTGCTGGCCCTGGTGCGCGTCGAGCAGCCGGGCCACGCCTTCAACCACTCCCTGGTCAGGGCGCTGCTGGGCGCCTGCGACCGGATCGGTGAGCCATGAGCCTCCGCCGCGCCCGTCCCATGTCGGGTTCCGCCCTCCCCAAGCTCTCGGGGCCGCCTCCGTGGCCCTGCGTCGAGCTCGAAGCCTGGGCTGGGCGCGCCTTCACCCTGCCCATGGGCGACCCCCGGCTGCAGTCCCTGTTCTCCGGGCAGGCTCCCGACAGCCGCCCGCTGCACAACCTGGTGGGGGCGGCCGATCTGTGGGAGCACGATCCCGAGTGGATGGACTGGCTGCACCCTGACAGCCCGGCCCATGATCAGAAGCTCCTCGAGCGGGATCTCTACCTGCACCACTGGGGCCAGTGGTTCGAGGGTGCGCAGCGGGTGCTCGATCTGGGCTGCGGCGCTGGGCGCTTCACCCAGTGGCTGCTGGCCCATGGGCGTGAGGTCGAGGCCGTGGACCCTGACCTGCGCAGCCTGTGGCGCATCCTGGCCCATGTGGCCGGGGGCCCCGGGCGGCTGGATCTGCACTGGAGCACCGGCGAGCGCCTGCCCCAGGTGGCGCCGGTGGATCTCGCCCTTGCGGTGGAGGTGCTCAACTACGTGGAAGACCCGGCCCAGGTGCTGGCCAACATCGCCCAGGTCCTGCGGCCCGGCGGCGTCCTGTTGATGTCGGTCGAGGCCAAGTACGGCTGGGCCGCCTCGCTGGACGCCGGGGCTGGCTCGCTGGCGGCCTTCTTCGAGGACACCCCGGTGTTCCTCGAGTGTGATCGCTTCATCCGCACCTACGGCGAAGATGAGCTGCGGGCGCTGCTGGCCGGCTGGGAGATCCTGTCGTTCGAGCCCACCCACTACGCCACCTCCGGTCCCTTCGAGACCGCCGCGGGGGCCAACACCCTGGCCGAGCTGCTCCCCTGGGAGAAGCTCTGCCGCGAGCACCCGCTGACCGCCCCCTGGAACCGTGCCTGGACCGTCGCCGCGCGTATGCCCGCTTAGGTGGGCGTCAGCTCCTCTCGCCGCGCCCAGGTCCGATAGCCGAAGAACCAATGCGCATCGCCATCGTCCAGCCCCCGCGTCGTTACTGGCCCTATGTCAGCGAGGGCGACAACTACATGCTGCCCCAGGCCATGCCGGCCCTGGCGGCGGTGCTGCGGGATGCGGGCCACGAGGTCTTCGTGGTGGACTGCCTGCCCATCCACATGGGCTGGCGATCCTTGGCCCAGCACCTGCGCACCCTGGACCCCGACGTCGTAGGCTGCGGTGAGAACCACGCTCTGTACGCCAGCGAGGCCCTGCGCTTCTTCCAGCTGTGCCGGGATGTGATCCCTCGCGCCGTGCGGGTGGCAGGCGGCGCACACTTCAGCAACCTCTGGCATCGCTACATCGGCCTGCCCCCAGGAGTGCCCCATCCTCAGGGGCTCGACGTGCCCGAGGGGCTGCCCGACAGCGACCTCGACGTGGTGGTCATCGGCGAGGGCGAGATCACGTTCCGCGATCTGTGCGACGAGCTGGGCCAGGCCAAGCCCGACCTCTCCCGGGTGGCGGGGATCGTCTTTCGCGAGGGCGAGGTCTGCGTGCGCACGGCCCCGCGGGCCCTGGTTCAGGACCTCGATAGCCTGCCCCTGCCGGCCTACGACATGGTGCCCATGTCCCTGTACGGCACCAGCCGCTACCTGTTCAGCCCCCAGGCCACCACCATCCACCACAGCCGCGGCTGCACCTCGCAGTGCAGCTTCTGCGCCTGGTGGACCACCATGGCCGACCGCAGCTACGACACCGCCGGCCGCACCGTGCTGAAGTCTCGCTGGCGCACCAAGTCCCCTGAGCGCAGCTTCGAGGAGCTCGAGCTGCTGTACAAGCGCTACGACCGCCAGGCCTTCGTGTGGGTGGACGAGAGCTGGAACATCTCCCCCGAGTGGTCCGACCGCTTCGCCGATCTGATCCTGGCTTCGGACATGAAGCCCCGCTGGATGGCCTTCTTCCGCGCCGACGGCGTGGTGCGGGACGAGCAGCTGGGCATCCTCGACAAGCTGGTGCGGGCCGGGCTGCGGCACGTGCTCATCGGGGTCGAGCGGGCCGAGGACTCCACCCTCGAGGACATGAACAAGCGCTTCTACCAGGGCGGCGTGGCCGAGCAGGCCCTGCGCATCTTCAAGCGGCGCTACCCCCAGGTGTTCCTGCAGGGCACCTTCATCGTGGGGGTCAAGGACGAGACCCCCCAGAGCATGGACCGCCAGATGGCCCTGGCCCACAAGCTCGACATCGACTTCCCGGCCTTCCACCCCATCACCCCGGTGCCCGGCACGCCCATCTACGACGCGGCCATCCGCGAGGGCAAGATCACCGAGTCCATGTTCGACGAGTTCGACTGGCTCACCCCCGTGCTGGACTCCGACTACATGACCCGGGACGAGATCGCGGCCGCCATGCACCGCATGAACCGCACCTTCGTCAACCCTCGCTGGCTGGCCAAGGGCTTGCTCTCCCGCAGCCGCTACAAGCGGGACATGTACACCTGGTTCGCCATCGTCTCGGCCCGCATGGGCTGGGACGTGGCCAAGCAGCGGCTCAATCCACTCAGGGTCGAGCACTACCAGCAGCTGGTGACCCCGGACTGGTACGAGACCTGATCCGCGTGTGTTGAGCGGGGGAGAGGAGGACTGCGCTGGTCTTCTGGCTCCTGCGCGCACTTTCTTGTTGACGACATAGATGCGCCATGCATATATGCAAGGTGTATCTAAGGAGTGAGCATGACGCGGTCCCAAGAAGAGCAGGCCTTCCTCGATGGCTACGATCCCAGCGCCTTCCAGCGCCCCTCAGTGGCGGTGGACGTGGTGATCCTCACGGTGGCTGAGGGGCAGCTGTGGGCCGTGCTGCGTCCCCGGGACGAACACCCCCACCGGGGTCTGTGGGCGCTGCCCGGTGGCTTTATCGGCCTGGACGAGTCGCTGGACGATGCTGCGGCCCGGCTGCTGCGGGCCAAGGCGGGGCTCGAGGGCGTGTTCCTCGAGCAGCTCTACACCTTCGGCCAGCCCGATCGGGATCCCCGCATGCGCATCATCACCGTGGCCTACTACGCCCTGGTGCCCGCCGCTCAGCTGGCGGGGGTCAACGGTGGCGCCGTGCTGGCGCCCCTGGACGTGCCCTGGTCTGGCGAGCAGGGTGGGCCGGTGGTGCCCCGGGACCGCAGCGACGAGGTCCTGCCCCTGGCCTTCGATCACGCCGAGATCCTGGGCCTGGCCGTGCAGCGCATCCGCGGCAAGCTGGCCTACACCGGCATCGGCTTCGAGCTGCTGCCCCCCGCGTTCACCCTGCGGGACCTGCGCCTGGTGCACGAAGGCATCCTGGGCGAGCCGCTGAACAAGGACTCCTTTCGCCGCCGCGTGCTCGCCTCGGGCGACGTCGAGCCCACCGGCGACCGCCAGGCCGACGTGGGCCACCGCCCCGCGGCTCTCTACCGCTTCACCCGGGCCTGACGGCCCACCCAGCAGGAGCTCACCATGGCCGACATCACCCGCTTCCTGTTCCTCCGGCATCTGCGTGGCGACAACGCGAGCTTCGTGCTGCAGCACCGCAACGGCAAGCTCGTCCGGGCAGGCCGCGGCCTGCAGTTCTGGTTCATGCCGCTGACCGCCACCATCGCCGAGCTGCCCATGGACGATCGGGAGCTGCCGGTGTTGTTCCACGGGCGCACCCAGGACTTCCAGGACGTGGCGGTCCAGGGCGTGATCACCTGGCGTGTGACCGACCCCAGGGTGCTGGCCGACCGCATCGACTTCGGCATCGACACGGCCAAGGGCGCGTGGCTGGAGCAGCCCCTCGAGAAGGTGGCGCTGCTGATCACCCAGCTGGCTCAGCAGCTGGCCTGGGACTGGGTGTCCCAGCAGGCCCTGCCCACTGCCCTGGTCGAAGGCGCCCGGGAGATCCGCGCTCGGGTGCTGGGCGGCCTGGGGGCCGACGAGAGCCTGGCCGCCATGGGCCTCGAGGTCAGCACGGTGCGCATCAGCGACGTCAGCCCCACCTCCGAGCTGGAGCGGGCGCTGCAGCAGCCCACCCGCGAGGCCATCCAGCAGGACGCCGACAAGGCCACCTTCGAGCGCCGGGCCCTGGCGGTGGAGCGGGAGCGCGCCATCGCCGAGAACGAGCTCCAGAACCAGATCGAGCTGGCCAAGCGAGAGGAAGATCTGATCGCTCAGCGGGGCGAGAACGAGCGCCGGCGGGTGTCCCTCGAGGCCGACGCGGCGCGCATCGAGACCGAGGCCCGGGTGCAGCGGGAGCGCCTGCAGGCCCAGGCCAGCGCCGACGGAATCCGCGAGGTCGAGGGCGCCAAGGTCGAGTCCGAGCGAGAGCGCATCGGCATCTACCGCGACCTGCCCAGCGGGGTGATGATGGGCCTGGCCGCGCGGGAGCTGGCGGGGCAGCTGCCCCCCATCGAGCACCTGAGCATCGGACCGGACCTGTTGACGGGGGCCTTGACCCGGCTGGCCCAGGCAGGGGCTCAGCACCTCCAGGAGGGCTGACATGGAGCCCCGGGTCGTGGTCGTACACCGCCCCAGCGCCTACGAGGAGCTGCTCCGGGCCCACTGCACCCACGGCCAGGCGGCGTTCTTCCTGCGCAGCCGCGGCCAGGACATCGATGAGGTGGCCGCTCGGCACCTGCTCCAGGAGCAAGCCCTGGCTCAGGTGCTGGGGGCCATCCCCACGGCCTGGCGCCGCACCCAGCTGCTGCGCCACGACCTGGACCGCTTCCTGTTCGAGCCCGGCGATCTGGTGGTGGCGGTGGGGCAGGACGGGCTGGTGGCCAACGTAGCCAAGTACCTGGACGGTCAGCCGGTGGTGGGCGTCAACCCCGATCCTGGTTGCTACGACGGGGTGCTGGCACCCCATGCGCCCTCGGCCGTCGCGGTCTTGCTCCCTGGGGTCGCCCGGGGCGAGGCGCCCCTGGAGCGCCGCACCATGGTCGAGGCCCGCAGCGACGACGGCCAGCGCCTGCTGGCCCTCAACGAGCTCTTCATCGGCCACCGCTCCCACCAGAGCGCCCGCTATCTGTTGCGCCACGGGGCGCGCAGCGAGCGCCACTCGAGCTCCGGGCTCATCGTCTCCACCGGCACCGGCGCCACGGGCTGGGCGCGGAGCATCCATCGCTGCCACCGCTCCAAGCTCGACCTGCCGGCGCCCACGGATCCCCAGCTGGCCTTCTTCGTGCGCGAGGCCTTCCCCAGCCGCGCCACCGGCTGCGCGGTGACCGAGGGTGTGGTCGGCCGGCGCAGCAGCCTGGTGGTGCGCTCCGAGATGAACGAGGGCGGCGTGGTCTTCGGCGACGGCATCGAAGAAGACCGCATCGAGTTCGGCTGGGCCCGGGAGCTGGTCGTGGCGCGGGCCGAGCGCACCCTGAACCTGGTGCGGGCGGCCTGAGCTCCGCTCGGCGGCGCCTCGGCGCGGTCTAACCGGGGAGCTCGATGATCATGGCCAGGCCTCCACCTTCGCGGTTGGCGGCGCGGATCTGGCCCCCGTGCGCCTCGATGATCTGCTTGACCAGCATCAGGCCCAGCCCCAGGCCCCCTGTGGCTCGGCTGCGACTCTTCTCGGCCCGGTAGAAGGGCTCGAAGAGGTGGGGGAGGTCGTCCGCTGGCACGCCGGGGCCGTCGTCCTCGAGGGTGATGAGGGTGCAGGGTGCTCCCTGGCTCACACGGGCAGGGCTCGCCGTGACCGTGACCTGGGTGGTGACGGGCGTATAGCGGGCCACGTTGGACAGGAGGTTGGTGAGCACTCGCAGCATGCGCACCCGGTCCACCTGCATGGTCAGCCCCTGGGGGATGTCGAGGTGTACGCCACGCTCACCCAGCTCGGCCGCCGCGAGGGCCTGCTGGGCCAGGGGGGCAAGCTCCACGGGCTCGCGCCGCAGCGCCAGCACGCCCTCGTCCAGCCGGGCCGACTCCAGCAGCTCGCCCACCAGGTCGTCCACAGCCGCGATCTCGGCTTCGATGGCGTCGAGCCGGGCCGGGTCGGCGCCGCTGTCCCGCAGCAGCTCGGTGATCAGGCGCATCCGGGCCAGGGGCGTGCGAAGCTCGTGGGACACCCCCGCCACCAGCCGGCGCTGGCCGGTGAGCATGGCGGCCACGCGCTCGGCCATGCGGTTGAAGGTGGCGCCGATGTGCCCCGCTTCGTCCCGACCCTCGGGCACGCGGACCTCGAGGTCGCCCTGAGCCACCCGCTCCATGGCCGCGCTGGTGCGCCGCAGGGGCCCAAGCACCCAGCCGCTGGTGAGGATGGCGCCGCCGAGCACCAGCAACCCCAGGATGGGGAAGCCCCAGCCCACCCGGCGCCTGGGTTGCTCGATGTCCACGGGGAAGTGGACCGCCATGCCCCAGAGCGGGAGCCCTTGGGTGGAGACGTACAGGGGCAGGGCTGGCCGGCGGCTCAGCCACACCTGGTGGCCGCGACGCTGGACCACCGTGTAGCTGCTGTCGGCCTGAGGCTGGGTGGGGATGGGCTCGACCTCGATGCCCAGCTGCTGGCTGAGGTCCCAGGCCCGCCCGGGAGGATCGGCCGCGGACTCCACGGAGCGCGCCAGGAACAGGGCGGTGTCCACCCGGTCGCTCAGCAGGGCGTCGAGCAGCGGGAAGAGGGCCAGGCGGCCCGCGATGAACCATGTGGCCCCCACGGTGATGCCCAGCAGCCCGATCAGGGCGGCCAGCACGCGCAGGCGGTGGGACATGGATCAGCCCTGCGCCGCGATGGGGCCAGCGGGGACCATGTAGCCCACGCCGCGCACGGTCTTGATGCGTCGGGGCGTGCGGGGATCGTCCCCCAGCTTGCGGCGCAGGTGGCTGACGTGCACGTCCACTGAGCGCTCGAAGGACGCCCAGTCCGGACCGCGGGCCAGCTCCATCAGCCGCTCTCGGGGCACCACCCGCCCGGCCGAGGCCACCAGCACTCGCAGGATCTCGAACTCGGTGGTCGTCAGCTCCACCGGCTCGCCGTCCACCTGCACCTCGCGTCGCTCGGGGTCCAGCCGCACACCCGCGGCGCTGAAAGTCTCGGCGGGTGCTGCGCCCGGGGCCTTGCGGCGCATGACCGCGCGGATGCGGGCCAGCAGCTCCCGGGGGTTGAAGGGCTTGGGCAGGTAGTCGTCAGCCCCAAGCTCGAGGCCCACGATGCGGTCCATCTCGTCCCCGCGGGCCGTGAGCATGATGATCGGCACGTTGCTGTCCGCGCGGATCTCCCGGCAGATCTCGAAGCCGTCCTTGCCCGGCAGCATCACGTCGAGGATCACCAGGTCCACGCCGCCGGTGCGGAGCCTGTCCAGCCCCTGCTCGCCGTCGGGGGCGGTGACCACGGAGTGGCCGCGGGCCTGCAGGTACTCGGCCAGCAGGGCCGTGAGGCCAGGGTCGTCGTCGATGACCAGGATGCGGTCCATGGATTCCTCCGGGGGGCTGGCCCCATCCTAATCGGACCAGGCATCCATCCAAGCCTGGCGGCGCTCGCGCAGCTGCACGACTCGGCCGGCCAAGGCCGCCCGTTGCTCGGAGGTGAGCGCGGCTCGGAACTCGAGGGCTTCGTTCAGCACGCAGTGGGAGGCCTCGCGCCGGGCCTCGACGGAGGCGTCGACCTGGGCGTGCAGGTCCTCGGCGCTGGCCTCTTCCTGGCTCACCGCGGCTACCATCAGCTCCAGGGTCGTGTCCCCTTGCTCGAGGCGCTTGGCCACGCAGCTGCCGCGGATGTCGTCCATCATCTGCTGCCAGGCCTGCTGCTGCTCGGCGTTGATGTCCAGCCCCTCGGCGAGGTTGGCCCAGCTGCGGCTCTGGCCGCGGCCTGCGGCCGCTCCACGGCCCCCTGCGTGGAGTGCAGCCGCGCGGCCGCGGGCTTGGCCCTTGGACCGACCCGCGGCCACCGCCTTGGCCCGCGCAGGCCGGGTCGAGGAGCGTCGCCCCGCCTGCGGTAGGGCCGTATCGGCGGCAGCGGCCAGATCGCCCTGGGAGGCGCGGGCTGGAGGTCCTCGCTGGGCCAGCATGAAGCCCAGGGCCGTGCCGCCGCTGCCGGCCACCGCGAAGCCCAGGGCCAGCAGGATCACAGGGAGCTTGTCGCGCATGGGAACTCCTCTCGTTGCAGTCCCCGAACATAGGCTGGCCTTGTCAAGCTGCCACTCCGTGCGGCCGAAGCTGTGTCACGCTGTGTGAAGCTTTGTTAAGGCTCGCGGCCCCCTGCTCGGAGCCCCCTTGGCGCTGGCCCTCTACGATCTCGATCGCACCGCCATCGCGGTCAACTCGGCCACCCTGTGGGTTCGCCGCCAGTACCGTGAGGGGCGGCTGTCCACGGGCAACCTGGTCCTGGCGGGCTGGTGGCTGTCCCTGTACCGCATGGGCGTGATGCGGGCCGACAAGGCCCTGCACCAGGCCGTGGCCAGCATGGACGGCCAGCCCGAGGACGAGCTCGCGCGGCGCACGGGCATCTTCTGGGACGAAGAGTGTGTACACACCGTGCGCCCAGGGGCGCGGCGCGCCGTGATGCGCCACCGGGAGCTGGGGCATAGCAACGTGCTCAGCACCTCCTCCAGCCCCTGGATCTCCCGCCTGGCCATCGCCGAGCTGGGGCTGGACGACTACCTCTGCACCGAGATCGAGGTGGTGGACGGCCTGCTCACCGGGCGCATCGCGGGCACCCCCAACTTCGGTCAGGGCAAGCTCACCCGGCTGCAGGCCTTCGCGGCCCAGCGTGGCATCGCCCTCGAGGACGTCTGGTTCTACACCGACAGCGCGGCCGACCTGCCCTTGATGCTGGCCGTGGGGCACCCGGTGTGCATCGCGCCGGATCCTGGGCTTGCCCGGGAGGCCCGCAGGCGGGGCTGGCCCATCGAGGACTGGGACCGCTAGCGGCTGAGGAGCTCGAGGACCTCGCGCACCGTGCGCACCCCATGGAGCTTCACACCCCGGGGGGGATCGTGGGCCGAGGCGGTGGGGACGATGGCCCGGGTGAAGCCGTTGCGGGACAGCTCGGCCAGGCGCAGGGCGGGGAAGGTGACCGAGCGCACCTCGCCGGTGAGGCCCACCTCGCCGAAGATGGCCAGGTCGGGGGGCACGGGGCGGTTGTGCAGGCTCGAGGCCACCGCGGCCAGCACGGCAAGGTCTACCGCGGGCTCGTTCAGGCGCACGCCGCCTGCGGCGCTGACGTAGACGTCACGCTCCATCAGGGGCAGGCCGGCTTTCTCGAGCACCGCCAGCAACAGGTTGACCCGCGCGCGCTCGACCCCGATGGCGTGGCGGGCCGGGGTGCCGGGGCCGGGGTTGCCCACCAGGGCCTGGACCTCGCAGAGCAGGGGGCGGGAGCCCTCCATGGCCACCACCACGGCGGTGCCTGCGGCGTCGCGATCGCGCTCGGCCAGCAGGCGGGCCGAGGCGTCGGGCACCTCGAGCAGGCCCGCGTCGCCCATCTCGAACAGGCCCAGCTCGCCGGTGGCGCCGAAGCGGTTCTTGACCGCGCGCAGCACGCGCAGGGGGCTGCGGCCGTCGCACTCGAAGTAGATGACGGTGTCGACCAGGTGCTCGAGCATCTTGGGGCCGGCGATGGAGCCTTCGCGGGTGACGTGGCCCACCAGCACCGTGGCGATGTCGAGGCCTTTGGCGATGCCCATGGCGCGATCGGCGGTGCAGCGCACCTGGGACGGCCCGCCGGGCAGGCTGTCGACCGAGGCGTCGCGCATGACCTGGACCGAGTCGAGGACCAGGAAACGCGGCTTGACCTGCTGGACCGCGTCCTGGATCAGATCGAGATCGGTCTCGGCCAGGAGGTACAGGGAGTCGCCGTGGATGCCCAGGCGGTCGGCACGCAGGCGCACCTGCCGGGCCGATTCTTCGCCGGTGACGTAGAGCACGGGCAGCCCGCGCCCGGCCAGGCGCGCCAGGGCCATGAGCAGCAGGGTGGACTTGCCCACGCCCGGATCGCCGCCCACCAGGGACAGGGAGCCGGCGACCAGCCCGCCGCCCAGCACGCGATCCAGCTCGCCGATGCCCGTGGACAGGCGGACCTCGCCGCCGTCGCCCAGGGCCACCTGGGAGATGGGAAGAGGGCGCGCACGGGGCACGGACACCCCCCCGCGCCCGGGGCTGCGACCGCTGACGGCCTGCTTGTGTACCTGGGTTTTTTCGAGGCTGTTCCAGGCCTTGCACGAGGGACACTGGCCGAACCAGGAGCTGTGGTCGGCTTGGCAGGCGCTGCAGCGGTAGATGGTGCGGGGTTTGGCCATGGCAGGCACGAAGCTATGCCCTGTCCACCCCCTTCGGCAAGGGCGTGGACGGACGGAAGCTGTCCGCCTATGCAGGGAAGATGAGCCCGTCCGCGTCCTCCCCCCTGTCCCTCTCGCCCTGGCTGCGCTCCGCAGGCACGGGCGCAGTGGCGGGGCTGGGGCTGGTGGTGGTCGAGGGTGCGCTGGCCTTGGCCTGGCCCGCGCCCGGAACCTCGCTCGCGCCCCTGGACCTGGCCGTGGCCCTGAGCCTGGCCACCGCCCTCGGGGCTGCGGGAGGGCTGCTCGCACGGCTGCTGTGGCGGCGGGCGCCCGCCGCCGTGGCCTGGGTCCCCATCGCGGCGCTGCTGGCACCTCAGCTGCTGCGTCCCTTCGCCCTGGACTACGCCTGGGATCCGGTGCTGTCCGGGGCGCTGTTGCTGCTGGTGTGGCTGGCGCCGCGGCTGAGCGCGGGGCTGGCGGCGCTGATCATCGTCCTGGCGCCGGCCCTGGTGGCCATGGGGCTCGACCGGGGTGCGGGTGGGCTGCAGGCCGTGAGCGCCCCCCCCGAGCAGCCTGGCCCTGACATCCTGCTCATCACCGTGGACACCCTGCGGGCCGATGCTGGCTTGCAGCTGCCCGAGCCCAACACCTGGCGGGTCTACGAGCAGGCCGTCAGCGGGGCGCCATGGACCTTGCCTTCCATGATCAGCCTCTTCGCCGGAGCGCCGGTGCGGGAACACCTGGGGGGGCTTCCGGCCCAGCAGGGGGGCGGCTACACCCAGCCCCGGGAGCGCGGGGCCTGGTTGCCAAGCGCCTTGGCGGACCGTGGCTACCGCTGCGCGGCCTTCACCAGCAACCCCTACCTCACCCGTGTCTTTGGCTTCGAGCGAGGTTTCCACAGCTTTGTCCACGCCGACGCCATGCGGGAGCCCTTCCTGGTCCGCCGCGCCCTCGAGCGGGTGCGTCATCAGCTCACGGGCAGCGTGGAGCGGCTGCGCCGCGAGCGTGACGACCGGGTGGTGGAGGCGGCCGCCGCGTGGTTGGCCCAGCAGCCCAGCCAGCCCTGGTTCCTGTGGGTCCACCTGCTGGCACCCCACGAGTACCCCCGGGACGTCGCCGAGCCCGTCCAGGGGTGGCGGCCCGGCGTGGAGGACCCGGAGATCCAGCGCCAAGCCTACGGCGTCAACGTGGCGGCCACCCAGGCCAGGGTGGCGCGGCTCGTGGCCGCGGTCGACCCCGGGGAGACCCTGGTGGTCTTCACCGCCGATCACGGGGAGCAGCTGGGTGAAGACGGCGTGTTCGGGCACGGCCTGGCCCTGGGTGACACCGAGCTGCGGGTCCCCCTGGCCCTGCGCGGCCCGGCCATCGAGCCCGGCGTGGTGGCGGAGCAGGTGCTCACCGCTGACCTGCAGGCCCTGCTGCTGGCCTACGCCGACGGGCAGGACGCCGAGATCGCACCCCGAGCGGGCGCCCCCGTGGGTGGCCTGCGCGGCCGCAACAAGTCCAACACCTTCGCGTTCCGCCTGGGGCAGCCCACCTCGCCCGAGGGCCAGCGCTACCAGGATGACCCCAGCGCTGCCACACGCGCCCGGGCGGCGGGCGAGGGCGAGCTGATCGAGCCCGACGCGGCGACGCGGGAGGCGCTTCGGG
>CALDOK010000228.1 GCA_937912125.1 uncultured Pseudomonadota bacterium
CTTCAAGTGGGGCTGGTCTCGTCAGGAGTTGTCGGGCCAGAGCTTGACGGAGGCGCCCAACGGCTACGTGAAGACCTCCCGCCTGCGGCCCCCCCTGCGGCGCTTCACTGCACAGCATGCCCTGCTCCGGCACGACAACGTGGCAGACGCGCTTGACCTGTCCCCCGAGGCCAAGAGCATCACGACGTGGCAGCACGTCCTCGACATGATCCGCCGGCTCGAGGTCGAGGGCCAGGAGTGCGCTCTCGTCTGGGAAGGCAACCGCCTCGAGGACGACGTGACAGCAACTGCAGTGCAAACGCAGGTCGATCCGGCAGAGCTGCTCTGCGTGCGGCTGGGCTCGACGGGTGCGATGAAGCACGAGACCTACACCTGCGACACCTTCAACTTCGCAGAAGGCAACGACACGGCACCTGTTCCGCTGATGTCGGACATCACGCTTACCTTTGACGAGCAGGTGTAGCGCGCTGTACGCTGTAGGCTGATCATCGGAGTTCAGCATGAGCGAGAGCAGCCCTATCATGAGGGTCCTTCGTCAGGGCCATAAGCAGGTAGAACGAGAGGTCGACACCGCCATCCGCCACTACCAGCGAGAGTTGCGGATGTGGATGGTGGATCACGGCATCGAGATCCCAGACTTCCCCACCCCGGACAAGCCCAACGGCCCCAACGCCCTGCACACCAAGATGCGGAAGGTCGTCTCCACGGCCCAGGCAGAGTGGGAGCGCGTGGTCGTCGAGCCGCCCAACCAAGGCTGGGAGCGCATCGACCACTACATCCGATCTGCTGAAGGCAGTGGCTGGTCGTGGCTCAAGCCGTACACCCGCGACGGCCAGACGGCGTGGTGCGGCCACTTCGCGAGCTTCTGCTGGCGCGCTGCGGGCGTGAAGCACGACGTGGTCTACTCTGCCACACCTTCGACCTACCGGCTCTCCAGGTGGGCCAAGGGCACGGCTCGCGTCGTCGACCTCGACAATATCCGCCCTGGGGATCTCGTGGTGGTCGGCCCGACGGTGGACAGCCCCTACGGCGCGCACATCACCATCGCGACGGCCAAAGCCAAGAACGGCTTCATCGAGACCATCGAAGGCAACGCCAAGGGCAACGCAGGCAATGGCGCCTGGGCAGAAGGCGTGGTCACGCAGAAGCGACCGTTCAGCGCCACCTCCAACAGCACCTACATCATTCGTTTCGCGTACCGTCCCCTGAAGGAGGATTTCGATGAGTGATCTATGGCCCCTGTTCCTGTCCTACGTGCTGCCTATCTTGGCCAGCGCGCTCGTGTCCGTCGTCACCTGGGGGCTCACCCGACTCACCCAGAAGTATGGCATTGAGCTGGATCTCACCCGAGACTCCGCCATGCGCTACAGCATCCGCAAAATCGCTACCGGCGCAGAAGAGATTGCCGCCAAGCGCCTCGGTGTCGATCCGAAGATGTCGGGCAAGGACAAGTTGGACTACGTGCTGGCTATCGCAACCAAGCAATGGCCGAAGATGCTGCCCGAGGATCTGAGCCGGATTCTCCACGAAGAGCTGGCGGGCATGAGCGGCGTCGGCGCCACGGGCGACAGGGTGGTGGAGTAGCATGAGCCACCGCAACGCTGTCCTGGCCGTTTACAAGGCCCTTCGTGACGACATCGGGACGCTGTGGCCCGTCGAGAACGACGCTCTCCAAGACGGTGAACAGATCTGCGCGGTGGAAGATGCCGTCCTTGCCCTGGGAGACGCCTTCATCAGCGGCGGTGCAGGGCAGAGGTACACCCCCGAGCTGGAGGTGGGGGGCATCCTGTCGGGGTTCCATCCTCTGTTCTGCTGCTTCACGATGGAGGACGACACGCACGACATCATGAAGCCGTGCCCCGCAGGCGACGTGGTGGAGGACTACTTCTTCGCGGTCCACGACTTCGGGAAGAGCGAGCCTCGTGTTCGCGCGTTCATCACAGCGGCAGACAACACGGGGTGTCCCGACCGCCTCTCCCGCTCGCAGCGCATCGTCGAGAAAGGCCGTGAGAGGCGGGCAGGCTGATGGTCGCTGCCATCCTCGCTTTCCTGACTGCTCTCCTTCCAGTGCTCATGCGCTGGTTGGAGAAGCAGACGCCCGACACCCTTGACACGAGGAACCGCCATGAACGAGAACTCAAAGATCTCGCGGCCACGCTGGCTGCCGGCGACGCTCTTGGTGTTGCTGCTGTGTTCGCCGAGCGTGACCGCCTGCTGCGGCTCAAGGGGATCCGCCCGTCCTGACGTGGTAGTCGTACAGGCAGCGGAGCTTCTCGTCATCAAGGCCGGAGAGGCAGCACCCAAGGATGGGTGGTTCGTCACCGAAGGCTGGCTGCTGGAAAGGCTCGAAACCGAGCAGGCCCTCGAGGCCGCCCTGGAACGGTGCGAATCCGGGCGTCATTGACCCTTGTGGGCTAGTGGGTTACCCTGGGAGGGGTGAACTTCGGAGTAACCCCACATGCCCCGCCTCCTCTTCCTCTGCATCATGTTCTACGTCAGCACCGTCTGGGCACAGGCTGTGGGCGGGTCCCCCTCGGGTGGGCTGGACTGGAAGGTCTTTGTGGGTTTCATGGGCCTTCTGTTCTCTCTGGGGGCGCCATTGTGGCGCCTCTCCGGCAGGCTCCAGAAGATGGAGACGAAGAACGAGGAGTACCGGCGCAGCCAGACCCGGCAGGGATCCGACCAGGAAAAGAACTTCCTCGCCAAGATAGAATTACTGATGAACCGCCTGGACCACCAGGAGGAAACACAACTCCTCAAGGTATCCAACATGGGCCTCGAGCTGAAGCAGGAGCTACGCGATGAGTTTCGGAAAGCAGGCGAAGAGGCTGTTCGAGAC
>CALDOK010000229.1 GCA_937912125.1 uncultured Pseudomonadota bacterium
GGCGGATCGCCCCAGATGGTCCGCCCAAGGAAACGACCCCACGGGCCACAAGAGCGACATGGACCTGGCCCGGCGCCCTCCGCTACCGCACCCTCATCCACTCGGTGAACAGGTGCCCGCCGGCCACCCGGCCCAGACCATGGCGCTTTCGCAGCCCTGGCCAGGCGTTGACCACCCGCTCGGTGAGAGGGCGGTCCAGCACCCGGTGGCGCTTGGGCCAGCTCCATTGTTCGGCCACCGGGTGTTCGCCATCCCCCAGATCCAGCGTGAAGCGGGGCCTGCGCCTTCCCTCCCAGCGCACCGGCAGGTCGGACAGCTCCCGCACCGGGCCGTCCCCCACCGCCTCGAAGGCCTTGCGCAGGGGCGCGCCGGCGAAGTCCACATCCAGAAACAGCAGGGAACGCTCCGGGGTCCACAGCACCCCCCAGCACCAGCCGCGGTAGCGCACCAGCCAGTCGGGGGAGGGTGTGGTGTCGGCGCGCACGTGGTCGAAGAAGACCGTGCCCGTGAGGTCCCGGGCCTGGCCACCTCGGGTGACCCGCCCCGCGAAGCGACCCCGCAGGATGGGCACCGACCAGCACCAGCCATGGGTACCGTCCACGTCGTAGCCGATGACCGGGCGGGGCCACCGCACGCTGGAGCGGGCGCTCACCGTCAGCTCCACCCCGGGCAGCCGCACGGCCAGCCTCACCTCGCCGTCCTGTTCCTCGATGGAGCAGGCCTCGATCATCACGTGCAGCCGGTCCTGCTCGGCGTGGAATGCATCGGCGCCCCAGGCGGCCTGCCGCTCCCAGGGCTCCCCGTGGGCTGGATAACGGCACAGCTCGGCACCGCAGCGCAGCTGGGGACCAAGCGCTCCCTGCACCCACAGGCGCACCCGCCAGGCCTCGCCGTCGTCGGTGAGCAGGAAGAGGTACCACCACTGGATGCAGCGGGGGTTGGGCACCGGTCGCCAGCAGCTGTCCACCGTGGCCATGGCTACATCCCCGTGAGCTTGCGCACGCCCTGCAGCGCGCGGTTGGCCCGGGACGGGCGCAGGGCCAGGGCCCCGGCCTCGCAGACCGGCACGCAGCCGTAGCACCACACGCAGGCATCGGGATGGATGGTGGCGGTGGGATCGAGCCGGATGGCGTCGAGCTGGCAGCGCTCGGCGCAGGCGCCACAGCGCTGGCAGCGGGCGGGGTCCACACTGGGGCGCACCGTGAGGTGCTGGAACATGGCGCCCTTGGCCCGTCGCTGCAGACGCCCGGCCCGGGGCTGATCCTCGAGCGTCACGAAGCCCACGGTGGGCACCGCTCCCAGCAGGCGGACGGCCGCGGGATCCAGCTCACCCCGGCGCAGGGCCTCCCGCAGATAGGTCACAGCCCCGACCTGCTCGCCGATGACCCCGCACAGGGCGGTGTCCAGGGCCAGGGCGTCCCGGGACGCCATCACGAAGCGCGTTCGCCGGGGATCCCCGTTGGCCGCGGGCCCGTCGCGCTCGAGGCTCACCACGGCGTCGAGGATGCTCAGACCCGGCTGCACCGCCTTGTAGGTGTCGTAGATGACAGCACCGAAGCGGTCCAGGTAGTCGTGCCGACCCGCGAGCAGCTCGTGGTAGCGGGCCTTGGTGGCGCCGGGCACCAGGCCGAAGAGGTTCTTGACCGCAGCGCTGATGCGGGTGGTGCGGTGGACCTTGAGCTTGGGCAGGTTGATCACCAGATCCCAGGCCGAGGTGTCGGCCACGAACAGCCGGGGCGCCTCGGGGAAGCCGGGCCGCTCGAGGATGCGGAAGGGCAGCTCTTCGAAGCACACCAGGGCCGCGCCGTGCCGCCGGGCCACCTCGCCCACCCCCAGGGCCTCGAAGGCCGCGCGGGTGTAGCCGGGAAACCAGTAGGCCGAGGAGTCGCCGATGGTGATGTCACAGCTGGCGTCGGCCAGCAGCCCGCAGACGGCGTCCACCACCGCGGGGTGGGTGGCGGTGGCCTGCTCGGGGCGGTTGTTGGTGACCGCGTTGGGCTTGACCAGCACCCGGACACCCCGGGGAATGTCGAAGTCCAGCAAACCCAGGGCGCGCTCCAGCGCCGCCCTCAGCTCTGAGGGATGGTAGGTGTTGCAGGGGGCGATGGAGACGTCGTGCATGGACCCGGGCTCGGACGGAGAGCATAGCGCACCCGAGCGGCGACACCCCATGGCAGCACGGCCGCCACAGCAGAGACCCTCGAGCGCGTGGCCGCCGGCATCATCCAGCTCGCGGGCGGCTACCCCGGCCTGACGGCCCTGGTGCGGGTGCCCTCCAGCACCGACCGTGGGGAGTTCATGGCGCTGCATGGCCTGCACGGCGATCTGCGATCGAGCCTCGCACGCACCTTCGAGGATCAGGCCGCCCGCGGTGCTATCCCGCCAGGCGACGCGGTGGAGCGCGCCGGCGCCCTCTCGGGCCTGTGCCTGGGGGCCTCGCTCCTGATCCTGTGCCTGGCGACGCTCGAGGCTGCGGGGGCCCCTGGGCCAACGTCCCGTGGTCGGAGGCCGGAGGCCTGGGGCTCTCGGGGATCGAGCCTCAGCCCTCGAAGGCCCCGAGATCTTCGCGGCCCTCCCGCGCCTCGCCGCGCTGGTGCTCGAGGTACTGCATGTCCACCGGGTGCTCGGCGGTCTGGGGGCTGGGCTCGCCCGCCGCTCCGTCACAGGCGGAGCCCGCCGCGAGGTGCAGACCCAGGCCGACCAGGTCCTCGAAGCCGGGGTCCGCACCCCCTATGTTGCCCAGATCCGTCACCGTGCCGCTGGGGCTGGCCTCGTGGGTCTCCCTGAAGCCCGTGTTGATCCAGTTGTCCTGCAGGGTGACGCTGCCCGAGCCCTCGAAGACAGCCAGGCGGTTCCCCGCGGCGGTGGTGTAGACGATGTTGTTGCGCACATCGGCGCTCTCGGCGTCCGTGGACAAGCGCAGCAGGGTGGTGGTGCCGCTGCGCTGGGACAGCACGGTGTTGCGGAAGAAGTACAGCGTGCCCGCCCGGTACTGGTCGGTGTCGGCGTTGTCGCCGCCGTAGTGGGCGATCTGGCTGTTGCCGTCGCCGTCGTGCTCCACCAGCACGTTGCCGTAGACGAAGGTGCTGCGGTAGCTGGGGTCGTCGATGATGTGGCTGTAGTCGGACTCCACCAGATCCAGCTGGCGGTTGCCCCCCTCGATCCAGTTGTAGCGGACGACCGTGCCCGACGAGCGGTCCTTGAGGTTGCTGCCGCCGCTTCCAGGGCGCGGGGCCTCGTAGTGGTTGTACTCGAAGGTGATGCCCAGCGACTCGGTGTAGCTGTTGTGCTCGTAGCCGCTGCCGTCGATGCCGTTGCCGTGGATGTGGTTGGCCACCACGTGTACATCGCTGGTGGCCGAGGCAGCGAACAGCCCGTTGCCGCAGTCGTGCAGAGTGTTGTCCACGATCCACAGGGCGTCGCCCTCCTCGAGGAACAGCGCGGAGGCGTTGCTGTCGTAGCTCCCGGCATTTCCGTGGTCGTCGCTGAAGCCGTAGTCGGGATGAGCGGAGCGGATCTCGAGGCCCTGGACCCAGATCCAGGCCGGCGGATCTGCGGGGCCGGGGAACGAACTGCCGCCGATCTTGATGACCCCGCGGGACTCGCTCCAATAGTCGAGCCCCTGAGGCGTGCGGGCGCCGTCACCAGTGATCACCGGGCCGTCCACCCCCAGCACCACCACCGGAGCATCAGCGCTGGCCACCACGTCGATGTCCCACTTGCAGGCGTAGGGCTCGGCGCGGCCGTGGATGCGCACCAAGGTGTCAGGCTGGATGGACTCCCAGGGGCAGTCGCAGGGGTCCTCGTAGTCCAGCCCCGGGCCCACCTCCCAGACCGTGGTGAAGTCGTCGGGATCCCAGCGGGGGATGATCTCGAGATCGGTGTCGGCGTCGGTGTCCGCATCGGCATCGGCGTCCGAGTCGGCATCCGAGTCGGCGTCGGTGTCGGTGTCGGCGTCGGCTTCTGGGTTCTCGGGGGCCGTGTCGTCGACCTTGGGATCGCAGGCGAG
>CALDOK010000230.1 GCA_937912125.1 uncultured Pseudomonadota bacterium
GGTGCCCTACGCCGCGATGGCCTGCTCGTCAGGATGGGTTGGCGGAGTGCTTACGTTGCACCCTGCCCAGCAGGGTCGGCGGTTACCGGCGGTTCGCGGCCCAACAGCGCCGCACGTTGACACCGGGCCACACGTCCGCGACAGCGTCCACGGTCAGCACATCGACTCGGGTACAAGGGCGCGCGCCGCAGCCCGCACCATGGCGCCCAGCCACAGGGGGCTCACGGCCCAGCCCGGGGTCTCCACGCGCGCATCCCGTCCCTCCGCATCCGGACCGGCGATCACCCTGCAGTGCGTCCACCCGAAGAGCCCGAAGCCCTGGGTGCGCACGACCACCCGGACGGGGACGCCATTCACGCGCCCCTCCACACGGGGCCAGGTCAGGCGGAGCCACGAGCGACGCAGCTCGAGCCCCTCCTGGGCCGCCAGGCGCGCGAGGGCAGCGCTCAGCACTCGCCCCCGCTGGACCGAGATCCAGCCTCGCAGCAGCAAGAACCCGAACAGGAGCCAGATGAGCACGCTTCTCCCCTCCCCACGGCAGGCCTAGTCCACCCGCCCCAGGTAGCGGATGTCCACGCCGTGGACATGCCACAGGTTGTCCTGGGCCAGCAGGAAGAAGGGCAGCTCGTAGACCAGGCTCTCGTAGACGTGCAGCTCGCGGGGCACCGGGACATCGGCGGTGCTGCGGTAGAAGCCGTGAAGCTGCTGCTCGTCCCCCGCCTGGGCCTCGAGCTCTGCACGATCCCAGCTCAGGGTCTCGGTGGCCACAGCGAATGGCTCCAGCCCCACCTTCTGGCCCTCGAAGTGCACCTTGTAGGCCACGTGCCCGCCGAACTGAACCCGCCCCGGATCGGGGCTACGGGCCAGCAGGAACACCAAGTAGGCCTCGGCCCCGGGAGTGGGGTCCACCTGCACCACAACAGGATCGAGGGGAGCACCGGCGGTGCCCGGGTGGGCCCGCAGCGCCACCTGGTGCGCCGTCCACTCGCGCTTCAGAGCGTCGTCGAAGGGGAAGAGCTGCTCCCTGGGGGCACCGGGCTCGGTGCGCAGGGGGGCCTCGGCCGTGGGGGCGTTGAAGTCACCCCACCGCACCACGCCGCTCTTCAGGGACACCACCGCGTGGTACAGCCCGCCGGGGGTGGCGGGATCGGCCGCATCGAAGCCCACGAAGATCACGTGGATGTCCTCGCCAGCGTCGATGCACAGCCAGCCCTGCAGGCGCTCATCGTTCGCCGCGCCGGTGCGGGCCAGGGCCGCGCTGGCTTTGACCGCGGCGGTGTCGAGCCGGTAGATCTGGCCGCCCAGACCGCTGGCCAGCTGCACCGTGGGGGCCAGATCGTCGGGCAAAGGCAGGGCCAGCTCGCCTCGCCGATACTGCTCCACCCGGGCGTGTACCCGGCCCAGGCGCACCGAGTCGCGGACCTGAGGGCTGAGGTCCAGCTCCCCTGCCATGGCCAGGGGAAGGATCAACAGCGCGGCGAGGAAGGCGAGCATGGCAGCTCCTGCACAGGGCCCGCTCGCCTAACACCCGGGGTGACTCAGAACCCCCCACCCCAGCCCACGCGCTCGCCGTGCTGCCACTCGATGGTGGACATCAGGTTGCCGTTGGCGTCGAACTGCTTCCACGCGCCGTGCTTCTTTCCGTTCACATACCAGCCCTCGACCAGGCGCTGGCCCACCAGGGTGTCGGTCAGCTCACCCTCGATGTAGGGGCCGTGCTTGACCGAGTTGCTCTGGCAGAAGTGGGCATCGTCGCTGTTGAGGTACCCGGTGCCAGCGGGACAACCGAGCAGCGCGCTCAGGATGACGTCCCGCTCGATCTGCCGGTCGGTCTCGTAGGCATCGACCAGGCGCACCGCCTCGGCCTCGGCGCGCCGCAGCACGCGAGCGACCCAGGCCTCGTCCCGAAGCTCGAGCTCGCCCACGTCGAACCACACCTGGTCGGGGCCGTCCGAGTCCACCCGGCACAGCTCGAAGACCGCCACCTGGGGCAGGGGCTTGCCCAGCAACCCCCGTGTGATCAGGTCGAGCTCGAAGCGGGTGATCTCACCGCCCTCGCCGCAGAAGGGGTCCACCGGGGCCCCGTCGTGGATGTACTCGACCGCCACCACCTGCTCGAGCCGGGGCAGGGCCGCACGCAGCGCCTCGAGCTCGGCGAAGGCTGCGCCGTCGTCGCGGATGCGGAAACGCGAGACCTCTTCGTCGCTGCGCTCGAGGTAGTCACGCAGCAAGATGATGGCCGGACCATGCCGCGCCTCGAGCCGCGCCACCACCTCGGGGTGCGCCAGCAGCACCTCGTCCTGCTCGGGGGGCATGGGCCCGCAGTCTTCCGCCACCAGCAGGGGCGAAGCCAACACCAGGCCCGCCAGAGCGAAGGCATGGAGACGAAGGGGAGCGCGCATGAGACCTCCTGAACCGCCAGATTTCGCGGAGAAGAAACCATAGCGCGCGGCGGCGACCAGAGCCTCCGCAGGCACCAAGCACGACGTGGTGCTACCCTCTCAGCTACCTCCGGGAGCCCCCCATGATCACCGCCGCCCTCACAGCCCTGCTGCTGACCTCGAGCGCCGTCCGAGCCGATGACCTCGAGCTGGACATCACCCTGGCCAGCCCAGCGGGCATCAGTACCCGCGCCGTCACCCTGCACGAGGTGACGCCGGGCAAGCAGACGGGGCTGCTGCTCGAGCTGCCGGGCGGGGATCGATATCTGTTCGAGATGGATCTGGAGTTGCTGGTCCAGTCCCAACCGCGCAACACCCCGCAGGTGAAGATGGCCATGGCGCTGTCCCGACTCGAAGCCGACAGCGAGGGCCTCGAGCGGGCCACGATCATCTCGAAGCCCATCGTGATCACCATGGTGAACCAGCCCGCCACCGTCCAACAGGGCAGCACCGAAGGCGACGGTGCGGGCGGCACGCGGCTGCGCGAGGGCCTGAAGATCGAGCTGCTGTACAAGACGCGCTAGTCTGAACAACTGCGCTACACTCTCCCCATGCGCAAGCTCGCGATCCTCCCTCTGCTCCTGGGCTCCACAGCCGTGGTCGCCGCCGCCACTTCCGATGCCTGGAGGGCCGAGCTCCAGCAGGCCATGGCTACCCACTGGGCCGGCGTGGCCGGGTGCACCCTCGAGCCCCTCGAGACCTTCACCCTCTACCTGGGCGCCGACGGGCTGATCAGCGAGGTCGACTACGCCGGCTTCGACGCCCGCGAGCGGCTGGGCTGCCTCGAGGATGTGCTGGTGGGCACCAGCCTGCCAGCCCCGAGCGACGGAATGGCCCACGGCGTGGTGATCCGCGTCGAAGATCCCGATCTGGACATGGGCTTCACGGTCGAGGAGGTCAGCCTGCGCTGCGACGCCCAGGTGGTGGACCTGGCGGCTCACCAGGCGGTCTTCGAGGCCGCGGCCAAGGACATGAAGCGCTGCCAGGTCAAGCGCCTGCTCATCGACCGCACCATGCGCGGTGAGGTCACCCTCAGCTACACCGTGCTTCCCAACGGCGTGGTGGACCGCGCGGAGGTCACCGCCAGTGCCCTGGACGACGCCAAGGCCCACGCCTGCCTGGTCGAAGAGGTGAAGCGGCTGCGCTTCCCTGAGCCCACGGGCGGCTGCACCGTGACCCTCGAGCAGAACCTGGACTTCGGCCTGCCGGGCTTGCTGGCCAGGGAGGCCGACGTGGCCGAGCGCGTGGCCGAGATCAAGCCGGGCGCCATCCTGGCCTGTGGCGGCAAGCCCGACGACGCGGGGGCGCCCACGGTGGTGGTCAAGATCCACATCGAGCGGGGCGAGGTCACCAACGCCAGCCAGCTCGAGGCCTACTTCGTGGACGAAGCCCAGGCCGCGTGCCTCACCAACGCCACCCGCGGCTGGACCTTCCCGGGGATCGAGGAGGGCCGCTCGGTGGTGCACTTCCGCATGGAAGACCCCGAGCTGCCCGGTTTCTAGCCAGTCGAGCGCAACGACTCGCCCCGAAGCCGGTATCATGGGTGCCAGCCTGGGAGGCTCCAATGTCCCACCGCGCCCTGTTCGCCCTCGTCCCTGTCCTCGCCACGGCCTGCCAGCCCGATCAGAGCCTGGGCACCCGAAACGCCGCACCCGAGGCCAGCATCACCTCCCACCAGGCGGGCGACGTGGTGCTGGAGGGCGACACCGTGAACCTGCGGGGCCTGGTGAGCGACGCGGACCACGACGCCGCGGATCTGGTAGCCACATGGTTCGCCGGCAGCGCCACCATCTGCCCAGCGTCCGCCCCCGCCGAAGACGGCGCCACCGCCTGCGAGGCCACCCTCGAGCTCGGCCAGGAGTCCATCTCCCTCGAGGTGCGCGATCCCCTGGACGCCAGCGGCGCCGCCATCGTCGTGCTCACGATCGAGGCCACCGAGGCGCCCACCGCCGCCATCGTCGCCCCCGTGGCAGGGGGCACCTACTACAGCGATCAGAAGATCACCCTCGAGGGCGTCGTGGGGGACGCCGAGGACGAGGCCCAGGATCTGCTGGTGTGGTGGGAGAGCGACCTTGACGGGGAGCTGGATCTGGACGTGGAGCCCTCGTCGGACGGCACGGTCTCGGACGCCTCCTACCTGAGCGAGGGGGAGCACTTCCTGACCCTCGGGGTGCTCGACTCGTACGGAAAGTCCGACAGCGACGACGTGATCATCACCGTGGGGCCGCCCAACACTCCCCCCTCCTGCGCCATCACCGCCCCCGCCAGCGGAGCCGCTGGGCCCGAGGGCGAGACGGTGATCTTCGAGGGGCAGGTCTCGGACCCCGACATCCCGGCGAACTGGCTCGAGGTGAGCTGGACCAGCGACGAGGACGGCGACCTGGGCTCCAGTCAGCCCGACAGCAGCGGCGCGGTCGCGCTGCCCCTGGACAGCCTGAGCGTGGGCACCCACGTGGTCACCATGGCCGCCATGGACGAGATCGGCGGCGACTGCTCGGCCTTCGTGCTGTACACCGTTGGCACGCCCCCCGAGATCACCCTCGAGGCTCCCGCGAGCGGCGCCCTGTACGCCGAGGGCGACATCGTGACCTTCACCGCGCGGGTCGCGGACTCGGAAGACGCCGCGGGCGCCCTGAGCCTGTCCTGGATCTCCAACCTCGACGGGGAGCTGTCCACCCAAGGCGCCGACAGCACCGGGCTGGCCCAGTTCACCTCGAGCGAGCTGTCCACCGGCAGCCAGGTCCTCACCGTGACGGTGACCGACAGCGACGCCCTGTACGCTACGGCCCTGGTCTCCTTCACCGTCAACGGGCTGCCCACCGCCCCCACCCTCTCGATCACCCCGGACCCGGCCACGACGGACGACGACCTGCGCGTCACCATCGACAGCCCCAGCACCGACCCCGAGGGCTCCACCGTCAGCTACAGCTACAGCTGGTACCAGGACGGCGTGCTGTCCAGCGCCAGCGCCAGCTCCATGCTGCCCGCCTCCGCCACCACCCGGAGCGAACGCTGGCGGGCGGTGGTGACCCCCAGCGACGGGGCCCACAGCGGCCCCCCGGGCGAAGCCAGCATCACCATCGCCAACATCGCCCCCAGCATCGCGGGCGTGAGCCTGACCCCCGACCCCGCCGGCGAGAGCGACACCCTCAGCTGCACCCCCTCGGGTGGGACCGACGGCGACGGTGACACCATCAGCTACAGCTACGCCTGGGACGTCTCGGGCACCGATCCAGGCACCAGCGGCGGCACCCTGACCGGGGCCCACTTCGACCGGGGCGACACCGTGCGCTGCGCCGTGACCCCCAGCGACGGCACCGACAGCGGCGCGGCGGTGAGCTCGAACACGGTCACCATCGGCAACAGCACCCCCAGCATCGACTCCGTCACCATCAGCCCCGACCCCGCGCATGCCGGCGACACCCTCAGCTGCAGCTACTCCGGCTACCTCGACGGCGACGGCGACCCAGACGCCTCCACCATCGCCTGGACCCTCAACGGCAGCGCGGCGGGGAGCGGCGCCACCCTGGGGCTGGCGGTGACCGGCGGCGACGCGGTGTTGTGCACCGTGACCCCCAGCGACGGCACGGACATGGGCAGCAGCATCAGCGCCGCCCTGCTGGTGAGCAACAGCGGGCCCAGCGTCGCCAGCGTGACCATCAGCCCGAGCCCGGCCATCAGCACCGACACCCTCAGCTGCAGCTACTCCGGCTTCAGCGACCCCGACGGCGACCCGGATCGTTCCACCCTCGACTGGACCATCGGCGGCGTCTGGGCTGGCGCGGGCGTCAGCCTGAGCGGGGGCTTCGTGCGCGGCGACACCGTGGCCTGCGCGGTCACCCCCAGCGACGGCAGCGACAGCGGCAGCCCCGTCAGCGCCAGCCTGGTGATCGGCAACAGCCCACCCATGGTGAGCTCAGTGATCATCAGCCCCTCGGGCGCAGCCACCGACGACCTGCTCACGGTGGGCACCTCCCACAGCGACCCGGACGGGGACAGCGTCAGCCTGACCTACGCCTGGACCGTCGACGGCGCGGCGGCGGGCAGCGCCGCCACCCTGGACGGCGCCACCGCCTTCGACAAAGGCGACCTGGTGAAGGTGACCGTGACCCCCAGCGACGGCACGGACACGGGCAGCCCGGTGATCTCCAGCGGGCTGACCATCGCCAACACCCCGCCCGGAGCGCCGGGCGTCTCCGTGAGCCCCGAGGATCCGGAGGAGGGCGCGGACGACCTGGTCTGCACCGTGGACACCGCCTCCTACGACATCGACGGCGACAGCGTCTCCTACAGCTTCACCTGGACGGTGGACGGCGCCGACTACCCCTCCGACTGGGACACGGGCTTCGCCTCGAGCGGCTGGACCGGGCCCACCAGCACCCACCTGACCGACGACACGGTGCCCGCGGCCGATCTGCTCGAGGGTGAGGTCTGGACCTGCACCGTCACCCCCGACGACGGCGACGACGACGGCGACCTCGCCAGCGCCAGCGCCACGGTACAGGCGAGCGCCGGCGGCTGCGTGGTCAGCACCTCGAGCACCGTGCTGGACGGCCCCCACGCCCAGTATGGGCTGTGCTGGTACCTGGGCCTGCAGGGCAAGACCTGCGACCAGGTCTGCTCGGCGGTGGGGGGCAGCAACCTGGCCTACTCGGCGGAGTCCATGTGGTCCGACCACTGCTCCGCTGCTGAGCCGGACGACATCTCCACCTGGTTCTACAACAACGGCAACGCCGCAGGCTGGGCCAGCTACACCGGGGGCACCGGCTACCACACCCTGGGCTACGGCTACACGGGCAGCCACTACTACGGAAAGTGCGCCGCGGGCACCAGCACCACCAACGGTGCCTACCCCGGGGACAGCAACGGCGACAGCACCCGCTCGGTGGTCTGCCCCTGCTTCTGGGAGTGACCTGACTCGAAACCTCGCGTTACAGGGCGGCGCCAGACCTCTCTCCGGACGGATTGCCATGGGACTCCGCCGCCACTGCGCCCTGCTCGCCTGCCTGGGGCTCTCCTGGGCCCTCCCCGCCCTGGCCCAGGACAGCGACGAAGAGCCCCAGGAAGAGCCC
>CALDOK010000231.1 GCA_937912125.1 uncultured Pseudomonadota bacterium
CTGGCTTCGGCCAGAATCCCCCTGCGCGAGATTCGTGAGCACCTCCTGCAGTCCTGGGTGCACTACGCATCGGGCGTCGGCAGCATCTCCATGGGAGGTGGCGCCATCGCCGGCGGCCTGCAGCACGACGGTCGGGAGTGGGTGTTCGACGTGCTCTACTGCGTCAGCCCTGACTGCGACTGCCGCTCATTCAAACGTCGAGGTGTACGAGCAGCGTCCCCAGGAACCCGGATCGGACGCCATTGAGCTCATCCAGCGCTGCCTCGTGCGAGGCTCCTTCGACGATCCAGCGCTCGAGGTGACCGCCAACGACAGCGGCGACGACGAGGCCGAGAGCCTGGCGGCGGTCCAGGCTTGGCTCGAGCGCACCGGAGATCGGCGGAGTGCCTTCGAGTGCCAATACCACCAGCTTCGCGAGGTCGCCGAGCGGTCCCTGGCCGAGGCGCCCAGCGGAAGTCTCACCAGGAGTGGCCCCAAGGTCGGACGCAACCAGGCCTGCCCCTGCGGCAGCGGGAAGAAGCACAAGCGCTGCTGCGGGCGGGGTTGACAACGAGTCCCCACACCGTGAGCGCCACGGCCACGGGCATGGAGGGCCTCGCAGAGATTGCGTAGGTCCAGGGGCTCGGGCGGAGTCAGGACTCGCGGCGCCGAGGTAACCACTGAGCCCCCGAAGTATTACCCCCGCTTCCGATAATCGGAGGCGGGGATCACCATGGTCGGGGTGAGAGGATCGCGCGCAGCGATTCCGACTTCCCGCTCCTGAAGCGTGGTGTAAACAACCTTTGTTGCGTGGTTATCGTGGTGTTGAGAGTCGGTGAGGGGCGCGGAAGTGCACCGAGTGACACCGATCCGATAGGCAGTCCAGCAGGAGGAGTTGAGCGACTGGAGCCGAACCCACCGAAGATGCCCGATGGCAAGGTGGGCGGGCAGTTGTTCTGCTTCCAGTAATGAGAGAGCGGCCCGAGACTCTCGGTTTTTGCTTGCAATCACTCGATAGTATCGCGCATTATCCATGCGAAACCCTGCCGTGGAGTCTGTGATGCCCCACTACCGCCCCCGCCACGCGGAGAGAAAGCTGCTGGAGCTGGCAGGCTTCTTCAAGAGCGTCCTGGTCACCGGTGCACGCCAGGTGGGCAAGAGCACGCTGCTCGCACAGCTCTTCCCCAACCACACCACGGTCGTGTTCGACCCCATCCAGGACATCTACGGCGCCCGAAGAGACCCGGATCTCTTCCTGGACAACTTCCACCCTCCCCTGATCCTCGACGAGATCCAGTACGCGCCGGAGCTGCTGCCTGCACTCAAGCGCCGGATGGACCGCAGCGAAGGCCCCGGTCAGTACCTCTTGACTGGCTCACAGAACCTGGCCGTACTCGAAGCGGTCGCCGAGAGCATGGCGGGAAGGGTGGGCATCCTGCCCCTCGAAGGTCTGACCTCGGCAGAACAGTCCGGCCAGGGACGCGCTCAAGGCTGGCTCGCGTCCTGGCTCGCCGATCCCACGAGCTTCGTGTCCAGCCCTGACCCGCCAGTCCACCCCGTCACGTCACCGGCCCACCGGATCTGGCGGGGCACCCTTCCCGGGCTGCTGGACGCCCCCGACGCCATCGTACCGGACTACCACCGCTCCTACGTCCAGACCTACGTGGACCGCGACATCCGCACCATGGAGGACATCCGGCAGTTGGCCACCTTCGGACGCTTCCTGGGGCTCAGCGCAGCGCTCACGGCGCAAGAGCTGAACGACACCCATGTCGGTCGAGAGCTGGGGGTGAGCCCCTCTACGGCCCGACGCTGGCTCGACCTGCTGACCCACAGCTACCAGTGGCGAGAGCTCCCGCCGTACCATGGCAACACCATCAAACGCGTCAGCGGCAAGCGGAAGGGCTACCTGCGCGACACGGGGCTGGCCGCTCACCTGCAACGCATCTCGTCCCCGCAGGCCCTCGCCGTGAGCCCCCTGCTGGGCGCGCTGTTCGAGACCTGGGTAGTCAACGACCTCCACGGCCAGCTCGTGCAGCTTGGCACCGCCCCGGCCGTGTACCACTGGCGCACGGCGGGCGGAGCCGAAGTGGACCTGGTGCTGGAGCGCGACGGCCAGCTGTTTCCCATCGCGATCAAGTGCAAGACCACCCTCAGCGGCCACGACACCCGCGGGCTGCGGGCGTTCCGGGACACCTACCCCCACCAGGACGTAGCCCCAGGCCTCATCGTGTACGCTGGCACAGCCTGCTACCGCGCCGACGAGCACACGATGGTGATCCCCTGGAACCTGACGGGCCCCACCCATCAGTAGAACGCCACCAGCAGGCGGTCATCGCCTATCTGCTCGAGGAGAACCGGGATCTGCGCGAACCGCTCAGAAGGCGCCAGCTTCGGCTGTCCGACACCAAGCGTCGCCGGCTGGCCCAGCCGGCGAACAGGAACAGGAGAAAATACAGGGCAATGGGTACAGCGAGTGACGACATGGCCAAGAGCTTCGGTCGAGACCCGCAGGGAGCGCAACATGAATCCGGCGAGACCTTGCTGACCCAGGATCTCCGCCGATCATAGAGGTGACTACCGTCCTCGAGCGGACGCCAGGTTCACTGGAAGAATGCAGGGATCGAATTTTCGTACAGCACGCGGGCCACAGCGCCCCGCTGCCTTCCGATAGCCACCTGACCGACTCGGCCTCGCGGTGGCCACCAGAACCCCGAGGTGCGTGACGCAGGCGTGGACCTGGCGTGGCAGAACAGACGCCCCGCGGTGGCTGCCCGATCCATTTGCTAGACAGTTCTGCTATACAACCCGCCCCGTCACCATTCTATCCTCTGATAGAAAATACCCGCTTCCTGTTGTAGAAAGCGGGGAATCAGATGGTCGGGGTGAGAGGATCGCGCGCAGCGGCTCCGACTTCCTGCTCCCGAAGCCTGGGGGCGAGTCAGGTTGTAGCGTGGTTATCGGGGTCTTGGGAGGCTGTGAGGGGCGTTGAGAGGCACCGAGAATCGTGGAGGTGCCAGACAGTCCAGCAGCGGCGCCCGCAGGGAACCCAGTGTCAGCCGGCTGCTCCAGCACCAACCGCATCCAGCAGCTCTCCGACGAACGCCACCACCTCGGCTTGCAGCTCATCGTCAGGTCCACCGAACAAGAAGCGAGCGACCCGCCGCGGCCCGAGCGCATCCAGCTCACCGAAGTCCCGCTCGAGGATCACCACCGCGCGCTGCGCCTCGGGCAGTTCCATGAGCGACCGGAGCCGCGCCGCTATCGCCGCTGGGCCTCCCTCGACGTTCTGCACGACGTAGAAGAGATCATAGGCGTCCTTGTTCTCACCTCTCAGCTCGAAGGCGATGGCCTTGAGCACGACGAAGGCACCGGGCCCGCAGACCCAGACCTCACGGCTGGCCTTCTCACCGAGGAGGGTTCGGCCCTCGAGCCTCACCAGCAACCGATCCTGGAAGGCGGCGTCGAGCCCGGGCGCGATGACCGCGGCGAAGTCCTGCTCGATGTGGCGGATGGTCCCACCGCGATCGCCCTCATGGCTCGGGGGGATGAGAAAGTCGATAGTGACCTCGGCGGACCCAGCGAAGCGCCAGCGCTGCCGGGTGGGCTTGCCCTCGGTGTTGGTGTCCGGCTCGAACCCCGCGGAGCGCAGACGCTCGGTGAGCTCGCGGTACCGGCCCTCGTCCAGCAGCGCGATGGTCAGGCCCACGTCGAGATCGAGCGTGCCCACGTGGGCATCGACACCTTCGGGCAGGTCCCCCGGGTCCACCAGGAGCGAGGGCACCAGCCCGCCGACCACCACCAGGTCGTCTCTGAGGTCCCCGAGGAAGGTCGCCACATACAGGCAGGTGGCCCGCACCAGATCTGCCTGGGCTGGCGAGTACCCCTCACGGGTTGTCGGCTTGGTCATCGCTCCACCTCATGTGTTCGCGGCGCAGACGCTCGGCAGCTTCCCTGGACCGCTCTGGGTGTGCGGCCAGATCCAGCCAGATCTGGACGGGGTGAACACAGCGCAGGTCCTCAACCTCCGTGGCCCCATGCAACACGCCGAGGTCGTTGGGCACCACCAACCAGGTGTTGGCGCCACGCTCCATGGCCCGGAAACCCAGCGACCGCTCCAGGGCAGGCTCCAGCCCCCCGGGAAGGTAGACCGTAGCCAGGCGGAAACCCGCGAAGCGTGTCGCCTGCCAGGCTGCGGCCAGCCCGGTGAAAGCGTGCTCGACACCATCGTCATCGAGCCCTCGGGCGATCCGCTCGGTGAGCTCGGTACCCGAGCGGGCAGCGATGACGCCCTTGTGGATCGTGTGCTTGTCGAAGGCGTAGTCCTGAGCCCAGGCCTCGAGCAGCAGATCCGCCCGCGGTGTGAACAGCGTTCCATCCGCCCCGCGCTCGATCAGCTCGTCGGCCAGCAGTCGATGGACGATGCGGCTGGTGAAGCCCCGGTCCATCCCCGTCGCCTCCGCGAGTCCTGCCTGGGTGGGGGCCCCGCCCGGGTTCATGAGCAGCCACCGCGCGATGCGAGCGCTCTTGGGGGCGAAGGCGCTGCGCGGGCGTCCGCGGCGCCCGAAGCGGTTCGGCTTGCCCTCGATGATGATGCGCAGCCCGCCACCCACGACGTGGGCGTTGCCCGAGAGGTCGAGCCAGCTCACACCCGCGTCGGCGCAGAGTCCGCGGGCGGACTGGCCCATGAACGGAACAACCAGGAGGGGGATGGCGCCATCACGCCGCTCGTCGAGATCCCGAAGGGCGCGGGCGACGACCGCGACGCGCGAGCTTGGCCTCCAGGCTGGAGCGAAGGTCCATGCCCCGATCCGAAGCTGGGCTTCTTCGGCGACACCCACGCCCTCATCGACAGAGGGCGCGGCATCGAGCAGCTCGGCCAGCGCAGCGGCGGCCAGGGACAGGGCCTGGTGAGGCGAAGGCGCGATGGAAGACATGTTGACTAAATAGATCCTGTTGACGTCGTTGTCAACAGCTCCTTTTTAGTCATCCACCAGCCCTTCATCAGCAGCAGCTCGACGTCTGGCCTCACATCCTGGGGCACCCGTGCAGCAGACCCGACCACCCAACCACGATAGACCGCCGCCTCTCTCCAAACGGAGCAGCCCCATGGCCCAGCCCCCCCCCCTGAAGCTCGACCTCGACGGCCTGCTGGCCCTGGCCTCGGAGCGCATCGTGCGCCGGGGCATCGACTACTTCGAGGAGCATCGAGTCACCGAGCTGCGCTTCGACGAGCGCAGCATCCAGGCCACGGTCGCGGGCTCCGATCCTCGCCTACCCTACACGGTGGACCTCACCCTGGACGAGGACGACGAGATCCTGGTGGACTGCACCTGCCCCTTCGACTGGGAGCCCGCCTGCAAGCACGCCGTGGCCGCACTGCTGGCCTACGCCGCGCGCCAGCCGGTGGACGAGATCGACGTGGAGAGCGCCGCGGACGAAGCGGTGGTGGCTCGCGCCAAGCGCGGCCGCACCGAGGTGGTCGTGCAGCACAGCGAAGGCGACCGCTGGTTCGGCAGCTGGACCGCCCAGTCCATGGAGAGCCGTGACCGCAGCCTGCCCCCCTGGCGGGTGGAGATCCGCTCGGTGGGCGAGCGCATGAACCAGTGCAGCTGCCCCGACTTCGCCACCAACCGCCTGGGCACCTGCAAGCACATCGAGGCCGTGCTCCACCATCTTCGGCAGCGAGCGCCCCAGAAGTTCGAACGCGTGGCTCGCCAGGGCCCGCCGATCCCCGTGGTGCACCTGGCCTGGGATCTACCCGAGTCCCCTCGCATCCGCGTCCACCGACCCGTGAAGCTCAGCGAGCCCCTCGCCGCGCTGCTGGACCGCCACTTCGACGACCAGGGCTTGCTGCGGGGCGAGCCACCCCAGGCCTTCTTCCGCTTCCTGCGCGAAGCCACCGCCCACCGGGATCTCCTGGTGGCAAGCGACGCCATGGAGTGGGTCCACCTACAGGCCGAGGAGGCCCAGCACCAGCTCCGTGCCCGAGCCATCCGACGTGAGATCGGGCGGTCTGGCGGGCACCTGCCTGGCGTGCGCGCGCGGCTGTACCCTTACCAGGTCGAGGGTGTGGCCTTCCTGGCCGCGGCCGGCCGCGCCCTGCTGGCCGACGACATGGGGCTCGGCAAGACGATCCAGGCCATCGCCGCCGCCGCCTGGCTACAAGAGCACGAGGGCGCACGGTGCACGCTGGTGGTCTGCCCGGCCTCCCTCAAGCACCAGTGGAAGCGGGAGATCGAGCGCTTCAGCGGCCAGGAGGTCACGGTCATCCAGGGCAGCGCCCGCCTGCGCGGCGCCCAGTACGGAGCCCGCAGCGCCTTCACCGTGGTCAACTACGAGCTGGTGCTGCGAGACGCCTCGGTCATCCAGGAGACCCTCGCGCCCGACCTGCTGATCCTGGACGAAGCCCAGCGCATCAAGAACTGGCGCACCAAGAGCGCCGCCGCCGTGAAGTCCATTCAGACCCGCTGGGCCTTCGTGCTCACCGGCACCCCCCTCGAGAACCGGCTCGAGGATCTCTACAGCCTGATGCAGGTGGTGGACCCCCGCGTGCTCGGGCCCCTGTGGCGCTACCTGCTGGACTTCCATGTCACCGACGCCCGCGGCCAGGTGCTGGGCTACCGCAACCTGAGCGAGCTGCGGCGACGGCTGGCTCCCGTCATGCTGCGACGAGACCGGGCCCTGGTGCGCGACCAGCTCCCCGACCGCATCCAGCACCGGCTGGACCTTCCCCTGGACCGCAAACAGACGGAGCTGCACGATGCCGCGGTCCAGACCGCAGGCTCCATCGCCGCCCGCCGAAAGCACCGCCCCCTGACGCCCCACGAAGAGCGCCAGCTCATGGCCGCCCTACAGCAGGCCCGTATGGCCTGCGACGCCGCCGGGCTGGTGGACAAGGAGACCCAAGGCTCCCCCAAGCTCGACGAGCTGAGCCGCCTGCTCGAGGATCTCTGCGTCGAGGGCGGCCACAAGGTGGTGATCTTCTCCCAGTGGGAGCGCATGACCGCCATGGCCGAGGAGCGCGTGCGCAAGCTGAAGCTGGGCTGCGTGCGGCTGCATGGAGGCGTGCCATCGGCCAAGCGCGGCTCCCTGCTCGACCGCTTCCGCGATGACCCCGAGGTGCGGGTCTTCCTCTCCACCGACGCCGGCGGCGTAGGCCTGAACCTGCAGTCCGCCACCGCGCTCATCAACCTGGACATGCCCTGGAACCCCGCCGTGCTCGAGCAGCGCATCGCGCGGGTGCACCGCCTGGGCCAGACCGAGGCCGTCCAGGTGGTGCTGCTGGTGGCTAAGGATGCCTACGAAGCTCGTGTTGCCGAGCTGATCGCCAACAAGCAGCATCTGTTCGACAATGTGGTGCGGGAGGAGGCCTCCGAGGACGTGGTGGGCGTATCCCGTCGCAGCCTCGAGCTGGCGATGCAGGCCTTGGGCGAGCCCGAAGCCCCCAAAGTCGAGGACGAGGAGGAGGCCGCACCGGAGACGTTCGATGAGGCCTCCGCCGAAGAACTGGCGGGGCAGGACAA
>CALDOK010000232.1 GCA_937912125.1 uncultured Pseudomonadota bacterium
CTGGAGGACCAGGAACGGGGATCTGGAGGCGGAACGCTACAGATGGTCCGCCTGTGGGGCGGGGCGTGTCCTTTTCCTTTTCCTTGTGGCCTCTCGCCATGGTCGGGTTGCGCGTCTTGCTTCCCTGTTTCAGTCTGCCCTGGAGTGCCTTTGGCGGGACAGGGCGTTCGGGAATGTGGCTGGGGCTGGTGGGGGCTGTCGTGTTGGGCTTGGCGGGGTGAGGCGCTGGTGGCCTTGGTTACTGCGCGGCTTGTGGGTCGGTGGCTGTCGAGGAACGTTCTCTCGCGCTTCGGGATAGTCCACCCACAAATCATGCCCAAGCCCTCCCAGTACCTCGTCGTCGGCTCCGCTGGTCACATCGACCACGGCAAGACCACCCTCATCGAGAAGCTCACGGGGATCTACCTCGACACCCTGCCGGAAGAGCGGGATCGAGGCATCACCATCGCGCTGGGCTTCACCAACCTCGAGCTGCCCTCGGGCCGCATGCTGGCCTTCGTGGACGTCCCTGGCCACGAGCGCCTGGTGCGCACTATGGTCTCCGGCGCCACGGGGATCGACGCGGTGATGCTCTGCGTCTCGGCCATGGACGGGGTGATGCCGCAGACGGCGGAGCACCTGGCCATCTTGGGGCTGCTGGGGGTGGAGCAGGGGCTGGTGGCGCTGACCTTCGCCGACATGGTGGACGAAGAGCTGCTGATGCTGGCCGAGGACGACGTGCGCGACGCCCTGGCGGGCACGCCCTTGGCGGATGCCCCCATCCTGCCGGTGTCGGGCGTCACGGGCGCGGGGGTGCCGGAGTTGATGCTGGCGCTGGACAGCCTCCAGCCCCAGGGCCGCTTGCTCGAGGCACCCTTTCGGCTGCCGGTGGACCGCGTCTTCAGCCAGAAGGGCCACGGCACGGTGGTCACGGGCACCGTGCGCTCCGGGGTGCTGAACGATGGCGATGACGTCGAGGTGATCCCCGGCTGCCCGCGGGTGCGGGTCCGCGGCCTGCAGGTCCACGGCAGATCCACCACCAGCACCCGTGCGGGGCTGCGCACCGCCATGAACCTCAGCCTGAGCAAGGACGAGATCGCCCGCGGGCACGAGGTGGTGACCCCGGGCTCGGTGCCCGCCACCCGGGTGGTGGATGTGGCCTACCGCCACCTGGCGGGGGCTCCCGTGCTCGAAGACGGCGCTGAGGTACGCTTCCTGGTGGGCACCGCAGAGGTGGTGGCCCACGCCCGCCCCCTGGGGGTCGATCGGGTGCCCCCTGCCCTGGACGAGTGGTCCGAGGGGCCTTCGGATCAGGCCTGGGACGGCTTCTTGCAGCTCCGCTTGGCCTCCGAGGCGGCTTGCCTGCCCGAGGACCGCTTCGTGCTCCGGCGCGCCTCTCCGGTCACCACCATGGGAGGCGGGCGGGTGCTCGATCCCTGGGCCCGCCCGGTGCGCCACCGGGAGCGCCGCTCCAGCGCGCTGCAGCTCGAGCGCCTGGCCCGTGGTGAGCGAGACGTGCTCCTCGAGCGCGCCGGCTTGCGAGGGCTCAGCCGGGCCGAGGCCCAGCAGCGTGGCTGCTTGCCAGCCGACAGCGACACCTGGGGTCAGGTCCTGGCGGATCGAGTGCTGCATGCGGGGGTGCTGGACCGCCTGACCGCTGTGGTCCAGGGTGGCCTCGAGGCCTTCCACGCCACTCACCCCCTCTCCCGCGGCGCCCGCCGCAAGGAGCTCATCGCCGGGCCCCTCAAGGCCCTGGGGGACCGCGAGCTCGAGGCCCTGCTCGAGTGGCTCGTGGGCCAAGGCGTCCTGGGACGCGCTCATGGGCGCTACCACCTGGCCAGCTTCGCGCTGGCTCTGGACTCCGACCAGCGGGCCGCGGCCGAGCGCATCCTGGCGGCCGCCCTGCGAGTGCGGCTGCTCCTCGAGCCCCCCTATGTGCTCACGGCCGTGGCCGCGCACCGCGACTGTGAGGCGATCCTGCACTACCTGATCGAGCGCGAGGAGCTGGTGAAGGTGGGGCCCTTCGTGGCCCATGCCGGGGTGCTCGACGAGCTGGTGGTGGATGTGCGCGCCTGGCTGCGCACCGAGGGCACCTTCACGCCCGCCCAGGCGAAGGATCGCTGGGGATTGACCAGGAAGCATCTGATCCCACTGCTCGAGTGGCTCGACGCCCAGCGCGTCACCCGGCGCGCGGGGGACGCCCGCTGCGCAGGCGGGGCTTGACCAGGTCGGCGGGGTCGGGCCTATCGGGCCTCGAGAGCCTCCTGTGGAGCGCAGGGAAGCCTCTGAAGGGGCGGCATAGCGGCCCTGCCATGTCGGTGAGGTGATAAGCTCCCTCTGTTGTGCAGAGGAGAATCGATGACTCCCACCGCTGTTCGGAGGGCCCGGCCCTCCCAATCCTTGTGCTCGCGGGCCCATCACTGGGTCACATTCGCCCTGCTGCTCGTGGGCTTCTTGCTCGCCAGCCCTGCCTGGGCCGAAGATCCCGTGGGCGTGCTCTCGGTCACCGGCAACGTCGAGGGCGCCGAGGTCTGGGTCGACGGCGACAAGGTCGGCGCGCTGCCCTACACCGGCTACCACCCTGTGGGGCGCCACCAGGTGCGCGTCGTGGCTGACAGCTACGATCCCTTTGTGCGCAAGATCGAGCTGATCGAGGGCCTCACCAAGTCCCTCGAGGCCAAGCTCGTGGCTGGTACGGGCACCGTGGAGTTCCTGGTGCTGCCCGTCGGCGCCACCGTACACATCGACGGCAACCCGGTGGGGCCGTCCCCCATCCGCGTGCGGGATCTGGCTCCCGGCGAGCACCGCTACGCCGTCGTCGCCGAAGGCTACGAGCCCGTCGAGGCCGGCTTCTCTTTCGAACGCGGCCGCAACCTGTTCTTCGATCTCGAGCTGCTCAGCTCCGCTGGCCTGTTCCATGTGGGCTCCACCCCGCCCGGCGCCACCGTCTGGATCGATGGCGAGCAGGTGGGCGTCACCCCCTTGGACATCTCCGGGATCGCCCTGGGCGAGCACCAGGTCCGCCTGGCCCTCGATGGCTGGGTCGAGGTCTTCCGGCCGGTAGATACCAGTGACGGCCGCAAGGGCAGCCTGGATCTCACCCTCTCCCAGTCGGGCGCCAAGCTCACCGTCAAGACCGGCAGCGACCAGGCCGTCGTCACCATCAACGGCAGCCAGGTGGGTCAGGGCACCCGTGTGCATCTGCCTGGGATCGATCGAGGCACCGTGAAGCTCCAGGTCAGCGGGCCGGGCCTCGAGCCCGCCACGATGTCGCTGCGCGTCCCCGCCAAAGGCAGCGTGACGGTCAAGGCCAAGCTCGCACCCACGGGCCAGGGCGCCAGTGAGCTGCGGCAGCTTCCTCCCTTCTACGGCCGCTGGACCTTCTGGGCAGCCACGGGCGCCGTGGCCGCCGGTGGTGTCGCTGGCGGCGTGATCCTGGCCAAGGCCCTCGAGCCCCCCGAGCCCCCCTCGGGCGATGTCCTGGTGGTGCTACCATGAACCGGATCTCGACCATGTTCCGCGCGAACACTCTCCTGCTGCTCGGCCTGCCCGCGGTGGTGTCGCTGGTCGGCTGTGGCGAGCCCGACGTGCCCACCTCCATCATCGTCTACCTCGACGGTGACGCGCCCGCGGTGCTCGCGGCCGTCGACAGCCTGCTGCTGGTGGTGGATCCCGAGACTCCCTTCCTGGACGCCGACGGCGAGCCCCTCGCTGTGGGTGAGTCCGTCGGCGATCTGGGCACCCTGGTCAACGTGCGCGTCGACGACGACGAGCCCGAGCTGGTGATCAGCATCGATCCCAGCTCCTACAGCGACAGCCTGCCCAGCATCGAGCTGCGGCCAGGCGGCTCGGGCGATGTGCAGATGCGCTTCTCCGTGCAGGGCTACAGCGGCACCACCCGTGTGGTCACCAGCAGCACGGTGGGCCCGCAGGGCTTCGTCTCCGATCAGATCGTCGAGATCACCGTGCCCGGCGTGGCGGTGCTCGACGATCCAGTCACCCAGTGTGAGAACGGGCAGGACGACGACGAGGACGGCTGGACCGACGGCGACGACCCCGACTGCGCCTCCGGCGATCAGGAGATCGGCACCGGCTCCAGCGCCTGCAATGACGGCATCGACAACGACGAAGACGGCTTCGTGGACGGCGACGACGACTACTGCGACGACGCCCTGGGTGCCTACGAGCAGGATCCTTGTCTGGACGGCGAAGACAACGACGGCGACGGCTGGGTCGACGGGGCCGATCCCGACTGCGCCAGCGGCGACGAAGAGCTGGGCTACGGGTCCGACCACGAGTGCAACGACGGCCTCGACAACGACGACGACGGGCACACCGACGCGGACGACTCCAACTGCGACAGCGCCACCGATGATCTCGAGGGTGACCTGCCCTGCGAAGACGGCGAAGACAACGACGGCGACGGCTGGGTGGACGTGGACGATCCCGACTGCGCCAGCGGGGACGAAGAGACCGGCTACGACACCGACTACGCGTGCAACGACGGCGTCGACAACGACGACGATGGCGCCGTGGATGCCGGCGATGCGTCCTGCGACACCGGCAGCGACCCCACCGAGCAGAACGCCTGCGAAGACGGGGCCGACAACGACGGCGACACCTGGACCGACCTGGACGATCCCGACTGCAGCTCGAGCCAGGACGACGACGAGGGCTTCTTCGCTGGCCTGGGCGAGTGCTCCGACGGCGTGGACAACGACGGCGACCGCCGCATCGACGGCAACGACCCCGACTGCTCCAGTGCCTACGACCTCAGCGAGGCCGCGAGCTGCGCTGATCTGCTGGACAACGACGGCGACGGCTGGACCGACGAGCAGGACCCCGACTGCGTGGACCTGGGCTACGAGCGCGGCTACGGCAGCGCTGAGTGCAACGACGGTGCGGACAACGACGGCGACGGCGACATCGACAGCGCCGACACCAGCTGCGACGACGCCCTGGACGACGACGAGACCGCCAGCTGCAGCGACGGCACCGACGACGACGGCGACGGCTGGACCGACCGCTACGACTCCGACTGCGTCTCCGGAGACACCGAGCTGGGCTTCGACAGCGCCCATGAGTGCTCCGACGGCGTGGACAACGACGGCGATGGCGCCATCGACGCCGCCGACAGCGCCTGCGCGGTCTACAGCGACCTCGAGGCCGACGGCTGTCAGGACAGCCTGGACAACGACGGCGACGGCTGGATCGACGAGGACGACCCCGACTGCGCCGTCGGCTCCAGCGAGGTCGGGCTCGGCAGCACCGCCTGCAACGACGGCATCGACAACGACACGGACCTCCTGATCGACTCCCTGGACCCCGACTGCGACGAGGCCACCGGCGCCTACGAGGCCATCTACGCCTGCTCCAACGGCGTCGACGACGACGGCGACGGCTGGAGCGACCTGGACGACCCGGGCTGCGGCTCGTCCACCGACAACAACGAAGGCCCCGCCACCTCGGCCTACGACTGCAACGACGCGGCCGACAACGACAGCGACGGCCTGATCGACGCCGCCGACCCGGGCTGCAGCTCCGGGCTGGACACCGACGAGACCGACCCCATCACCGGCTGCACCAACGGCCTGGACGACGACGGGGACGACTGGGTCGATGGCGAGGATCCCGACTGCCTCGCGGGCAGCAGCGAGCTGGGGCTGGACGTCCGCTGGGGCTGCAACGACGGCGAGGACAACGACGGCGACGCCCTGATCGACGCCGACGATCCCGGCTGCGCCAGCGGCGCGGACTGGAGCGAGCTGGACGATCAGCTGCCCTGCGCCGACGGCTACGACAACGACGGCGACGGCTGGATCGACGCGGACGACCTCGACTGCGCCGACGGAGACGAGGAGCTCGGCTACGGTGACACCGACTGCAGCGACGGCGCGGATGGTGACGGTGACCTGCTCATCGACGCCGCCGACCCCGGCTGCTCGAGCGCCAGCGACCACGACGAGCGCGACCCGGGCGACTGCACCAACGGGCTGGACGACGACGCCGATGGCTACGCAGACGGCGACGATCCCGACTGCGCTGTGGGCGACAGCGAGGGCGGCCTGAGCGCCTATGCCTGCAACGATGGCATCGACAACGACGGTGATCTGTTGATCGACTCGGTGGACCCAGGCTGCTCCACCGGGGCGGACACGGTCGAGGACGACGGCGCGGCGAGCTGTGCCGACGGCGCAGACGACGACCTGGACGGCTTCGTCGACGACCTGGATCCCGACTGCATCGCGGGCAGCCCCGAGTCCGGCTTCGGTGCCCGGGCCTGCAACGACGGCATCGACAACGACGGCGACGGCCGGCGCGACCGCGGTGATGCGGACTGCGCGGTGGCCTGGGACGACGACGAGGCCGCCCTGCCCGGCAGCTGTGCTGACGGCGTGGACGACGACGTCGACGGCTGGGTCGACGACGAGGACCCGGACTGCGACTCCTTCGGCGAAGAGGTCGGCTACGAGCTGTACGCCTGTAATGACGGCGAGGACAACGACGGCGACGGCGACGTCGATGGCGATGACAGCGGCTGTGACGACGCCTGGGACGACGAAGAGGCGCGGGTCCACATCAGCTGCAGCAACGGCCTGGACGACGACGGCGACGGCTGGGCCGACGCCGCCGACCCCGACTGCTCCGTGGCCTTGGCCGAGCTGGGTGGCGGCTTCGGTGATGCGCTGTGCAACGACGGCGTGGACAACGACAGCGATGGCGACGCCGACGCTGACGATGCGGACTGCGACAGCGCCTGGGACAACGCCGAGGCGGCCAACACCGACTGCGCCGACGGTGTGGACAACGACAGCGACGGCTGGATCGACACCGATGACACCGACTGCTTCCTGGTGGGCATGGAGGTCGGCGCCCTCGACCTGACCTGCGCCAACGGTCTGGACGACGACGGCGACGGCTACACCGACGCCGACGACACCGACTGCGCGTCTGCGCTGGATCCCAGCGAAGCCGGTCCCACCGGCCCCACCTGCTTCAACCGCGTCGACGACGACCGCGACGGCTGGATCGACGCCGAGGACTCCGACTGCATCGAGGGCACCGTCGAGGACGGCACGCACATCGTCCCCACCTGCTCCAACGGCTTGGACGACGACAGCGATGGCTACGCCGACGGCGCCGACACCGACTGCATCGACGCCTACGACCAGGACGAGACCTCCATCACCGGCGACTGCAGCAACGGGCTGGACGACGACGGCGACGGCTGGGTCGACGCCGAGGACCTGGACTGCTTCCTGGTGGGCTTCGAGTACAGCCTGCTGCCCGTGGCCTGCGGCGATGGTCAGGACAGCGACAGCGACGGCCTGTACGACGCGCTGGACCCTGGCTGCCACCATCAGCTGGACTCCGACGAGAGCAACCTGGGCCCCAGCTGCCGCAACGGCGCCGACGACGACGGCGACGGCTGGATCGATGTGGACGACGCGGACTGCATGGCCGGCGCCACCGAGTCCGGCGCCATCATCACCGGCTGCTCCAACGGGCTGGACGACGACAGCGACGGCCTGTTCGACGCCGACGATCCCGACTGCGCCTGGGCCTGGGACGACGACGAGGCCGCCGTAGACCCCTGCGCCGACGGGCTGGACAACGATCTGGACGGCTGGTTCGACGCCGACGATCCCGAGTGCGCCACCGAGGGGCTCGAGATCGGCTTCGGTCTCGAGGCCTGCAACGATGGGCTGGACAACGACGGCGACGGCTTGTTCGATGCCGACGATCTGGGCTGCACCGACGCCGGGGACGACTTCGAGCTCGACCTGGCCAGCTCCTGCACCGACGGGGTCGACAGCGACTCCGACGGCTGGGTCGACGTGGACGACCCCGACTGCTGGGTCGCCTCCGCCGAGGCGGGCTTCACCGGCGCGGGCGAGTGCAACGACGGCGTCGACAACGATCTGGACGGCTGGACGGACAGCGACGATCTCGAGTGCCTGTGGGCCTGGGACAATGTCGAGGCCGAGTACGGCACCTGCGCCGACGGCATCGACAACGACCTGGACGGCTGGACCGACGCCGCCGACCCCGACTGTGTGTGGCTGCTGGACGAGGAAGCTCTCGACGTTCTGTTCGCCTGCAACAACCGGCTGGACGACGACGGCGACGGCTACGTCGACGGCGACGACGTGGGCTGCGCCTCGGCCACCGACACCGACGAGGCCAACACCACCCAGTGCAGCGACAGCCTGGACAACGACGGCGACGGCTGGACCGACACCGACGACCCCGACTGCGCCTCCGTCCACGACGACGGCGAGGACGCCGGCTTCGCTGGCGCGGCCCAGTGCAACGACGGCGTGGACAACGACAGCGACGGGCTCATCGACGCCGACGATCCCTCCTGCGCCTCCGCGGCCGATGACGACGAGACCGACCCCGCCACCGAGTGCAACGACGGCGCCGACAACGACGGCGACGGCTGGTACGACACCGACGATCCCGACTGCAGCTCGCTGCTGGATGAGGACGAGTACGGCGGCTACAGCCGGGGCGATCTGGCCTGCAACGACTCCATCGACAACGACAGCGATGGCTGGGAAGACGCCGAGGACCCGGACTGCAGCAGCGGCTACGACGACAGCGAAGAGTACTGATCCCGGGCCCTGTCGGGCGTCGATGCCCCGCCGACCTCGCGAGCGCTGGCTTGGAGGCTCCTCGCCGTGATCTGCCGGGGCTGGATGCCCTTCCCCGGTCGTTTCATCGTGCGGAGCCCGGCTACACAGGGGCGCCCGCGAGGGGGGCCGCACACGGTCACCACTGCGACCCGCAGGAGGCCCGCCTGCCGAGCCCTGACGCGGCCTGCAGAACCACGAGACCCCGCCACCGCCCGCGGCTTTCTACCCGACAATGCGAGCCCCGAGCCCCGAGCCCCGAGCCCCGAGCCCCTAGCCCGCGCCAGTACGCCGAGAACTGGTGAAACCCAAGGCTAGCTGTTCTTGGTCTCGAGATCGCCGGGCTCGGAGGGCTTGAGCGGGGCGCCCGCTGGGCCCGCGGGGCCCTCGCGCTCACCGTAGTAGCCGTAGTCGTAGTAGTAGTAGCCGTAGCCGGCGCGGCGCACATTGAGCTTGTTGACCACGGCACCCAGCACGTTGGCGTTGACCTCCATGAGCAGGTCGCGGGTGCGGGCGACCAGGCTGCGGGAGGTGGCGTTCGCCTCGATGATGACCAGCACGCCGTCGACCAGGGAGCTGAGCATGAGGGGGTCGGCCACGACGTTCACCGGCGGGGAGTCGATGAGGATCATGTCGTAGGTGGTGATGCTGTCCAGCAGCTCGGTCATGCGCTCGGAGCCCAGCAGCTCGGCCGGGTTGGGGGGCGTGGGACCCGCCAGCAGGACGTGCAGGTTGGGGACGTGGGTCTCGATGACGCACTCGTCGAAGCTGTGGATGCCCGCCAGCACCGTGGAGAGGCCCTGGGTGTTCTCGAGCTCGAAGAGCTTGTGCAGGTTGGGCCGCCGCAGGTCGGCGTCGATGATCAGCAGCCGGCTGCCGGTGGCCGCGATGAGCACCGAGAGGTTCGAGGTGAGGAAGGACTTGCCTTCCTGGGGCAGGGCGGAGGTGATCAGCAGGCGATTCAGGGGCCCGTGGCCCGAGAACAGCAGGTTGGTGCGCACCGATCGCAGGGCCTCGGCCACGTTCGAGCGCGGCACGGCATGCACGAAGATGGAGCGATCCCGGGTGTTGGTGAGGGTCTTGAGATCCTGCTCCTCGACCAGGGGGACGATGCCCAGGAAGGGCATGCCCACGGTGATCTCCACGTCCTCGCGGGACTTGACCGTGCTGTCCAGGTACTCCATGAAGAAGGCCAGGGCGCAGCCGCCGAACAGGCCCATCAGCAGCCCCATGGCCACGTTCACCGGCAGCACCGGGCGCACCGGGTCGGCGTTGGGGATGGCTGGATCCACCACGCGCACGTTGTTGGCGCGGATCATGGCGCCCAGGTCCACCTCGGACATGCGCTGGTCGAGGCTCTTGTAGAAGTCCTCGTTGCGCTTGGCGTCGGCCTCGAGGAACTCGAGCTCGATCAGCTTGACCTCGAGCTCCTCGAGCTCCGAGGTGATCTGCTCCATGTCGTCCTTGAGCGCCTGCTCGCGGCTGGACACGAGATCGAGCTCGGCCCGGTGAGCGCGGATGATCTGGCCGACCTGCTCCTCCATGGCCGTGCGGACCTGGGTGAGCTCGGTCTCGATCTGGCGCATCTGGGGGTGGTCGGGGAGGTAGCGGCCCTCGAGGTTGGCGCGCTCTTCCTCGAGCTCGCGCAGGTGGGCCATGCGCCGCTGCAGCACCGGGTCCTCGTCGCTGAGGAAGCTGGCCAACGCGCTGAGATCGCCGTGATCGCGCAGCCGGTTGAGATCCGTGAGGGTGGCCTCGACCTGGATGCGCTCGGTGTGGACCTCGCTCCAGGCTGTGACGAGCTTCTCGAGGGCGTTCTGGGTGCGGTTGCGGCCTTCCTGCATGCCCAGGAGGTTCTCGTCCCACATGTACTCGTGGACCTTCTGGTCCGCCTCGGTCTTGCGGGTGCGGTAGATGCGGTGCTGGTTCTCGAGCCACTCGAGGGCGGTCTGGGCGGCCTCGAGGGAGCGCTCGAGGTTCTGCTCGATGTAGGCCTGGGCCAGGGCGTTGGCGAACATGGCCGCCTTGTCGGGGTCCGTGTACTCGTAGACGATCTCCACCAGGTGGGTCTCGGCGTCGGGCTCGACGCTCAGCCCTGAGCGGAAGCGGCCCTCGGGCTTGGCCAGCCCGTCGAAGTCGGTGATGCCCTGCTCCTCGCGCAGCCGGTCGATGGCGTCGCCCACCACCGTGCGGCTCTGGAGGATGCGGTACTGGGTGCCGTAGTAGGCGCGCATCTCCACCGCGGTGCTGGTGGAGACCATCTCGGAGACCTCGGCCACGTCGAAGACCACCGGGGCCTTGGGCTGGATCTCGAGCACCGCGGTGGCGCTGTAGTACTTGTCGGACAGCAGGGTGCCGATGGTGACCGTGATGGCCAGGACGGCCATGAAGACCAGGACCACCGTTTTCCGCTTCTGGAGGATGTACCAGTAGTGGATCAGGAGGGCTTCGCGGGGATTGGACTGGTCTGCCATGAAGTTCGCTCGGTAGCCTGCATCGCTCGCGTTGTGGCGCTGACGGTGCGCTGGGATCTTCCTGCCCCGCGGTCGCCACTGACGACGCAGTGGACGCAGCCTTCCTGCTGGATCCGCCTGCACGGGATGCGCGAAGCTAATACGGCATGTCACCATCGTCAGCCATGAACGACGCCCACCGACCAGGCAGGCGCCTCGAGCGTCCTCTCGTCCCCCTCCTCGCGCTGCTCTACCTAGCAGCGCTGGTGCCGTTCGCCTCGGTTCACCCAGGTCCTCGCCTGATGCTGGGCGTGGTCTGCGCGCTCTGCGGCGGCGCGGCGGCCTGGGTGGGCCTGCGCGGCCGCACGCTGGGCTGGCCTGGCATGGTGGCGCTGCTGCTGCTGCTGCTGGCCCTGGCGCTGAACGCCACCTCGCTGCTGCCGGTGGATGCGGCCGCCCGGGTCGGCCTGCAGCCCGTGGTCGCTGGTCCGGTCAACGAGGTGCTGTCCCTGGTGGGGCAGGCGCGTCACTGCCTGGCCCTGGACCCTCACCGCGCTCTGTTGGCGCTGCAGCTGTCCCTGGGGGTCGGGCTGGTGGGGCTGGGCACCCTGGCCGTGGTGCGAACCCTGGACCGCGCGCGCACCGTGGCCTGGATCCTGGTGGGCACCGGGGTGGCCTGTACCTTCCTGGCGGCCCTGCACTGGGCCACCGGCGCGGCGTCCATCTACTGGGTCTCCGGAATTCCAGCCTACGCGCGTGACCCCTTCTTCGCCCCCTACGTCAACCCGAACCAAGGTGGCGCGGCCTGCGCGGCCCTGGTGCCTCTCGCCCTGGCGTTGATGCTGCGCAAAGATCTGGTCTGGCGGCTCATGGCGATGGGCTCCGCGGCGGTGCTGGCCATGGGTGTGGTGGCTTCGGGTAGCCGGGGAGCCATCCTCGAGGTCGTGGTGGCCGTCGTGGTCTTCGGTGTGCTGCTGGGCTCCCGCACCGTGCAGGTGCTGCTGGGTCTGGGCCTGGCGGGCGGTGCGGCCATGGTGTGGCGGGTGGGGCCCATCGCGCTGGCCTACCGCTTCTCGCACTGGATCTCCCCCGACTGGTTCGAGGGCGATCTGCTCCTGGGCCGCGGCGGCATCTGGCACGGCACCACCCGGCTTGTGTCCGGGGCGCCGCTGCTTGGCGTGGGGGCTGGCTCCTACCAGGACGCCTACCAGGTGGTGAAGTCCATGCCGGAGTTCACCACCACCAGCCATGCCCACCAGGACTACCTGCAGGCCTTGGCCGAGCAGGGCCTCGTTGGCGGTGCGCTGTGGATCGGCCTGGCGCTGCTCCCGCTGGCGGTGGGGGCCTGGGGCTGTACGCGGCTGCACCGGGGCCGTCGCCGCTCCATGTTGGCCGGCTACGTGGCCGCGCTGGCGGCCCTGCTCGTCTCGTCTGCGGTCACCTTCTCGGCCCACATCGGGGCCTTGGCCGTGCTGTACGCCCTGGTGGGCGGCGTCGCCCTGGCCCGTGGCAGCCGCGCGACGCCCTCGAGCGTCGGCCTGGGCTCCACGTCACGGTGGCTGGCCCTGGGCGCGGTGCCGGTCCTGGGCCTGGCGGTCCTGGCGTCGAGCCTGCAGGCCTTCTGGGCTGGACGGGTTCCCAGCAGCCCGTGGGCCCCCTCCGAGCATGCTGTCGCCCTGGGGCGGGCTGCCTACGAGCGAGCGCGCGCGGCCCCCGAAGACCTCGACTCCCTGATCGCCGCCGAGGACTGGTACCGCGCGGCCTTGGCGCGCCGGCCCATCGATCCCGCCACCCTCTTCGAGCTGGCGCGCACCCGCTGGCTGGCGGGGGACATGGACGATGCCGCCCAGGTGCTGGAGCTGTCCACTCGGGCCTACCCCACGCTCCTGTGGAGCTGGCTCCACCTGGCCCGGCTGCGGCGGGCGCAGCGGGAGGATGAGCTGGCGCGCCAGGCCTATGCCCACCTGCTGGCTCTGGACTTCCCCAGCGGCGAGTCGGGCCTGCCCTATCTGCGCGAGGCCTTGCTCACCGACGAGGACCCTCGGGTGGTGCTCGCCGAGGTCCTCCCGCCTCGGGCGGACCGGGTGCGCGACGCGGCGCTGTTGGCGTTCCAGGGTGGCGACGACATCCTGGCCGAGGAGCTCTTCCTGCGGGCGCAGGTCCTGGACCCGCAGGGAGTGGCGGCCTACGCATCCTTCCTGCTGCAGCGCTACCGCTATGCAGAGGCTCTCGCACTGGTCGAGGATCGCCACGACAGCTGCTTCGCCAACCGCACGGCGGCGGGCACACTGCTGGCCACGAAGCGCTACGACGAGGCGCTGGTGCGGTTCCATGAAGCTCAGGGCCAGTGCGGATCCGATGATGTCGGCCTCCGCGCGGGCATCGCCAGCACCAGGCTGGGCCAAGGTGACGCTGCGGGCATGGGTGTGCTCGAGCAGCTCCTGGCCGAAAACCCGGACGCTCACGGGGTCCGGCGCACCCTGATGGCCGCGCTGCGTGAGCGGGGTCGCTATCCCGAGCTGCTGGAGCACCTCGAGGTGCTGCTGCTGGCGGACGTGGCCACCGAGGCCGAGGTCCAGACCCTGGTGGCGCTCCAGCGAGGGCGGTCCGGGAGGACCGTGGTGGCACCAGGATCGTCCTCGACGGATCCTTCGGAGGGGTCCAGTCCACCCTAAGTGTCCAGATTGGCACTCCAGGTCGGTCCACGATAGGGTCGCGGCGCTGTTTCGCCGCCGCGGAGCAGGGTTCCGAACGGCTTGTCACAGGGAGCCCCCTTGGTCCTTAGCGAGGAAGAACGCAAAGAAGCCGAACTGCGCATCCTCGGCGAGCTCGAGGAAGAGCACGGGCGTCGGCTTCGTCGGCTCGAGCACAAGCAGCAGCGCGTGCGCTCCAAGCGTGAGCAGCAGGCGCTGCGCGAGAAGGAGCTCGTGGTGGCCGAGATGCGAGAGCAGATGCGCCACGAGTTCTATACCGAGCGCGGCTACAAGCTCTACGTCGACTCCCGCGGCCGCGAAAACTGGCTCACCCCCGAAGAATACGAGTGGCGCACCAAGTACCGGCGTCGGCGTCGGCGCAGTCGCCAGTTCGTGCCCAGCTTCAAGGGCACCCGGCTCCGTACGGTGCTGATCTACGCTGGCCTGCTGGTCTTCGCCGTAGTCCTGGGCGTCTTCCTGGTACGCTGAATCCAGCCCTGGCACCGCAGGTCCCCACACC
>CALDOK010000233.1 GCA_937912125.1 uncultured Pseudomonadota bacterium
CCACGGTGACCATCGGTGCCACCCTGGCGGGTGACGTGGTCTACCACGATCGCAGCCCGGTGGAGGACACCGGGGGTCCCGAGGACACGGGGCCGGCCCCGGGCGCGCCGGATGACGCATGTGTCGATTGGCTCGAGGTCCCCATCACAATGGCCCTGGCCACCGACGACGGCGCCTTCGACGAGAGCGTGCCGGCCAGCATCCTGGCCATGGACACCGGTTCGCTGTGGGCCAGCGCCGAGCTGGACTGGGCCGCCCTGGGCGGCAGCTATGTCTTCACAGAGATCGACCCTTCGGAGTGGGACAGCGTCTCGCTGTCCGTGTCCGCCGGCTGGAGCGCCGGGTCCTTGACCGGCCAGGTGGACATGAGCGCCAGCCGGGAGATCAGCGAGGACATGGGCGAGGGTCTGGTGGGGCCGGTGCTGCGCTGGTAGGTTGCTGACGTCCCCTTCGGAGGTCGTCATGGCGCGTGAGAAGCTCCCCCTGTCCGTGCTCGTGGCCTTGGGCTTGTCCAGCTGCGGCACCTGCCGCCCGGGCGTGTGCTTGTCCATCGCCCGGGATGACGAAGGTGGCGAGGAGCTGCGTCCTTGCCTGTCCGTCCTGCCGCCCACCGAGCCGCCGCCGGACGCTCCACCGGACGCGCCGCCCGATGTGTGCTTGTCCATCGCGCCGCCGCCCGAAGGCTTGCCTCCCGAGCCGCCGCCCCCCGAGCCTCCCACGCACCCCTGCCTCTCGCCTCCCATCCCCGAGCTGGGCGACCCGCCAGGGACCGAGGCCGTCCCCGACGACCCGCCCCGGCCCTGCCTGTCGATGCGCTGGGATCCGCCGCCGCCCCCCGAGCCCGACCCCGAGACCTTGCAGATCTGCCTCTCCGAGGACCTGGACCCCGAGGAGCTCGACGATGGCGGCGCGGCGCTCGAGATCCCCCCGGGCCAGGAACGCCTGGCCCTGCTCGAGCGGCTGGGGGACGCGCTGCCCGTGGATGTGAGGGAGCGGCTGTAGGCTGGGGCGCCCGAGGCTCACTCCCGCTGCTTCAGCCAGGCGATGGTGGCCTTCATGGCCGTGGGCATGTCCACCCGGGGGTGGTAGCCCAGATCTGCGCGGGCGGGGGCCGGGTCGTACCAGTGATCCCGAGCCATGCCGTCCACCAGGAAGGGGGTGAGCCGAGGCTCGCCGGGCATGGGCAGGTTGTTCCAGGCCCACTCCACGGCAGCGGCCAGCTTGCGGGCCGTGTCGCGGCTGAGGGTCTTGGCGATCGGCGGATAGCCCAGGCCGTCCAGGATCTCGTTGATCCACGCGTACAGCAGCACGGGGGATTCGTTGCCGATGAAGTAGGCCTTGCCCGCGCAGGGCGCGGTGTGGCCGATGAGCGCGTTGGCGGCGTCGATGTGGGCCCAGGCGGCGTTGTCGATGTAGGTGACGTCCACCCGGGCTTGTCCGTCGCCGATGATGGGCAGCTTGCCCGCGGCGGCGCGGTCCACCAGGCGGGGCACCAGGTGGTTGTCGCCTGGCCCGAAGATCAGGTGGGGTCGCAGGGCCACGGTGGCCAGGCTGTGGCCGTTGGCCCGCAGCACCTCGGCCTCGGCCGCCGCCTTGGACTCCGGGTAGATGCTCTCGTGGGGGTCGGCGTAGGGCAGGTCCTGGGGGCCGTTGGCCACGTCCTGGGCGTAGCCCACCACCGAGGGGGTGGAGGTGTAGACCAGCCGTGGCACCCCCACGGCCTCCATCACCTCGAGCAGGTTGTTGGTGCCGTCGACGTTGATGGCCCAGTAGTCGTTGGCGCCTCGCTTGCCCCAGAAGCCCGTGCGTGAGGCCACATGGAAGACCACGTCGTGGCCCTGGACCGCGCCCACCAGCTTGCCACGGTCCCGCAGGTCGGCCTGCACGCAGCGGGCGCCCAGGGCCTCGACCTCGGGGTAGCGGCTGCGGGCCACCACGGTGACCTCTTCACCCTGCTGGAGCAGCAGCTCCACGAGCCTGCGGCCCAGGAAGCCGCCTCCTCCGGTGACGAGTGCTCTCATGGTGTCTCTCCTGGCGGTGGAAACGGTTGCTGCCACCTGGGCTTTGGGTTCAGGCTTGTGGCTTACCTCGCGCCATCGACGTCAGTGGTTTCCAACAGACGACTATGGGCGCTTGACCTCGAGCTTGGGCATGGCGTCCGCGAAGCGTGTCTCGGCCCAGATCTTGAGAACCTCGCGGCGGATCTTGGAGTTGTGGCGGGGGTCGACGGGGAAGCCCTGGTAGGGCTCCATGGCGGCGGCCACGCCTTCCCAGCGTGTGCCCTCGAGGCGGGTGCGCAGCTCGCTGGCCAGGGTGTCGGACCACTGGTGGCCCTGCTCGAGCTCCACCAGCAGCACCGGGACCTCGTGGCCCCGGGCGCCCAGGCCCACCAGGGCCGAGCGGAACACCGCGGGGTGCTCGTTGACGATGTTCTCCACCGGCACGGCGGGCACCAAGCCGCTGGGGGTCTCGATGCGGTGGCTCTTGCGGCCGCAGAACCACAGCCGGCCCTGCTCGTCCAGGTAGCCGATGTCGCCCATGCGATGCAGGATGCGCTCGCCTTGCTGGATCTTGGCCAGGGCGTTGGCCTCGGGGTGCTCCTTGTACTCGGGGCTGGCCACGCCGCTGCCCACGGTGATCTCGCCGATCTCGCCAGCCGGCAACATCAGGCTGTCGTCCCAGGTGGGGATGGGGTCTTCGGTGACACCGATGATGTACACGTCGGCGCCGGGCACAGGCATGCCGACACATGTCCCGGCACCCTTGGCTGTATCAGCCCATGTCTCGGCCAGGATGCGGCGGCTGTCGAAGCTGGACACCGTGAGGCTCTCGGTGGCGCCGTAGGGGGTGTGCAGGGTGACGCTCGGGCCCACCAGGGCGTGGAAGCGGCGGTGCATGTCGGCGTGGATGGGGGCGCCGGTGGTGACGGCGCGCTCGAGGCTGGGCAGGGCCTCGTCGATGACTTCGCAGTGGCGGGTGAGCTTGGCCCACACGATGGGGGAGGCGAAGGCCGAGTTGCAGTGCTGCTCCTGGATGGCCCGGAGGAACACCGCGGGGTCGGCGCCCGCGAGCTTGGTGAGGTTTGCGTCAGGCACCACGGTGGTCATGCCCAGGCAGGCGTCGAAGAACACGAAGCTGGCGAAGGCCTCCATGTGCACGTCGCCCGGGCCGTAGCCGAACATCTGGCCGATGTTGGTGGTGACCTCGTGGAAGGCGCCGTGGCGGAAGGACACGCCCTTGGGGGGGCCGGTGGAGCCGGAGGTGAAGATGATGGCGGCTTCTTCTTCGGGCTCGAAGTGGGGCAGATCCCAGGGTGTGTCGCCGCCCTGTTCGTAGATCTGCTGCAGGGTGTGGCCGCCCCAGAACCAGCGGGATCCGACGGTGATGTTGATCCTGACGTTGGCGAAGGGCTTGCGGGCGAAGCAGGCCACGGCGTGGATGGCACTCAGGGCCACCATGGCCTCGGGCTTGTTCTGCTCGATGCACTTCAGGACGTTCTTGACCCCCATGCCCGGGTCCAGGAACACGGGGATGGCCCCCAGCTCGAACAGGCCGAACATGAAGGCGTAGAAGTCCAGGCTGGGAGACGCCAACACCAGGGTGCGCATGCCGCGGGTGATGCCGGCCTTGGCGAAGCCGTGGGCGTAGCGGTCGGCCGCGGCGATGAGCTCACCGTAGCGGATCTCGGTGCGCGGCTGGGGGTGGCCCGGCCCGGCGTGGGGCTTCATGAAGCGGAAGGCCACGGCGTCGGGCTGTTCGGTGGCGCGCTGACGCAGCATGGCGGCGATGTTGCGATTGTCGGACATTATGGGGCCCTCTCCTCGGAGCGGGGGTTTACCGCAGCTGGGTCCACCCCGCCATGTGGGCGGGCGGAACCTTCGCGCCTACCCCGTGTTTCGGCGTGCCGGGTTCCATCGGTGGCAGGCCCTTGCCGCTGTTCGAGCCAGTGGGTCCAGGTGGCCGCGTCCGCCAGCGGGGGTCATGGGGTGTCGCCTTCCGGGCTGCCCCGCCCCCAAGCGCGAGCCTCTTCCCGGTCGTACCAGTGTGAGAGGCGGTTGATCTTCCGCTTGCGGATAACCAGCAGCAGCGCCGCGCTGGATGCAGAGGTCGCTGCCCAGCCCAGCATGATGTGAGGTCCGTAGTGCCGCTGCCAGCCGTTGCTGGGGTGGGACTCGATGTCGGTGATCAAGAAGCTGACGAGCGCCAGCTGGGACGAGGCGAGCAGTGAGATGCTCGCCAGCTTCGTCGGTCGCATCGCCTCCGCGTAGCCGGCCTGTACGCGCTCGTCTCCGACCTGGTGGGCGAACTCATCGGCATCGAGCCACTCCCAGCCGTCGTGGGCGGCCAGCGTGTCGCCGCGCCAGTGGAGGCTCGGGTTGGTGTGTGACGGCGGCTGCGGGTCGAGCTCGGCGCAGTCCCCCAGACGCAGCAGGGTCGCGCCACCATCGAGGGAGCCCTGGATCAGGTATCCGCACGTCGCCTGGTTCCCCGCCAACAGGGCCTCGAGCTCCAGCTGGGGGGCATGCCCAGGGATGTGGGTCACGTCTTTCCCCAGCACCCGACTCGCGCTGCGAGCCAGGGACCTCGAGCCGCCGCCGGCCACCGCGACCAACACAGGCCCACCCTGCGCGTCCTGTGCCAGCTCGAGCTGCTCCACCGTCCGATCGGGCAGAGTCACGGCCTGGGCAGAGGCCAGCAGCAGCAGGGTGGCGAGCATGATCCTCCGGGAGGCTCGGTCCCGGAGGCATCATACACGCCGCTACAGCGGATGCCGCCCCAGGAAGTCCCGCACCAAGGGCAGGATGCGCTCGGACGCCTCGTCGACCACCCAGTGGGAGCAGTCGTCGAAGACGTGGAACTCCCCGCCGGGCAGCCGCTCCCGCCAGCCTTCGAGATAGCCGGGGTGGAAGACCCAGTCCCGGATGCCCCAGCACACCAGGTGGGGCAGCCCGGTAAGGGCGGGCAGGCCCTGGTCCAGGGTCTGCAGCAGGGCCCGGTTGGGGTGGTCCGCCTCGATGGGGATCTCTTCGATGAAGCGGCGGATGACCTGGCGGTCGGCCCAGGAGCCATAGGGGGCGAAGTAGCCGTCGCGCACGGCACCCGTGAAGCGCTCCCTGTGGCCCACGGCGAAGGCCATGCCCAGGCGCAGGAAGCCGTTGAGGCCCTGCACCACCAGGTGGCCGTAGCCGGGGATGCGCAGGGCCCGCAGAGAGGCGGGCAGGGGCAGCAGGAAGGCGCCGGTGTTGAAGACCACGAAGCGTCGGAAGCGGTGGGGCATCCGGATGGCCGCGGCGTAGCCGATGGCGCCGCCCCAGTCGTGGACCATCAGGGTGATGTCCCGAAGATCGAGGGCCTCGATGAGCGCGCAGAGCTGGTCCACGTGGTCCGGAATCCGGTAGCCCCAGGTGGCGGGCTTGTCCGAGAGCCCGCAGCCCATGTGGTCGGGCACGATGCAGCGATGGTCCCTGGAGAGCTCGCGCACCATGTCGCGGTAGTAGAAGGACCAGGTGGGGTTGCCGTGGACCATGAGGACCACGGGGCCTGTGCCCTCGTCCAGGAAGTGCTGCGCCAGCCCGTCGGCCCCGGTGATGGTGTGGCCGGTCCAGGGGTAGAGCTCGCGCACGGGGGCGGGCAGGGTTGCGCTGCGTTCGGAGCGCTGCACGACCGTCCCGCCCGCGCTCACGGGGCTACCACTCGATGCCGAGCTGGATGGTGCCCAGGCCCGAGCCCACGCCGTTGAAGCAGATCTTGTCCCCGGGCTTGATGGTGCCCGCCGCCAGGGCCTCGGCCATGGTGACCGGGACCGCGGCCGAGCCGCAGTTGCCCAGGTAGGTCACGGTGAGGAAGCCGCGGTCGGTCTCGACGTCCATGCGCTCGAGGGCCTCGGTGATGTGGCGCAGGCCCACCTGGTGACACATGAAGTGATCCACCTCGTGCTTCTCCCAGCCCGAGGCCTCGAGGAAGTGGGGCCAGGTCTCGACCACCAGGTTGAGCCCGTGGACCTTGAGGCCCACCGGGTCGGCGTGCATCTGCATGCGGTTGGCCACACACAGCATGTTGTGCTCGGTGCCGGAGCGAGCCACGGCGGCGGTGATGCGGTGGGTGGTCTTGGAGACGTCCTTGTGGGACAGCACGAAGGCCGCGCCGCAGTTGCCCAGGGTGAGGGTGGCGAAGTTCTCGAAGAAGGTCTTCTGGTCGCAGTCCGGGCTGGACATGATGTCCATGGTGTTGCGCATACCCGGGGCGAAGTTCTCGCCGGTGACCACCAGCACGTACTTGGCCTGGCCCAGCTCGATGGCGTTGGCGGCTTGGACCATGCCGGTGACGAAGCCCAGGCAGGCGTGGCTGACGTCGAAGCAGTCGCAGCTGTGAGGCACGCCCAGGTTGCCGCCGACGAAGCTGGCGGTGCCTGGCTCGTCCCAGTCGCGGATGATGCTGGTGCTGATGAGCAGGTCCAGGTCGCTCGGCTCGATGCCCGCGCGCTCGAGGGCGATGCGGGCGGCGCGGGTGGCGATGGCGCTGGGCTTCTCGTCGTTGGCGTACATGCGGCGCTCGCGGATGCCCGTGAGCCCGGTCAGCCGGCCGCGGGGGATCTTCAGGCGAGCCATGCTGTCAGCCAGGCGATCCTCGATGGCGTCACTGGTGAGCACGTCATCGGGCAGATCGTGGCCGATGGCCTCGATGTGGACATTCTGCCAGCGCATGGGACCTCCTGGGTCGGCGCAAAGGGCGCCCCTTTATCAGGAATGATCCACTTGTCAGCTTCAGATTGTCGAACCTGTAGGATGGGCCGCCGATGAGCTTGTGCTATCCAGGGCTATCGTCATCGGTCGTGCCTGGATCGAGCTGCTCTGTGAAGGCCTCGAGCACCGCCCCCGCGGGCACCGCCACCAGGTGTCCCTGACCGAGTCCCCGGAAGTCCCAGCCGCGGTGGACCCCGAGCACCTGCCCCTGGCCGTTCAGCAGCGCGCCCCCCGAGTAGCCGTCGTAGGCCGGGGCCGTGTACTCCAGGATGGGCTGGCCCGCCCACAGGGCCGGAGCCTCCAGCACCCGCCCCCCGCTGAACAGCAGCGGCCGCCTTGGGGGGTGGGCCATGGCGACGACCGTGTCCCCCCGGGCTGCTGGCTCCAGGCTCAGATCCAGGTGTGCGTACTGCCCGGGCGGCAGGCGATACAGGGCCAGATCTGCGTTTGTGTCAACCGCCACCAGGTGTGCCTGGACCGGAGCGGGGCCCGGGCTGTGGGTCCAAGCCAGGCGCACCCAGGGGGTCGGGCCGACCATGCCCGCGACGTGGTTGGCGGTGACCACGTAGCCGTTGGACGAGACCACGAAGCCCGAGCCTCCGTCGAAGGACACCGCCGCCTGGGCGGCGCGCGCCAGGGCTGGATCTTCCACTTCTTCCAGGGGAAGGAAGTCCGGGCCAGCGGCCGAGGCCACGGCCAACACCAGCAAGCTCGCGAGCATGGGGCGGTGGACACCCCCGTGGCCGCGCGGTTCCCTGCCCTCTCCCCGAGAACGGGTGCATCCATGACACTTTCCACTCTCCACGGTGGAGACAAGGAGCGGTATCATGGGCTTCGAGACCCCCTGATCCCGGAGCCACCATGCGCCTCGTCCTGCTCTCCGTCCTGCTCGTCGGCTGCGCCAAGGGGGGCGTGGTCCCCCTCGAGATCGATGATGCCGAAGATGTGCGCGACGCCTGCGAGGAACGGGCCGACCAGATCCTCACCCAGACCTTCCGGGTCGAGTTCGACGGCACCACCGGGGGCTGCGCCTGGGGCGAGGATGGCAACCTGCAGGCCGAGAACGGCTACCTGACTGCCCGGGTGGAGCAGCTCGAGGTGCTCGACCTCGAGGAGGTGGTCATCTGCGACATGGGCTTCGACTTCGCGGGCGAGGCCGGCCTCGAGCAGGACATCGTCTACGATGACAACTTCATGTTCGTCTTCAACGGGGTGGTGCTGGCCGGCAGCTACCGCCCCTGGATCGATGCGTTGCCCCAGGATGGAATCTTCAGGAACTACGACTGGGACACCATCGCGGGCATGGAGAACCTCTTCGACAATGACATCCCCACCTACTGCGTGGGCGAGGACAGCGATCTGGCGGACTGCGACATCCCGCCCCCCGAGACTCAGGGGCCCATCTCCTTGTCCTTCGATCTGGCCATCACCTCCGAGCTGTCCTATCGGGCCATCGACGAGTCCCGGGCCGAGTTCGGCTTCATCGCCACCGGGGACAACGATCCCCAGACGGACTGCTCCCACCGCCCCTTCTTCTTCGAGGTCGAGGTGCCCTACCTGCCCGAGGCTGGCTCATAGCACCCGAAACCCGCGTGAGAGGCCGGTGCCGGTGCTATCTTCACCAGAGCCTGGAGTCGCTCATGCCTCGCTTGCTTCGCGTCGTTCCGCTGCTGGTCCTCTCGGCCTGCGTCGACTACAACCTCGAGCCCGACCCCAAGGACCCGGGCCCGGGTGACTCCGAGCCCACAGTGGGGGACACCGAGCCCCCTGACGACAGCGCGCCGGGGCCCGACGAGGAGATCTGCAACGGCGTCGACGACGACGGCGACGGTGAGGTGGACGAGGGCTACGACGACACCGACGGCGACGGCATCGCAGACTGCCTGGACGACGGCTGCGACGTCAGCACCAGCGCTCCGGGTGTGGTCTCGGTGGTGGAGGAGTGCCAGGCCTACGACCCCGCCGAGGTGACCGACCCCTGGGATCTGAACCTGGAGTGGAACTACACCGCCTCCGGACCTGTGGTGGTCATGCCCGCCACGGGCAACCTCACCGACGACAACGGCGACGGCGTGGTCGATGATCTGGACACCCCCGACGTGGCCTTCACCTCCTACTCGGGCGGCACCCTGCACATCATCTCGGGGGACACCGGGCGCGCCATCTGCACGGCGGCGGGCTTCCGCAGCGATGGGGGCGTGATCATCGCAGACGTCGACGGCGACGGCAAGAACGAGGTGGTGGGTCCCACCGCCAGCGGCCAGGTGCGAGCGGTGGACGGCGCCTGCCACACCGAGTGGACCAGCAGCCGCAGCTACTCCATGATGTACCCCATCACCACCGCGGCGGACCTGGACGGCGACGGCGACGTGGAGGTGATCGCCGATGTGGCCATCGTCAATGGCGCCGACGGCAGCCACGTGGCCGAGCTCAGCCCCCAGAACGCCTCGTGCTGGCGCAGCCCTGTGGTGGCCGACATCGATCTGGACGGCCGTCAGGAGATCCTGCTGGGCAACTCCGTGTTCGATCCCAGCGGAGCCATCGAGTGGTCCGCCTCGGGCAGCGGCACCTCCTGCTTCGCGGCCGTCGCCGACCTGGACAGCGACGCCGAGGCCGAGGTGATCATGTCCTTCGGCAACACCGTCACCATCTACCAGCACGACGGAACCCCCGGCGTGTCCCGGGGCCTGGCGGTGTCCAACCCTGGCCCGCCCTGCGTGGGCGACATCGACGGCGACGGCAAGGCCGAGTACATCGCGCCCAACGGCACCGCCATCTCGGCCTTCGAGGCCGACGGCACGCCCAAGTGGACCGCCTCCATGCGGGACAGCAGCGGCGCGGCGGGCTGCTCGGTCTTCGACATGAACGGCGACGAGGTCTACGAGGTGCTCTTCGCCGACGAGCAGGCCCTGCGGCTGTACGACGGCGCCACGGGCTCGGTGCTGTACGAGAACACCAGCCACGGCTCGGTCACCTACTTCGAGATCCCCACCATCGCCGACGTGGACAACGACGGCTCCGCCGAGATGCTGGTGGCCAACAGCTCGGGCGCCTACACCGGGATCACCGCCTTCGGCCACGCGGGCTCGGGTTGGCCCGAGTCGGGCCCCACCTGGGGCCTGCACGACTTCGCCCAGACCAACCAGAACCCCGACGGCAGCATCCCCACCGCCCCCACGCCCAGCTGGCAGACCTACAATGTCTTCCGCGGCCGGCCCTACGACGACATCCCGGGGACGCCGGATCTGGTGGTGAGCATCGACGATGTGTGCGTCTCGGGCTGTGACCCCGAGGTCAGCGTGGTGGAGATCGCCTACCAGGTGGCCAACCAGGGCGGCAGCGCCACCAGCGAGGCCAGCTGGGTGAGCCTGTGGGTCGTCGACGGGGGCCTGCCCAGCTTCGTCGTTCGCCAGCGGGTGGACCCTGTGGACAGCGGCGCCTCCCTGGCCGGGGGGCGCTTCGTGGTGCCCCTGGCCGACATGGGCAGCGACGGCTTCCTGTTGGTGGTGGACGACGACGGCGCCGGCGCTGGGGTCGTGGACGAGTGCGACGAGAGCAACAACCAGGTGGAGTACCTCGAGAGCTTCTGCGGCTGAGAGGTCGCGCCTGGGGTGTCGATCCCCCGCCTGCAGGCGCACTCGCGGCCACCCTCTCCGGCCTCCGGACGCCCAAACGCACCATCCTGGATCGGCACGATTCTTGCGAAATTCCTCACCATGAATGTTCTCCCCCTCCTGATCCTCGCCCTCTCATCCTCCTGGGCCCTGGGCGCCACCACGCTGCCCTGGACCGAGCTGGGCCTCACCGAGGCCCGCGAAGACGCGCAGATCCGGGGTCCCGGCCTACTCCACGCAGGCAAGGACGGCCGCTTGCTGTTGTACGACAGCGTGCGTCGCGAGGTGGTGTTGCTGCAGGGCGACCAGCCCGCATTGGCCTTCCCGGTGCGCCACGCCAGCGACCTGCTCCTGGTGGACCAGGGCGTCCTGGTGCTGGATCACTCGGCCCGTCAGCTCACCCTGTGGTCCCTCGACGGTCAGCAGCGCGCCGCTGTGGAGCTGCCCGCCCTGATCCCCACCGCGGTCAGCCTGGGACTCCAGGGCGATCAGCTGCTGGCCCTGGATCCCTTCGGCCATGGCCACCCCATCGCCACCCTCGGCGACGACCAGCTTCAGCCCCCCGTGGCCCAGGGCCTGCAGGAGCGACCGCCCGCGGTCCGCTGGGATGGCGCCACCATGCACACCCAGGGCATGGACCTCCCCCTGCCCGCCGCCCTCGAGGCCAGCGGCCAGCGCTTCGGCGACTGGCTGGTGGTGGACGTCGTGGTGGCCGACAGCCCCATCGTGGTCACCCGCACCGCCTGGCACGTGCCCACCCGCGAGCCCCATGAGCTCCCGGTGGCCGGGCGGCTCTACGCACCCCGGGGCGACCTGGCCGCCACCCCCGAAGGCGAGCTGGTGGTCCTGGTGCCCCGCGCCGAGGGCCTCGAGATCCTCCGGGTGTCGCCGTGACGGCCCTGCTGCTGGTCCTGGTGGGCGCCGCCCTGGCCGTCGACCGCGAAGCGGTGATGGACAACGCCGCCGAGTTCGAGACCCACCTGTGGACCATGGGCTCGTCCAACCAGTACGCCTCGTGCTCCTCGGACTACGTCAGCGACTACAGCCCGGGTTCCAGCTACCGGGGCATCCCCTACGACTGGGGCGGCTGGTACACCACCTCCGAGTACGACTCCTACATCGCCGAGGGCTACGGCGCGGGCAGCCACAGCTGGCACGGCTCGCTGTGGTGCACCGTGGGTGTGGACTGCTCGGGCTTCGTGTCCCAGGCCTGGGAGACCAGCCAGAAGTACGGCACCGCCACCATCTACCAGGTGAGCTACGACATCTCCGCCTCCGCGCTCACCCGGGGGGACGCCCTGAACAACTCGGGCAGCCACATCGTGTTGTTCGCCTACCAGACGGCCGCGGGCATCCCGGTGCACGCCGAGGCCAACGGCGAGCTGGTCTTCACCGACGTGGACCAGGGCTGGTCGGCCTTCTCCAGCTACACCCCCATCCGCTACGACAGCATCAACGACGGCGCCGAGACGGGCACCCTGGCCAACCCCCACGAGATCACGCGCTTCCCCTACGAGCACCTGGGCTGGACCGCTGGCGCCGCCAGCGATGTCTTCGACAGCTACAGCTGCGAGCCGGACACCGACGAGTCCGGCCCCGAGCAGATCTACCACCTCGAGGTGGCCAGCGCGGGCACCCTGGACCTGCGGGTCAGCTGCGACAACAGCGTGGACGCCGACATCCATGTGTTGGACGGGCCCTCGAGCGACAGCTGCATCGCCCGGCACCACACCGATCTGAGCGTGTGGCTGGATCCGGGCGAGCACTGGATCGTGGTGGACACCTGGGTGGGCAGCTACGAGTACGCCGGCCCGTACATCCTCACCGGCACCTTCAGCGGCACCCTGGGGGACTCGGGGGACGACCCGGTGGTCGATACAGGGGACGACCCGGTGGTCGATACAGGGGACGACACACCCGACGACACGGGCGGGCAGGACCAGCCGGACCCCCCGGACGACGACCTGGCTCCGCTCCCGCCCAGCGCCAGGGTGCGCTTCGTCGAGGGGCGCGGCTGCGGCTGTAGCGCGGCCTCACCTCCCCACTGGCTCGGGCTGCTGGCCTTGCTGGGGCTGGTGCGTAGGCGGCGACGCTAGGCTCGGTATCGGTCCATTCGGCTAGGGGGCCGGCTCCGCCACCAGGGCCCTCACGCTGGGGATTCCGCTGTCGGCCAGGCGCGCCTGGGCGTCGGTGGCCAGGGGCCCAGCCAGCGCCGCCTGGGCCAGCTCGAGGGCCACGGGTTCGTCCATGGCGTCCAGCTCGGCCAGGACCAGCAGACCCAGGCCCCGGGTCTGTTCCTGGCCCACCCAGCTCAGCAGGTCCGTGCGGGCGGCTGTGGTGTGGCGCGTGACGATGCAGTGGGCGGCCCTCATGGGGGCCCAGGGAGGCATGGAGGCCTTGTCCACCACGGTGAGCAGGGCGGCGAGGGGATCGGTGGCCAGGGCCTCCACCGCCTCGCAGGAGGGGGCCGGGTCCCGGACGCTCAGGGCCTTGTAGACCGCGGTCTGCTCGGGGCTGGGGGTCCAGTCCTGAGCCGGGGCGGGCCGGATGCACACGAGCAGGGCGAGGGTGAGGAAGGTGGGGCTCATGGTGACCTCTACAGCGTGCCGCTGTACTGCTGGCTGACGACGACCTGGTCGTCGGTGAGGGCCTCCTGCACCGAGCAGGTCTCCCAGTCGCAGATGGAGTAGGGGAACATCAGGTTGGGGCCGAGCTGCTCCTCGCAGCTGCTCTGGTCGCTGCAGGCGGGGGTGTCCGCCAGGGCGTCCCACGACGCGTAGCCGTCCTCCACCGGGTGGCACAGGCCCATGTAGTGCCCCACCTCGTGGGCCAGGGAGCCGCCGAAGACGCGGATCTCGTCGTCGTCGAAGCTGGCGTCCTTGCCGGCGTGGACCAGCCAGGAGATGGCGATGGCCGAGCGATCCGAGGGGACCATGGGGCCGGGGATGCCGCCGGCCATGCCGTAGGTCCACTTGTCCCCGTCCACGGTCTCGCCGATGACCACGATGATCTGCTCGCCGTTGCCGCGACGGGAGAGCTTCAACAGCTCGTCGCTGTCTTCGCCGGGCACGGGCAGGGCGGGGTCCAGGCCCGGCATGTCGCCGTACTCGACCTCGAGATCCAGGCCGTAGGGCGCCCAGATGGTGCGCCACTGGTCCACGGCGGCCTCGACCGCGTCCTGGACGCCGCTCTCCCTGGTGACGCCCTTGGCGTAGACCAGCCAGACATGGACCGTGCCCGCGGCCGGCTCGGTGTCGCGCTTGCGCTGGACGCTCAGGTCGAGATCGGCGCTCTTGTAGACCCATGCGTCGTTCACCGCGCTGACGATCACCGACCAGGAGCCCGGCTCGAGGGGCCCGTCCTCTTCGCGGATGGGCCAGTTGAAGAAGACGTCCTTGTACCAGGCGAAGAAGGGCTCGCCGATCCACTCGTCGGAGCTGTCCCAGTCCTCCCAGCTCATCACCAGGTTGCCGCTCGGATCCCAGACCTCCTCGACGCTCAGGTAGGCGCCCTGGGTCTCGGTCTGCGCCGAGACCATGAAGGCACCGTGCTGCTCGGTGACGTCCACCTTCACCTCGGTCCAGCCGTCCGGCGCGGACTCGGTCCAGACCTCGAGGTCCAGCGCGCCGGTGGGGTCGGTCTTGGCGCGGCGGCAACCCAGCAGCAGCGCGGGGGACAAGAGCAGGAGGGGGCGAAGGTGCATGCGTGGTCCTGGCGTAGGGGACCCGAGCACTCTGCCTCGAGCGGGCCCGGATCGCCAGGAGCGGCCCGCGCACTCTCGCGGGAACCGCTGCTCGCGGGCGTGGTCCCTCCCCTGGTCCCTCCCCTGGTCCCT
>CALDOK010000234.1 GCA_937912125.1 uncultured Pseudomonadota bacterium
CGCCGTAGCTGTCGCCGTCGCTGTCGGCGTACCAGGTGAGCACGTCCAGGGCGTCGTCTTCGTCGATGCGACCGTCGCAGTCGTCGTCTTCGCCGTTGCAGTACTCGTCGGCGCCCGGGTGTTGGGCCGCGTCGGAGTCGTCGCAGTCGGTGTCGTCGGCGACGTAGCCAGAGGGCTGGTCGCAGTCGATGTCGGTCACCGCGCTGTCGCCGTAGGTGTCGCCGTCGCTGTCGGCGTACCAGGTGAGCACGTCCAGGGCGGAGTCTTCGTCGATGTCGCCGTCGCAGTCGTCGTCTTCGCCGTTGCAGTACTCGTCGGCGCCCGGGTGCTGGGTGGCGTCGGTGTCGTCGCAGTCGGTGGCGTCCAGGACGTAGCCGGAGGGCTGATCGCAGTCGATCTGGCTGATGGCGGCGTTGCCGTAGCCATCGGCGTCGCCGTCGATGTACCAGACCGAGGAGTCGGCGGCGTCGTCTTCATCGACGATGCCGTCGCAGTCGTCGTCTTCGCCGTTGCAGTACTCGGTGGCGCCCGGGTGCTGCATGACGTCGCTGTCGTCGCAGTCGGTGTCGTCGGCGACGTAGCCGGAGGGCTGGTCGCAGTCGATGTCCACGACCGAGGGATCGCCGTAGCTGTCGCCGTCATCGTCGCGGTACCAGGTGGACACGTCGAAGGCGCTGTCTTCGTCGATGCTGCCGTCGCAGTCGTCGTCCTCGCCGTTGCAGTACTCCACTGCGCCGGGGAACTGCAGGGCATCGGTGTCGTCGCAGTCGGTGGCGTTGGCCACGTAGCCAGAGGGCTGGTCGCACGCGACGTCGGTGATCGTGGCGTCGCCGTAGCGGTCGCCGTCGCTGTCGGCGTACCAGGTGGCCACATCCAGGGCCTCGTCCTCGTCCACCAGGCCGTCGCAGTCGTCATCTTCGCCGTTGCAGTACTCGTCGGCGCCCGGGTACTGGGCGGCGTCGTTGTCGTCGCACTCCTCGCAGGCCGCGTAGCCGTCACCATCGTTGTCGGCGTAGGCGACGGAGCCGTCGCAGTTGTAGTCGTTGGGGTCGGCGCAGTCGGTCTCTGAGGCGGCGGGGTTGTAGGCCGCGTCGGTGTCGTCGCAGTCCCCACCGCGGGCGACGTAGCCGCTGGGCTGGTCGCAGTCGGTGTCCATCACGGAGTCGTTGCCCCAGCCATCGGCGTCGGCGTCCTCGAACCAGACCGACACGTCCATGGCGTCGTCTTCGTCGATGTCGCCGTCGCAGTCGTCGTCCTCACCGTTGCAGTACTCGTCGGCGCCCGGGTTCTGGCTGGCGTCGCGGTCGTCGCAGTCGGTGTCGTCGGCCACGTAGCGGCTGGGCTGATCGCAGTCGATCGCGGTGGTGGCGGCGTCACCGTAGCCGTCGGCGTCGCGGTCGGCGTACCAGGTGGAGACGTCCACAGCGTCGTCTTCGTCGATGAATCCGTCGCAGTCGTCGTCGTAGCCGTTGCAGTACTCGTCGGCGCTGGGGAACACGGCCGCGTCGGTGTCGTCGCAGTCGGTGTCGTCCAGGACGTACCCGCTGGGCTCGTTGCAATCGAGCTGGCTGTCGGCGGCGTCCCCGTAGCTGTCGCCGTCGCTGTCTGCGTACCAGGTGACCACGTCCACGGCGTCGTCTTCGTCGATGACGCCGTCACAGTCGTCGTCTTCGCCGTTGCAGTACTCGTAGGCGCCCGGGTGCTGGGCGGCGTCGGCGTCGTCGCAGTCGGTGTCGTCCAGGACGTAGCCGGAGGGCTGGTAGCAGGCGTAGCTGGAGGTGGCGGCGTCGCCGTAGCCGTCGCCGTCGCCGTCGGCGTACCAGGTGGCGCCGTCGACCGCGTCGTCCTCGTCGACCAGGCCGTCACAGTCGTTGTCCGTGCCGTCGCAGTACTCGGTGGAGCCAGGGTAGGTGGAGGGATCCGCGTCGTCGCAGTCGGTGGCGTCGAGCACGTAGCCGGTGGGCTGGTTGCACTGGATCAGCACCTCACCGGGGTCGCCGTAGCCGTCGCCGTCGGCGTCCGGGTACCAGCGGGTCTCGGCGTCGACGGTGTCCTCGTCGATGTCGCCGTCGCAGTCGTCGTCGATGCCGTTGCAGTACTCGTCGGCGCCGGGGAACACGGTGGCGTTGTCGTCGTCGCAGTCGTCGCTGGTGGCCACGTAGCCGGAGGGCGCGACGCAAGCCTGGACGGACACGACGTCCACGCCGTAGCCGTCGCCGTCGGCGTCCATGTACCAGGTGGGCGCGCTGTTCTGGACCAGGCTGTCGTCCTCGTCGTCGATGAGGCCGTCACAGTCGTCGTCCATGCCGTTGCAGAGCTCGTCGGCCGCCGGGTTGACGTCCGCGTCGTCGTCGTCGCAGTCGGTGGCGTCCTCGACGTAGCCGCTGGGGGCCCCGCAGGCCTCGATGGTGGTGCCGGGATCGCCGAAGCCGTCGCCGTCGACGTCACCGTAGTAGACGCTATCCGCGCCCTCGTCGATCTCGCCGTCGCAGTCGTTGTCGATCTCGTCGCAGGCCTCTTCGGCGCCCGGATGGACCGAGGGGTCGGCGTCGTCGCAGTCCTCGTCCGTCGTGAAGCCGTCGCCGTCGGCGTCGACCGTGACCTCGGGACCCGTGTCGTCCTTGATGGGGCCGGAGTTGTCGCAGCCGTCGCAGCCGTGGGCCATGACGGCGACGAAGAGAGCCAGGATGGAGAGACGAGCGGACATGGGCACCCCTAGAAGGTGACGACATTTGGTGACAAGGACGACCTGTGGAGCTTACCTGCCCCCGAGGAGGGCGTCCACAGGATGTGTCAGGACTCCTGAAAGCAAGCCGTGATCGGCCTCATCGTGGGCTTCGACATTCCTCGTCGGGGTGCCGTTGCCGGGCCGCGCCAGGGCGCGCTCGCGCTCGGCCTGGGCAGCGGGCCCCGGGGCGGGTTGGCGCTGCCCCGATGGCCGGTGAGGTGATATGTCCCGGGCTGGAGAAAAAATGAAGGGCTTTCGCCTGCTGGTCATCTTGCTCTGTGTGTTGCTGGTCGGGGCGGTGTTCGGCCCCTCCGTGCCGCTGCTGAGCGAAAACCTGCTGGGCGTCGAGTACGTGGATCACTACGGCACCCAGTGGTTCTACTGGTTCGTCGAGCACCAGCTCGAGACCCAGCAGAGCATGGGGCACACGGATCTCTACTTCCACCCCTGGGGCAAGGACATCTTCCTGCACACGGGCGCCAACGTGCTCGACGGCTACCTGGCGCTGCCGTTCCGCCGGGTGCTGGGGCCCACCCTGGGCTACAACGTCGTTGTGCTGGTGGGGCTGTTCAGCGCGGGCCTGGCCTTCTGGTTCCTGGCGCGGGACTACACCGAAGATCGGATAGCGGCGCTGCTGGGCAGCGTGTTGTTCGCCTTGTCGCCCTTCGTGCTCTTCGAGCTGGTCGAGGGCCGCCCCACTCAGGCGGTGCTCACCCTGCCGGTGCTCTTCGTGCTCTTCGTGCTGCGCAGCGGGCGCCGCTCGGGGCTGCTGGCGCCGATCCTGGCCGGGGTCTTCCTGGCGCTCACGGGATATCAGTATTGGTTCTACGCCTTCTTTGGCGGAATGATCTGCGCGGCCCACGGGCTGTGGCGCTTCGCGCGCCCCCCCCAGGATGCGGGCAGCCGCTGGCGGCAGCTCGGTCGCCACACGCTGATCGCGGCGGTGGCCCTGACCCTGACCGCCCCTGTGGGCCTCCCCTTGATCACCCTGGCCGCCGAGGCGGGCAACGTGCCCGGCCTGCTGGACGTGGACCGCTGGGGGCTGTTCGCCAGCCCGCCCATCACGGTCGAGGATCAGACCATCGGGCTGTTCCTGTGGCAGCCTCTGCGCCGGCTGGCGGGCTTCTACGTGATCGAGGCCGGGCCGCAGGAGCGGCTGCTGGCCCAGGCGGTCCTGGTGCCCATGACCTCCTTCGTGGCGCTGGCGCTGATGCTCTGGCGGCCCGGCAAGCTGCCGCGGGGTGCCATCGTGGCCATGGCGATCATGGCCGGCCTGCTGGCCATGGGGCCCATCTTCGTCGTCTACAAGACCGTGCTGCCCAACCCGTTCTTCATCTGGCTGGTCAAGTCGGTGGGCTTCCTGCAGCGCCTGTGGTGGCCAGCCCGAGCGGCGGCCTACCTGTCCATCCTGCTGGGTCTGGCCAACGTGGCGGTGCTGGTCTGGGCGGCCACCCGCAGCAAGCGCCTGCAGCTGGCGGCCGCGGTGGTGCTGTCGGTGGCGTGGGCCGCGGAGCTCCACCTCGCCGACGTGCTGCCCTATCCTTCCTGGAACGCCGACATCCCGGCGGGCTACCGCTGCCTGGCCAGCGGCCCTCCCGGCGCCATCATGGAGCTGCCGTACTCCTGGACCCAGGCCCACCTGTACTACCAGACGGCCCACGCGCGCCCCATCATGGGCGGCATGCTCGAGAACAACGAGGTCTTCACCCCCGCAGAGTTCACCGAGCTGGTGGACACCAACCGCTTCGTGTCCCAGTTGTTCGCGGTGGCCAAGCTCAGCGAGACCGATCCCAGCTGGAGCCCGGAAGACCAGCAGGCGGTCTACGATCTGGGCTACCGCTACGTGGTGGCCCAGAAGGACGCCTTCTTCCACGGCGGGAACATGCCGGGGCTGATGGACAACGTCATGCGGCTGCGCATGCGCAACCTGCGTAAGACCCTGCGCGTCAAGCTGGGGCCGCCGCTGTACGAGGACGCCCGGGTGGCCATCTTCTCGCCCTGGGGCGCGCCGGCCCCCTGCGATCGCGCCGACGTCGAGCCCGACAAGGTCACCCTGGGGCTCACCGAGGTCAGCGCGGATCAGCGCATCCTGCGCACGCCCGAGTCGCAGCTCATCCACCGCCCCTGGATCGACCGGGGCGCCTACATCCTGGGCGAGGAAGACGGGGAGCTCGAGCCCGTCTCCACCCAGGTGACTCCTGGCGGCGTCGGCTCTGGCGGTCCGCCGGAGGGCAGCGGCGAAGACGGCGGCTCTCGCGATCTCCCGCCCTCGCTGCCTCCGCCCCTCGACCAGGCCCCTGGCAGGCGCTCACAGCGACCGGACCGGCCTCCGGACCCCAAGCGGCGCTGATCCCTATGAGGTGGCTGGCCCCGGCTCTTGCGCTCGTCGCCGGCCTGGCCTTGCATGTCTTCGTGCTGCGAGGCCTGGATCTGCACGATCTGCCCGGCCCGGGCGGGGTCTTGCTGGCGCGGGATCTGCTGCTGGGGGAGCACAGCCAGGGGCCCGCCAGCTGGCTGGCCCGGCCCGGCCTGCTGCTGGGGCTGGTGCCCGCCCTGCGCTTGCTGGTCGCGGCGTCCTTGGCGGCGGCCATGGTGGGGGCGGGGCTGGCCGCAGCGGCACTGGCTGGCCGAGGGGCCGCGCCCTGGGCCATGCTGCTCACCGCCTGCTGGGCGCTGGTGGTCCACCAGTCGCTGCTGGTGGATGCCGGGACGCCGGCCTGGGGGCTGGCCTGGCTGGGCCTGGGCCTGGGTTGGTGGGCCTGCGCCCAGCGCCGTCCGGGCCTGGCGGTGCTGGGAGCGGCCCTGCTGGCGCTGGGGGTGGCCACCAAGGCCAGTGCGCTGCCGGTGGTGGCCCTGCTGCCCCTCGGGCCATGGCTGCGGGCACGTGGTGGCCTGGCTTCGAAGGAGGATCTTGGGAGCGGTCGGCTCACATCGGTGGGCGCGCTGGCGGTCGGGCTCGCGCTGGGAGCGGCGTTGGGCTGGGCCTTGCAGGGCCCCAGCCAGCCCTGGCTCACCGCGCAGGCTGCGGACGGCGGCGGTGGCGGCTGGTTGCTGGCGGTGCTGGCCCTGGGAGCGCGCGGCCCCGTGCACGGCTCGTTCCCCGTGCTCATGGCCCTGGCTGGCCTGGGCGCGGTCTCCACCCTGCGGCGGCAGCCCCTGGTGGTGGGGGTGCTGGTGGTGGCGGTGCTCTCCCTGGCCCTGGTGGGCGAAGCCCGGGCCGAGCGCCTGCAGCCTCGTCACCTGCTCCCCGCCAGCCTGGGCCTGGTGGCGCTGGTGGCGGCCCTGAGCGCCTGGCGACGGCCTCGCTGGTTGGCGCCCGTGGTCCTGGCGGGCCTGTGTGGCCTGGCGCTGCTGGACGGGCTGGCCTTCGCCAGGGCGTTCTCGGCACAGCGCGAGCAGTTCGCCCTGACCGCCCCTGCGGAGCTCCCGCCGGCCCCGGGGTTCCTGGCCGACCGCTACGCCGATCTTCCCTGGGCGGTGCTGTACGAGAGCTCCCTGGTGGGGGTGGCCCCCTTGCTGGAGCTGGTGGATGGGGTCCCTGGGCCGGTGGCGGGCGTGCCCCTGCAGGAGCGCCGCGACGCGCACCTCGAGGTGGCGACCCTGCTGGCGGGGGCGGCCTATCGGAGGCTGGACGCGGAGCGCTGCTGCCTGCGGGATCAGGCCCTGGAGGACTGCGCCCGAGAGGTGGTGCAGGCGCTGGACGTCGCCGGCGCGCTGCTGATCCTGCCCGGGAAGATCGAGGTGGCGGCGCCCGAGAGCCAGGCCTTCGCCCGGGAGCTCGGGCGGGCCTTGGGCGATCGCCCGCGCAGGCCCCAGCGCTGGCGCTCCGTGCAGGGCGGTGGGGTCGGGGGCGATCTGCCCTGCCGGGAGGGCAGGTAGAGGATCACTCCCCGGGCTGTGGGGCCTGGTGGGAGGGTCCAGGGTTCGGCGGAGGCCGCTTGCCGTGGCCCTGGCCGCGAGCCTTGGCGTTCTTTCGCGGGTGGCTCAGGGCCTGCTGGACCAGGGGATCGGGATCCTGCAGGGCTACGGCCTGCTCGGGGTCCAGGTACCCGCCGATGCGGGCGCCGGTCCAGCGCACCAGGCGGTGCTGGCGCGGGTCGCCCACCACCCCCAGGAAGAAGCTGGCCGGCGGCGGCTCCCGCAGCTGTGCGGCGGCCTCGAGGACGCAGATGCGCAGGTCAGCGGCAGGATCGTCGGCCACAGCCCGGCGCCCCGGGCCCATGACCCAGGCGGCGGGGATATCGTACTCCTGCTTGCGATCCGACGCCCAGGTCTGGATCCGGTGGTTGGTGACCAAGGCTCTGCTCCTGTGCGAGACCCCCCTCGCCCCCGGGGTCTGCTCCTGCCCGGTGGCCTGGGCCTGCTCCAGCTCGGTGGCCAGGGCCTCGAGGTCCAGGCTGGCAGGGTCGCGATCCTGGAGCAGGTTCGCCGCCATGGCCACGGGCAGGTGGGGCTGGGCCTGGGGGGGCAGCAGGCCCGCCAGGCGCCCGTCCACGGCGCCCGCCTGGTCATAGGCGGTGTAGGTCCACGAAGACCAGTAGCGGTCTACCCAGCTTTGTTGCAGCGCGGGCTGGCCCTGGCTGACCTCGCGGATGGCCTCCACGACGAGCAGCGCTGCCTGGACGTCCGCCTGGTCCACCTCCTGGGCCGGGGGGGCGTTGGGTCCCACGAGGGTGAGGACGTGGGCCACACACATGGGGCCGTAGCTGGACCATGAGCAGAGCTTCATGGCGGGGCCCAGCCCTTGGGCGCCCCGGCTCTCGGCCAGCACCTCTGCGGCCTGAAAGAGGCACTCGGCGTAGGCGCTCCCGGCGTCGGGGTCGCCCGCCAGGCAGGCCTTGCCCGCCTGCTCCCAGTGGCCCAGGACGGCATGTTCACGGGACACCAGGCGACCGCAGAGCAGCGGATCCCCCGCGTCGCAGCCCTCGAGCGCGGCCTGGAGCGTGCTGGCGGCGGCCTCGCGCCACGGGGGGGGCTCGAGCTCGAGCAGCGGCAGGGTGGTGCTGCGGGGACCGGGGGCCGGGCCCTGGCCTGGGGCGCCCGCTGCGCGAGAGGGCTCGGCCTGGATCTTCTTGCCGCCCCCGTCGAGGTGGGGCCGCACTACGCGTCGCTCGCAGCGCGTCCGGGCGTGGGCGCCCTCGGGGAGCGCGCGACAGAGAGCCGCGGCGTCGGCCGGGTGCTCCAGGGCCAGGCCCTCGATGAGGGTGGCCTGGACTGTGGGGTCGTCCAGGCCGGCCAGCCAGGTGCGGGTGCCCTGAGGGTCGTCCAGCCAGGCGGGCGCCAGGGCCGCGGTGCGGCAGGCCTGATCCTGGCAAGCCTCGAGGGCGCCGAGGGGGTCGGTGGGCTGGCAGGCCAGCAGCAGGGCGGCGAGGGAGAGCATCGCTGTGTCCTTAGCACCTCACACAGAGGGGTGGGCCGGCCTCTCCC
>CALDOK010000235.1 GCA_937912125.1 uncultured Pseudomonadota bacterium
GGCGGGTCTGTCGTCCACAGCCGACGGTTCAGCCGAACAGCTCCACAGGACAGCGAGCGACAACGAGGCCATGGGAGCGCACAGCGACTTCATGGCGGCCAGGTAACATGCGCCTCCGCGAGACCCGAACGGCTTCCCGACCCGTGTTACTTGCCAGCGCGCCCACCGCTCACCAGGAGACGGTCCTTGGTCACCCTCCACCGGCAGATCGCCTTGCAGCTCGCGTGGCTCTGGATCGCGGGCGGCTGTGGGAACGACCCAGCCCCCCAGCCCCCTCCCAGCGCACCACCCGCCGGACCCACCAAACCTCGGGCTCTGGACAACACCCCGGCCGAGGTGTGGGCCAAGCGCGACCGGCGCCCATCCGGCGGCAAGAACGGCGCACACATCGCCGGAACCTGGGCGCAGTTCAGTGTGGGGGGCACCCACTCCTGCGGCGTGCGAATCGATGGATCGGCGAGCTGCTGGGGCGTCAATCGTTTCGGGCAACAGCAGGTGCCCGAGGGGGCCTTCGTCCAGCTCGCCGCCGGCGGGGAGCACACCTGCGGGCTGCGAGGCGACGGCAGCATCCTGTGCTGGGGGAACGACCACGCGGGGGCAACCTCCCCGCCCCAGGGCACCTTCACCGACGTGCAGGCCGGCTGGGGCTTCAACTGCGCGCTGCGCACGGATGGCTCTGTGGCCTGCTGGGGCTTCAACGGTGCAGGGCAAGCCAGCCCTCCCACGGGCGCGTTCTCCCAGATCAGTGTGGGCTACCACCACGCCTGCGGGCTGCGCACCGACGGTCACATCGCCTGCTGGGGCCGCGACGACTTCGGCCAGTCCCAGGTGCCAGACGAGCTCTACGTGCAGGTCAGCGCCGGTGAGGTGCACAGCTGCGCCTTGAAGGGCGACGGGGTGCTCCGGTGCTGGGGAGACGACCACCACCTGGCCACCGAGGTACCCCAGGGGACCTTCCGCGAGGTGTCCGCGGGCTACTGGCATACCTGCGCCCTGACCACGGCGGGAGAGGCCGCGTGCTGGGGCCACGACGCCCTGTTCCAGGCCTCACCCCCGCCCGGCGCCTACACCACGGTGCGCGCCGGCTTCTACCACAGCTGCGGTCAACGGGGCGACGGTGCCCTGGACTGCTGGGGCTGGAACTACAACCTGGACCACCTGCTGGCGAGGGTCGAGGGCGGGGGCAGCGATCTGCGCGGGGACGAGATCTTCTCGGACCAACTCCAGTCCCACATCTGTCCGTTCGAGAGCCTGGGCCTGATGTACTTCCTCCAAGACCGCCCCGAGGAAGCCAAGGAGCACCTCTCCAACGCCATCGAGGCCCAGGCCTACTGGGAGTACGACAAGCACGTCGCCCTGGCGGAGATCCTCATGGAAGAGGGCGAGCTGCAGCGGGCCGAGGACCTCCTGCTGCAGGCCCAGGAGAAGTACGGCCCCCAGGCCACGGAAGACCCCGGAGGGGCCGGGCGGGTCTCGGATCTCCTCGATCGCGTCAGGGATCTACAGCGCCAGGCTGATCCTTAGCCGGCTCACTACGGCGCGAGCGGGCAACGCTCAGCGCCAGCAGGGCCAGCAGGGCCAGCAGGCTGATCGAGGCCCCCATGAGCAGACCCGGCGGTCGATAGGTGAGCCGAACGCGATGGCTCCCGACCTGTTGGTAGATTGCGCGAAAGGCGCCATCGACGGTAAGGATTGGGCTGGCTTCGCCGTCCACCCAGGCGCGCCATCCTGGGCAGGCGAGCTCACCCAGCACCAGCAAGGCGGGCCCATCCGTGGTCACCTCGAGTTCGATGAGGTTGGGTTCGTAGCGGGTGATCTCCACCCGCCCGATCCCCGGGGCATCGGGCGGCACGGGTAGGCCCGGATCTTCGTCGAACCAGGCACGCCGACGCGGGTCGAATCCGTCGGAGCGCAGCAGCGCTCTGGACGCCGCGGGATCCTGGCTGACCTCCCAGTCGTAGACCAGC
>CALDOK010000236.1 GCA_937912125.1 uncultured Pseudomonadota bacterium
GCCCCACAGCAGGCCGAGCACGGCGCGCAGGACGGGCCCGTCGATGGCCTCGAGGGCGATGCCGGCGGGGCCGGGGATGAGGGCGTCCAGGGGCAGGGCCTTGTCGAGCAGGTTCGCCACCAGGTCGAGGGCGGCGTCCTTCTCCCAGCCGGCCTCGGCTAGGGCGTCCAGGGTCTCGAGCACGTCGTCCCAGGGGACGAACTTCAGGATGTCGATCTTCTTGGCGGTCATGTCAGCTCCACGGGGTTGTCGGTGAGGTGGGGGTCGTTCACGATGGACATCCGGCGCCGGATGATGCCGGTGTACAGGTCGAAGACGCCGGCCCAGGCGTGCCACTCGTCCCCGGTCTTCCGCCACTCGATGTGGGACGATGGGTAGGGCTTGGTGGGCGGCGAGGTGCGGCGGAAGTGAGCGGGTGCGGAGGAGGCGTAGGCGGTGAGGATCTCCAACTGGGAGCTGGGCCTGCCCGCGTAGGCGTCGCGGATGCGCTGGGCATGACGCTGCGCGAAGTCCGGCCCCTGCTGGACGGAGGTGTCGTAGAGCAGGGCCAGGGAGCGCTCGGTGGCGATGCCCAGGATGCGTGCGGCCTGCACGGCCCCGAGCCAGTGGTGGCCCTGGGCGGCGACCCGGTTCTGGGTCCGGATGAACACGGGGGTGGTGCCTGCCTGGCGGAAGCGGCTGACCCAGGGCTCCTTCCAGAGCACCTGACCGCCTACGGGGGCGAGGCGAGCGCTACGGCTGGCGGCGTTGGTGACGGCGAGCAGCTGCTGCCAGTGGGGACCGAAGGTGGCCGCGAAGGTGGCGGGGTCGGCCTGCTGCATGGCGGAGAGCAGCTTGCCGAGGTTGCCCACGATCTGCGCCCACTGGATGATGCCGAATGAGAGCCCGGCCCCGTCCAGGTTGAGGTTCAGGGAGTCGTGCTTGCCCTCGTGCTTGCTGACGCGGGTGATGACGCGGTCCATCCAGTCCATGCTGTGCCTCCAGGCGGTCTGTGCGGTGTCGGTGGAGCTGGCGGCGGCGAGGGCGAGCAGGCCCAGGACGCCGAGGCCGCCGAGCAGGAGCAGGGGCTTGGTGTTGGCACTCATGCGGCCCTCCCGAGCGTGGTGGGAGAGCGGCGCGGAAACGCAGGAGCGCGTGCTACACTCGATGCCAGTAGAGGTGAAGCACGATGCGGGACTTCGGAAGCCCTACGACAACAATTCTGACAGGGACGATGGGGATGTTCATCGTGCTTCTGGCCGGCTGCTGTCCCGCGGGCTCGCCGTTCTGCTGTGCGAACACCCATGTGACCATCGTGACTGATGAGTACCTGTCCTACGACGGGGAGATCCCCACTCCCGAGACAGGAGGGCTGTCCCTCGAGGTTGCAGTCGTCCACGACTCCGGAGACGAGGTGGTCAGGGAGTGGTGGCTCCACTACGAGGAGGGTAGCGGGCTGCTGCTGCCCCACATGGCGCAGTATCCCCTGCCAACAGGCCCACTCGGGCATTGCCCTGACCTGGATGACATCACGGTGTGGTTCGATGTCGTGGGGCTCAGCGAGAACGTGGACGGGGTTGACCACTTCCCACTGCTCGAAGTCGAAGGAGGGGAGACCCAGGCTGATCTCTGGGATGGATGGACCGTCGAACTGGACTGGCTGGCAATGCTCATCATTGGGTAGCTGCAGTCCCTTGGCGACGGCGCGAATGATCTTGACGTGCATCACGCAGCCCCCCTCTGGCCCTCTGCTTCGACGTCCTTGCGCGCCTTGGACAGCAGATCCCGCGGAATCCGGCGGTCCCACCAGTACTCCCCAGCCTGGTCCAGCTCGGTGAACTTGAGCTCCGACGCGGGCGCCAGCTCGAGGTAGGACTTCCAGCCCGCATCGGTGGGCGGCAGCACCACCACCTCGGCGCTCTCCAGCACAGCACCCTGGGCGATGCGGAGCTTGCCGCGGACCAGGGCGGGCACCTTCTGGCTCTGGGCGTACCAGGAGCGCGCCCGGGCCAGGTGCTGGACGATGCTCTGGCCGTGGCGCTCCCAAGCCCTGGTGAGCCAGGGGTCGGTGGCCAGCTTCCAGCTCAGGGAGGCGAAGGAGCCGCCCCAGCGCAGCTGCTGGTCGATGTGCTCGGCCATGGCGGCCTCGGTGTTCGCGTCCTCGCCCTCGGGCCATTCGGGCTCGAGGTGTGCGGGCTCGAGCTTCAGGGCGCTTACCTGCTCCTGGGTCTGCGGGGTCCAGCTCGCCGAGCCAGCCTCGCGGACACCGATGCTGGTGCCCACCACGCGGCCGAACTCGGCGAAGTCGGTGCGGGCGGGGTTCCAGGGGTTGGGCCGACCGATGCGCAGCCCCTCGAACACAGGGGCGCCACCGTCGGTGGGCACGAGCATGTCGTGGTCGCGCACGGCGTACATCCACTTGGCCCAGGGCCAGGCTGCGGGGTCCACCTGGGTGAGATCCTCCAGCCGCGCCTCGGCCTCCAGGCGCAGGCGGGCGGCCTCGCTGGCGTCCCTGCTGCGCTCGGCCTTGCGGAAGCGGGCGTTGGCGCTCCGCAGCAACCTGCCTGCGTCCTCGGCGACCTTCTTGCGGGCCTCTTCCTCGCGCCGGGATCGGACTTCGGCCAGCCGGGCGGCGGTCTTCTCGGGGTCGCGGGAGATCAGCAGCAGGATCTCCTCGGGGCCGAGCTCCATCTGGGCGCCGGGGTTGTTGGTGTCCCGGGCCTGGGAGCGCAGCAGCTGCGTCATCCAGCCGAGCTTGCCCTGGATGAGGTTGAACCTCAGCCCGTCCTGGCTGCGGAGCGCGAAGTAGTAGTTGACCTCGATGGTCTGCAGGGTGTTGCCCTGGCGCACCCCGCGGCCGTTGCGCTGCTGGAGGGTGGCGGGCTCCCAGGGCAGGTCCAGGTGGTGGATCGCGCAGGTGCGGGTCTGCAGGTCGATGCCCTCGTAGGCGATGGCGTTGGCGATCACCACGTC
>CALDOK010000237.1 GCA_937912125.1 uncultured Pseudomonadota bacterium
TTCATCGGCTCTTGGCCTCGAGCCAGGCCTTGGTGAAGATGGAGTCCTCGAGGGGGTCGAGCTGCACCTGCTGGAACACGATGGTGGTGTTGGTGCCCTTCTCCACCTCGTCGAAGATTCGGATCTCCCTGGCATAGTAGACGTCGGCGTTCTTGGAGGGCGAGAAGACCTTGATCCACTGGGGGTAGTAGGTGGTGCGCAGCAGGCGGCCGGACAGGGCGAAGTCCTGGCGCTTGAGCAAGTTGCCTGTGGCCTTGTCCAGCCAGACCTCCACCACCGGGTAGGCCACGTCCACCCCCTCCATGGCGCTCAGGCGCATCCGCTCCACCTCGAACTGGCCTAGCATTTCGTCGCCCACGTACGCGGGGGCGTACTCGTCGGCGAGGCGGGACTCGTCGAAGTCGCCGCGGTTCGAAGCGGTGCCACCGATGCGCTCGCGCTCCGTGCGGCGCTCCCAGCGGCCCACGGTGGGGTCGTAGACGAACAGGTTCGCGTCGATGCGCAGGTAGCCCTTGCCGGCCTCGGCCTGTGGGCGAGTGAAGAAGATGACCAGCTTGTCGGCGGCGTCGCGGCGGTAGACCTCAGCCTCGTACACCAGGTCGGCCTTGCCCTTCTCCTTCTGCTCGAGGTACACCCGGGCCTGGAAGTCCCCGGAGCTGCGCTGCCGTTCGTCCACGGTGCGCAGGCGAGACACCAGCTCGTCGGCGGTGGGGGCGGCCACGGCGGGCAGGGAGACGATGAGGGCGGCGATGAGGGCGAGCAGGCGCTGCATGGGTCACTCCGCGTGCTGGAGGGCCTTGACCGGGGGCAGGGTCGCGGCTCGGATCGACGGCCAGATGGCCGAAAGGGTCGTGAGGAAGGTGAGCACCGCCACGGCGCTGACCAGGGTCACCGGCGTGGTGCGCAGGTGGAGGGTGTCGGAGAGCAGGATGGCCCGGGCGGCGTCGGCGGTGATGGGGACGGATAGGGCGTCGATCCCCAGCACCAGCACCAGGCCGAGCAGGGCGCCGACGGTGCTGGCCAGCGCGCCCAGCAGGGCCGCCTCGGTGAGGAACAAGCCGAGCACCCGGACACGGGAGAGCCCGATGGCGCGCATGGTGCCCACCTCCCGGGTGCGCTCCCGCACCGCGGTCCAGATAGCGTTCATGATGCCCACCGCGATCACCGACACCAGGATGGTGGTGAGCAGCCAGGACAGGGCCGCGAAGCCGGTGAGGATGAAGGTGAGGAAGGACACCTCGTCGCGCCAGGTGGTGACGTCGATCTGCTGCCCCGTCCAGTCCTCGGCCTGCACCTTGGGGAGCTTGAAGTAGAACGGGTTGGCGTCGTACTCGCGCAGGTTGTAGCCAGCCTCGGTGAACGCCACCCGCAGGTCGCGCATGACCTGCTCGGAGCGATCGATGTCATCCAGGTACACCCACAGGGCGCCGGTGGTGTCGTCGTTGTAGCGGTACAGGTCGAGGATGAGGCCGCGGTCCACGAACACCGCGAAGTCCGAGAGCAGCCCGAGGTCTCGGGCCACGGCCACGATGCGGGCGTCGGCCGTGTTGGTCTGACCGGCGAGGGTCTCGGTCTTGATGGTGACCGAGTCGCCCACCCGCACGCCGAGTCGCTTGGCCTGGGAGGCGAAGATCACCATGGTGTCGGGCTGGGCCAGATCCCGGGCGTCGCCGATCACCTCGTCGCGGCCGCCGTCGACATACTCGGACTCGAAGGCCAGCCCCAGGGTGTCGAACAGCTTGGGCTCGTCGTCGACCACGATGCCAGTGAGCCCTACCTGCAGGGTACCCTCGTTGCCCACGATCTTGCCCCAGCCCCGGTGACGCTCGACGATGTAGTCGATGCCCTGCACGTTCTCATCGACCAGCGCCCGGATAGCGGTCTTGCCCGTGACGATGGCGTTGATGTTGGTGGCCGAGGGCTTGAAGAAGCCAGCGACGCTCACGTGGCCAGCGGAGATGGTGGTAGCCGCCTGCACGAGGTTGTCCTGCAGCCCGTTGGCCAGCGCCAGCAGCACCACCAGGACGGTGGTGACGCCCGAGATGGCCACCCCCACCAAGGCCGTGCGACGGCGGGACTGGATCAGGTTTCGCAGCGCGATGCCGAAGAGTGTGCTCATGACCTACTCCTTGGGCGACATGGCCACGGCGGGCGAGGTGCGCGCCGCCAGCAGCGTGGGCTGCAGCGCGGAGACCAGGGCCACCAGCACCACCAGCCCGATGCTCTGGAGCACCCAGGGGCTGCTGACGACGGGGTAGAGGCGCGGGCCCGCGAAGACCAGCACCAGGATGTCGGCCGCCGCTGGGATGCCCACCGCGTGGAGCACCCCCACCACCGCCAGGCCGACCCCCGCGCCCAGCGCGCCCGCGATGAGCCCCAGCACCAGGGTCTCCACCATGAAGATCCCCACCACCATGGCGCGGCTGGTGCCGATGGCGCGCAGGGTGCCCACCTCCTGGGTCCGCTCCATCACGGACATCATCATGGTGTTGTTGATGATGGCCATGGCGACGATGAACACCACCAGCACGCCGACCCAGAGCACCACCTGAAGCACGGTGACGAGCTGTCCGATCAGCCCGGCCGCCTGCTTCCAGTCCACCACCTGGACCTCGAGCCCCTCTGCGTCCAGGGCCGCCTGCAGCGTGGAGAGCGAAGGAGCATCGTCGGGGTCGAGCACCACGGCGGCGTTGAGGACGAGCCCGTCGTCGAGGGTGTGGTCGGGGTGCTCGCGACCCTCGGCGGAGCTGACCACCGCGGCGGGCACGGGGCGGACCTTTGGCGCAGGCGCAGGCGCGGCCTCGGAGACCAGCGGGGCCACGGCCTCGCTCACGGCGGGCGTGGGCTGCGGCGCGGAACCGGGCGCGGGCGCAGGCGCAGGCGCAGGCTCCGAAACCGCCTGCATCACCACCGGGGCGCCGCCGCCAAACAGCGCCGCCTCGGCGTCGTCACGGGACACATCCCCGACGCCGGCCTCGGCGCGGATGTCGGCCAGCTCGGCCCGCTGCTCGTCGGACATGCTGCCGTAGAGTGAGCGGAAGGTGGTGAGGTCCACCAGGTGGTTCACCGACGCGAGATCGGCGCGCTCCAGGCCCTCGAAGGTGAAGGTGCCGTGCAGGACCACGTTGGCCGCGCGGGCGTAGCCGCTGCGGGTGAAGCTCCGCAGGGTGACCGTCTCGCCGATGGGCAGGTCGTACAGCCGGATGCGGGGGGCGATCAGCGCGTAGAAGGTGTCGTAGCGAGCGTCGAAGTTCGCGTCGTCCAGCGCGAGGAAGCGCTGCAGGAGCGTGTCCAGATCACCGGAGCTTCCTGGCATGGCCGCCATCAGTCCCTCGCGGACCGCGTCCACGTCGCCGGGCCCCACCTGGAAGAGCACCCGCTTGCGCTGCTGCACGTTGCGCCGGACCTCTTCCTGCAACAGCGGGTCGTCTGCGATGGTGCGGCCCTCGTCGCGGGCCTGCCGGACCTCGTCGAAGACCTGGGCTATGGGGTTCTTGAGCTGGGTCTCGTAGAAGCGCTTCGAGATGAGCAGCCCGGGCTCGCCGGCGGGCACCTGGGCTCCGTCCACGACGCGGAAGCGGTCGAAGCAGGCCTCGAACTGATCGAGGTTGGTCCCGATCAGGCGCAGATACAGCGCCTTGCCGTCGGACCCCAGCGGGGCCACCTGGCTCTCGAGGAAGGTGAGGGCCTGCTCAGGCTCGCTCTCGAGCCCGGCCCAGAAAGCGGGATCTCCCACTCGCCTCAGGATCTCGATCTCGGCATCCTGAACGGCGGGGTCCGCGCTCGCCGCCTGGGCCGCCTGGATGTCTCCCTCCAGGGACTGGGCGATGGTGCCCAGCTCCGTGGAGAGCATGGCCACTTCGACGCGATCACCCACCACCGTGGCGGCGCGCAGCCGGTCGATGAGGCGGTCCAGCTCGGTGCCCTGCAGCACGATGGCGTCGGTGATGCCCATGGGCACCACGTCCACCACCCCGGGCACCGCGAGCAGGGTGTCGTGCACGCCGCGGAAGTCCGAGATCTCACCGATGTCCATGGAGCCCATGGTGCCGCCGGGAAACAGGGCAAGATCGTCCTTGGCATCCGCCGAATACAGCTGCGCCTGGCCCGAGAGGCTCGAGGTGACCGATCGCTCCATGCTGTCCTGCACGGACAACAGCAGCGAACCACCCACCACCAGCAGCAGGGTGCCGAAGAAGAGGATGCCGCCCACCACGAAGCTCTTGACCTTGTGCAGGGCCACATTGCGCGCGCCCATCCAGAGGATGAGCGCGAGGCGGTCGAGGCCGTTCATCGCTCCTCCGCCACCGCCTGGGAGCGGCTGTAGGTGTCGGCCTCCACCCGCCCGTCGAGGATGGGGACCACACGGTCGGCCCGCTTCATGACCTCGGGGTCATGGGTGGAGAAGATGAAGGTGGTGTGGTCCGCCCGGTTGATCTCGCGCATCAGCTCGATGATGTCATTGCCGGTGGCGGAGTCGAGGTTGGCGGTGGGTTCATCGGCCAGCACGATGGCGGGCCGGGTCACCAGGGCGCGGGCGATGGCCACCCGCTGGCGCTGGCCGCCGGACAGCTCCCCCGGGCGCTGCCGGACCTGGCCCGTCAGACCCACCCGCTCGATCAGCCCGTGCACGCGCGCCCGCCGCTCGGCGCGGGTGAGCCCACCCTGCAGCAGCAGCGGGAACTCGACGTTCTGGACCACGTCGAGCACGTTGATGAGGTTGAAGGACTGGAAGATGAAGCCCAGCTTCTGCAGGCGGAGCGCGGTGAGCGCCCCGTCGGACAGCAGGCTGGTCTCGCGCCCGTCGATGAAGACCTCACCGCTGGTGGGCACGTCGATGCCTCCCACCAGGTTCAACAGGGTGGTCTTGCCACTGCCGGAGGGACCGGCGATCACGGTGAACTCGCCTCGGTCCAGCGCGAGGTTGACCTGCTGCAGGGCGCGCACGGTCACCTTCCCCAGCGGGTAGTCCTTGACGACGTCCTTCAACTCCACGATGGGCTTCATGAGATCTCCAGTATCGACGAACCACACCCGCAGGGGCTTCCCGTCAGCGACATCCAACAACACGGTTCGCGACGGAACGAACAAAGTACGCAGAGGGACTTGGTCGTCACCCCGCCGGAACGGGATGCGTGTGCGGACTCACGAATACAGGCCATCGGCCCCGTCGAGGGCCGCAGGCTGCTCGGGGAGCCCTCATACGCCACGTTCGTGTCCCGCCCGTTCGGCAGGACCACCGACCACGTCGCTACCACGCTGAGGCGGTGGGTCTTCCACTGAGGCCCAGCGCGCGAGGTAGCCCGCCAGGGGTAACTTCTTCGCCGTCCGCTCGGACGACATGTAGCGAATCTTGCCAAAGACAGGGCGTTCGGGGCCCCAGGGGCGGTCGAAGCGACCCAGCACCCAGGCGATCCCCGCGGTGCCCACCGGGCCCCGGCCATCCAGGGCCCAGCGATCGTTGAGTGCATGCATCACGCCCCAAGCCTCGGCAGGGTGGGCACACCACTCGAGCAGCCGCTTGCCCCAGATCATGCGCAAGTAGCCGTCGATGGCACCCTCGCTCACCAGCTGCCGCTGGGCCGCGTTCCAGATGGGATCGTGGGTCCCCGCCTGCGTAAGGACCTCCAGTGGGTACCGCCAGGCGCGCGGATCGTCGGTGTGGTCCTCGAGGGTGGACCGGGCCCACGCCGGGAGGCCTTGGAAGCGGTAGTAGTCCGGATCGTGCCGTGCGCACTGGAAGGCCAGGCCGCGCCAGGTGACCACCTGATCCAGGAACGCCTCCGCGCTGGGGGATATCCCCCACCAACCCGCCCTCTGGCCCCGCGGGGGCCCGAGCTGGCCGACCGTCCAGCCCTCGTCCCGCGCCAGGTCCGACCACAGCCGCCAGCTCGATAGATGTCCGAAGTGGAGCCACGGTGAGAGCCCGCTGGACGCCCCGGGGTGATTCCTGCGATCCCCGTAGGCCCCTAGGCGATGTTGGCGAAAGTGCTGCCAGCGGGCCTCGGCCGACTCCCATCCACCCTCGCGGGTGGTTCGCTTCACCTCGGCGTCCAGGGGCAGCGCCGCCAGAGCGTCCTCGTCAGCGTCGAGGAGCACCTGGCTGGCGCGGGGCCAGCGCTGGGCCACGGCATCGGGCAGGCCGGCGAGGACGGGCAGCGAGACCTGCCCAGCAGGGTCGTGCGCAGGGGGACGGGTCAGCGCGGACGGCAGGAGCCGCTGCAACCAACGCCGATAGACCGCTGCTGTTGGCGGAACCCGGAGCTCGGCGTCCAAGGGCAGCAGGCCGACATCGTCCACCGCCTCCACGGCCACCGCCACGCGGCGGGCCGCCACGGCCTGCCAGAAGCCCAGGAACGGGACCGGCCAGGTGTCCGTGACCACGACGCAGGCACGTGCCGCCAGCTCCTCCAGCAGGCCGGCTCCATCGCCCGGCGACCGCTCGACCCAGGGATGGTAGGCGATCCTGCGGGCGGCGAAGGCTCGGGCGTTGGCCGCCATGCCCTGCAGTACGAAGGCGTGGATCCGAGGGCTGGCGGCTGGGTAGCCCAGGGCCAAGGGCTCGAGCACCAACAGGGGCCGGGATAGCCGATGGGCCCAGGCCACCGCGCGCTCGAGGGCGAAGCTGTCGAATGGACGCCGGGTGGCGACCATCCAGTACAGGACGTAGTCCCCGCCCGGGGAGACCGCGCCCTCGTTCAGCGGGCGAACGCGATCTGCCGGCAGGTTCCCTGGCCCCGGCGCCAGCGTCACGGCCGGGCTCCGAGGCTGTCGGCGAGGGCCTCGTCCAGCGTGGGGAACCGGAAGCGGTGGCCCAGCGCCGCCAGGCCGACAGGCTCCACGCGGGCGCTGTCCAACAGGACCGCCGCGCCATCACCCAGGGCCAACCTCAGCACACCCGCCGGAGCGGGCATCACGGCCAGACGCCGAAGCCGCCTGGCGAGGCGCCGCACGAGCTCGGCCTGCCGTACGGGCTCGGGGCTCACCAGATCGAGCGGTCCATCGATCGCAGGGTCGTCCAGGGCGCGGAGGCCCACGGCGACCACGTCGTCCAGATGGACCCAGGGCACCCACTGCCGCCCGCTGCCGAGCCGCCCCCCCAGGCCCACGCGGAGCGCAGGGAGCATGCCGCTCAGAAAGCCCCCACCGGGTCCCAGCACCACGCCGAGGCGCAGCAGCGCGACCCGCGCACCGAGGGCGCGAGCCCCGAGCGCCGCCTCCTCCCAGTCCAGCACCACGCGCGCGAGCGGTGATGTTCCAGCCTGGGAAGTACTGTCCAGGCGCTCGTCACCACGATCCCCGTAGATGCCCACCGCGCTGGCGGAGACCAACACCTTCGGGGGTACCGACAGCGAGGCCATGGCCTGCACGAGGCGTCGGGTGGCCCCGGCTCGGCTGTCGTGGATGGCCACGACCACCGCGGGGGTCCAGCGCCGCCCGGCCACCGGCTCGCCCGCCAGGTTCACCACGGCCTCGCACCCCTCCAGCGTGGCAGCCAGCGCTCGGACGTCGTCGGTCGTGGCGACCACCGTCGCCGCTGGATCCAGCGTGTCACGGGCCTGGTCGGGGTTCCGCGAGGAGGCCACCACCGTGTGACCTGCCTGGATGAGCTGAGCCACGAAGGCGCGTCCCACGAACCCCGTCGCTCCGGTCACGAACACACGCACGGAGCGCCCCCTATCGTAGCGAGAGGCCGAGGCTGAGGGCGACGAAGTGCACCCAGTTCTCGACATAGCCGTCACCCGGGCCATCGTAGCGCTGCGACGTGCCCTCGGCGCCGCCACCGACGTAGCGCAGGTTCAAGAAGGCCTCGCCGCCGAGCTCGAGGGGCACGCCGACGCGCAGCGATGCGTCCGCGATGGCGCCCACCACGTCGGTGTCACTGCCGTTGATGTACTTGATGGGCGCGTAGAAGCCGTCCACCTCGAGCCCCCACCAGGCGGCACCCTTCAGCGGCTGCCGGGTACGCAGCTTCAGGATGGGCACGGGCCCCAGGTCACGGTTCACCCGCCGCAGCGTGCCGTCGGCCGAGGTGAACTGGATGTCGGCGTTGCGCAGCTGCAGCGACAGCCCGAGCCCGAGCTCGCGGGAAGGATCGGCTTGGAGATCGTAGAGCCAGGAGGCCCGGTAGAAGTCGAAGCCATACTTCAGGTCCAAGGCCTCACCCGCCGCGAAGGTCCCGTTGTCCACCACCAGTTCGTCCTGGAGCTGGATCTCGGACCGCAAGGTCAGGGGCTGGTAGAGCAGCACCACCGAGTGGCGCTCACCGATGTCCAGATCCGCCGTGAGCCGGGTGAACGGGAACAGGATGTCCTGGCCGCCATCCGCGACGTAGTCGAACATGGTGCCGTTGTTGCTGAACTGGATGCGGTGGGCCAGGGCCTTGACGGTGCCGATCTCGGCGGTAAGCCCAAAGCGGTAGCCTCGATCCGGGTGGTTGAGCAGCGAGCTATCGTGCGGCGGGGTGACGGCCTGGGCTGTCGAGGCAGCCAAGACAGCAGCGAAGATGATGGGAGGGAGCATCAGGGTTCCAGGGTTGGCGTTCAGGTATTGTATAGGTATATGACGACCCTGCGACGACCTGGGTCCCATCAGCTTGTAAGCGAGACAACAGACCTATGGGCGCCATGGACATAACTGTACAATTTGCATACAATTTCCTTGCCGACCAGCCCCGCAGGGTAGACCTTCGCACAACGAACGGAGGCCAACCTGACCGCCCCCCGAACACTGTCCTGGCGCATGCTGAGCAGAGCCCTCGCACCTGTCGTGCCGCTGTCATTCGGCGCCCCAGGCTACGCTTTGGCTGCGCGGAACTTCACGCCACTGCCTTCCGACGCCATGTCCGGGCGCGTCGCCCTGATCACTGGAGCCAACGGCGGCTTGGGCTTCGCCGCAGCGCTGGCCATGGCCCGCGAGGGGGGCCAGGTCACGCTCGCGTGCCGTAGCAAGGAGCGAGGTGAGCAGGCCAGAGCGAAGCTCGCCGCTGCCGTGCCTGGAGCCACTCCGACCCTCGTGCTGCTGGACGTGGCCGATCCCGACAGCATCGGATCGATGGCCGAGCGATGGGGGGAGCGCCCCCTCGACGTGCTGGTGCACAACGCGGCGGTCCTGCCCAAGGTCTACGAGCGCACCCCTGGGGGTGAGGAACGGACCTTGGCCACGAACCTGCTGGGCCCCTACCGGCTCACCAGGGCGCTGCGCACGGCGCTCGAGCGCTCCAACGATGCCAGGATCGTCCTGGTCTCATCCGGCGGCATGTTCACCCAGCGCCTGGACCTGGGGCACCTCGACCCCGACCCGGCCGCCCCGTTCGACGGCGCCGTGGCCTACGCCCGGACCAAGCGAGCGTTGGTCACGCTGGGGGAGCTGTGGTCGGAGCGATTCGTCGAACCGCGTATCCGCGTACACGCCATGCACCCTGGCTGGGCCGACACCCCCGGGGTCCGCACCTCACTGCCACGGTTCCACCGCCTCACCCGCGGTATCCTGAGATCTGCCGAGCAGGGCGCCGACACCATCGCCTGGCTGGCTGCTGCATCCGCAGATCAACTTGGTAGCGGTGGCTTCTGGTTCGATCGCCGCCGGGTGTCCGCGACCCCGCTCCCAGGCACCGCCGACCCCCAGGACCAGCGCGAGGGTCTGGTGGAGTGGCTCGAACAGCGTACCTGAACCATCGGATCGGAAGACCAAGATGCTCCAAGGCGACGAACAACCCGCTCCCACACACAGCCCTGGGGACCGCGTCCAGCTCCAAGACAAGGTGGGCATGCTGCGCGCCACGTTCCGGAGTGGACGGACCCGGGATCTGGATTGGCGCAGGCAGGCTCTGAACGACCTGGGCCGCTTCCTGGCGGAAGAGGCCTCATCCATCGCCGGAGCCTTGAAGGAGGACCTGGGTCGCCCGCCGGCCGAAGCCTGGACGGCGGAGGTGGGGCTGGTCCTCTCCGAGGTTGAGCACGCCACGAAGAACCTGAAGCACTGGAGTCGGCGACAGCGCGTGTCCGCGCCACTGATCGTCCAGCCCGGACGCGCCTGGGTCCAGCCCGAGCCGCTGGGGACCGTGCTGATCCTGGGCCCCTGGAACTACCCGTTCCAGCTTCTCCTGGCGCCGCTGGTGGCGGCCTTGGCAGCGGGCAACACGGCGCTGCTCAAGCCCTCCGAGCTGGCCCCCGCCAGCGCGACGGTCCTGATGGAGCGTCTGGGACAATACCTCGACCCCGGGGTGGTCCAGGTCGTGGCGGGAGGCGTGGAGGTGGCCGAGGCTCTCGTTCAGATTCCCTTCGACCACATCTTCTTCACCGGCGGTGGGAACATCGGACGCAAGGTCATGATCGCCGCAGCCCGGCACCTGACCCCCGTGACCCTCGAGCTGGGTGGCAAGAGCCCCGCCATCGTGGATGACAGCGCTGATCTACGCGTGGCGGCTCGCCGTATCGCATGGGGCCGATTCATGAACGCCGGCCAGACCTGCGTCGCCCCCGACTACGTGCTCGTACAGCGCGACGTAGCGACCCGCTTCCGAGAGGCGTTGGTGGGCTCCGTCAGGGACCTGTACGGCGAATATCCCCACACGAGCCCCGACTACGGGCGTATCGTCAGCCAACGACACCTGCAGCGTCTGCTGCATCTACTGGAAGGCCACGAGCAGGTGATCGGTGGCGGAAGCGCGCTCCATGAGCGCTACCTGCAACCCACCATTGTCTGGGATCCGGACCCCGAAAGCCCGCTGATGCAAGAGGAAATCTTTGGCCCCATCCTCCCGGTGCTGCCCTACGACACCATGGAAGAGGCCATCGCGTTCGTGGCGCGTCGCCCGCCCCCCCTGGCGCTCTATCTGTTCTCGACCCGCCGCGGCGCGGTGGACGCCGTAGAGCACGGCACGCGCTCGGGCGGCTTCGTGGTCAACGACGTGGTGGTGCAGCTGATGATCAACGAGCTGCCCTTTGGCGGTGTGGGTCCCAGCGGGATGGGCCGCTACCACGGCCGGGCCGGCTTCGAGACCTTCTCCAATGCGAGAGCCCATCTCCGGAGGGGGACCTTGATCGACCCTTCGATGCGCTATCCACCCTTCCAGCCGAGCGACGAGGCCTGGCTGAAGCGTCTGCTCTGAGAGGTTCCATGTCCTTTCGCACCGCTGCATGGGCTTGTTCAATGGCGCTCTGCCTGCCCGCAGGCGCCGTCCAGGCCTCGACCGCAGAGCTGCAGGGAACGTGGGCCTTGGAGATGCACATCGTGTCCGCAGCCAGCGTGCCCGTCATCGGTGATGTCCGCAGCACTACTGTCACCTACAGCCTCATGGAGACGGTCTCGGGTGAGGATGGGTGGACCCAGCACTACTCGGTCTGTGATGTGGTCCTCACTGGACAAACAAGGCTGATGAGAAGCAGCCTGTCCCAGGCCTTCATCGACGCTTTGCCTGAGCGCAGCGTGCATCCCGTTCTGAACGACGGGGCATATCAGGTCGACCTGGGCGAGGTGAGCCTGGGCTTCGATCCAGGCCTGAGCGCTGGCCACACACCCCAGCAAGCCAGCGATCCTGCCGTCCTCGACCACGAAGGAGACGGCGCACCCGGTTTCACGGTGAAGGTCGACGTCTGGCTCATGCCCACGGTAGCGATCTACCTGACCCAGGCCAACCACACCTTCCTCGAGGGGGAACTGGTGTCTCCCGACAGGGTCGTGGGCCGGCCCATGGTCTCGAGGCTCGAGCAGCACGTGATCGGCGCATCCCACAGCGCCTTCGGCCGCTCACCGATCGTGCGCCCCCTCAACGACGAAGGCAGCTTTCAGCTGGTGAGGGTGCCGACGGGGACTCGCTGCGAGGATATCCAAGGGCTTTTGGCGGATGGTGACCCGTGAGCGCCGCCCGCACCGGGAAGGTGGACATGGCGAGCGAAACATCGACGCTGCAGCCCACAGTCCATGGCGCATCGCCCCTCGATCGCCGCTGGCACTGGCTCATCGCCCTGTTCCGCTGGTACGGCCGTCGCTTCGTCCGCAAGCACTTCCACGCTGTACGGCTCGCGAACGAAGGCTCTCGGCCCGCGCTGCCGGATGGCCCCCTGGTGATCGCGCTGAACCACCCCTCCTGGTGGGATCCCATGCTGGGGCTCGTCCTCTCCGAGCGCTTCGCTGGGCGGGCGCACGTGGTGCCCATCGAAGATGCTGCCCTCGGGCGCTACGGCTTCTTCGAGCGGCTGGGCTTCTTCGGCATCGAGCCCGGGACCCGTGGCGGGTTCGAGCGCCTGGTGCAGGTCGCGGACCAGGTGCTACCTCGCCGGGATGCAGCCTTCTGGATCACACCCCAGGGACGCTTCACGGATGTCCGCCAGCGACCGCTCACCCTGCGCCCCGGTGTGGGTCACCTGGCGCGGAGGCTGCAGGGCGGCGCCATCCTCCCGGTGGCCCTGGAGTACACGTTCTGGACCGAGCGCTTGCCCGAGGCCCTGGTCCGCTTCGGCGAGCCCATCGTGGTGGAGGATGGGACGATCAGGAGCGTCGATGACTGGACCCAGGCCGTGAGCGAAGCGCTGACCCAGACGCAGGACGCGTTGGCCCAGGACGCCATCTCGCGCCGAGCGGCGGGCTTCGAGACGCTGCTGGTGGGAGGAAGCGGAACCGCGGCCATCTACGACCGCTGGCGCCGCTTGCTGGCGCGGCTGGGCGGCCGCCCCTATGCACGTGACCACGCCGATGTCATCGCCCAGCGGCAGCGTCGTGAGGACCAGGCCCCGTGATCACCACCCTCTCGCTCCTGGTCTTGATCCTGGCGATCGCTCCGGCGGCCCTGTTCATCGTCAACATGGTCCGCTACCGCACCCCGCCCCTGCCGGAGCCCACAGCAGAGCTCCCTTCGGTCTCGGTGCTCATCCCCGCGCGCGACGAAGATCGGCACGTGCTCACGCTCCGCCTCACGAAG
>CALDOK010000238.1 GCA_937912125.1 uncultured Pseudomonadota bacterium
TACAACTATGTGGCGACCGGGAATATGTGGCGAAGGGCGCTGAGGTGGGCGTGCCGCCAACCAGCTTGGCTTGGCTGCGCCACATATCTTCTCGGGTCATTCCTCGGATGGCGGGCGTGGAGCCAGGCCGAAAGACCAAGCAGGCAGGGCCGGTCTATTCAGACGTGGAACTGCCTCGATGAACGGCCGGTCCTTCTGCGCGTTGAACAAGCCCGCTGCCGAAGCGTTCAACCACATCCGAGGATGTTCCATGCTAGAACTCTACTTCTCCAAGCCCACCAGAATCCGGCAGCTGCGCCGCGGACCACTCGCACCGCAAATCGACTCTCTGGCAGCTGACCTTCACCGCCAAGGCTACAGCCATCGCACGGCTCGCAACGTACTGGGCATGGCGAGCAAGCTGAGCTGCTTCGCCCGAATCCTCGGCGTTACGCATCCAGAAGAAATCGACCGAGCCCTCATCGATCGCTTCCTGGGGGAAGAACTTGCGACGGAAGGTCGTTTCGACCAAGCGCCTGCCGCCATTCATCACCTCGCGCAGCTCCTGTGGCCGCAGGGCCAGCAGGACAACGACAAGTCGCCGATCTCGGACGATCCATTCCATGAGGTGCTCGATGGCTACGAGCGATACCTCCGAGATGTCCGCGGGCTGACAGTCTCCACACGACAAAGCTACCTCAAGAGAGGTCGGCTCCTGCTGATCTGGTCCACGGAGCAATTCGGTGCTCGCCCGCTGTCTTCGCTTCGAGGTCTGGACATCGCGAACTTCGTCCGCACTCACCTGGGGCACCTCGACAGCAGATCATGGCGCAAGAAGCTATGCACCGAAACGCGTGGATTCCTGCGGTATCTCTATTGGGCAGACCTGCTGCCAGCCGATCTCGCAGCAGTCGTGCCGCGGGTGACTGAGCGACGCTTGGCCTCGCTCCCTAGACATTTGCCATGGGAAAAGGTACGTTTGCTCATCGATACCGTTGACACGTCCCACCCCCAGGGGATGCGCGACAAGGCTGTTCTCCTGCTACTGGCCGTCCTGGGACTTCGCAATCACGAAGTGCGCAACCTTCACCTCGCTCATCTCCACTGGCGAGCCGCCGAGCTGGAGATCCCAGCCGGCAAGGGTCGCCGGGCGCGCGTCCTCCCGCTCACCCAAGAGGTTGGCGGCGCTCTCGCGGACTACCTGCTGCATGGACGGCCACCAGTCGACGTTCCCAATGTCATCTTGCGACATCAGGCGCCCATCGGACCGATCGCCGGATCAAGTGGCCTCGGCGCCATCGTCGACAAGCACCTGGCTCGCAGCGGCATCGCGGCACCCAGCCGGGGGACTCATCTGCTGCGGCACAGTCTGGCGACTCACCTCGTCAACTCCGGAACGCCGATCAAGTCCATCGCCGATGTGCTCGGCCATACGAGCATCAACACCACGGCGATCTATACGAAGGTCGACATGGCCCACCTCGAGGCGGTCGCGTTGCCGCTCCCGGAGGTGGCCCTGTGAGTCCACTTACCAGCTGTTTTGCCCAGTACATCGTGACTTACGTGGAGCTGCGCCGAAATCTGGGGCTGAAGATGCACTCGGCCATGGACATGCTGAAGACCTTCGACCGATATGTCGCCAAGCGGACGCACAACGGACCCCTCACCCAGGAACTCGCACTCGGATTTGCCACGGACGAGTCTCGATGCTCGAGCGATCAATGTGCCCGTCGATACCAGACGATTCGCCACTTCGCCGACTACATGATGACCTTCGAACCAGAGACCGAGCGGCTGGACCCGAAGGCCGTCAGGAGGCCTCCGCCCGGCCCCTCGCCGGTCTACATCTGCACGGACGAAGAGCTGGCGCGCCTGCTGGCTCTTGCCCCGAGCCTTTCACCCAGGTACCCGCTGTATGGGGTCACGCTGCACGCAATCGTGGCCTTGGCAGCCTGCACTGGATTGCGGATAAGTGAGGTTGTTAGCCTCGACAATGCCGACGTCGAACTCGGGACCGGCCGCCTTCTCGTCCGTAGAACGAAATTCGACAAGGACCGCCTCGTCCCGGTGCACCCCACGGTCCTCGAGGTTCTCCGTGACTATGCTGTGCTGCGCGATGCCGCTTTCCCGCAGATAGCAAGCTCGGCGTTCTTCCTAAACAGGGTCGGTCGCCGCCATGGCACTGGCGGACTGGGCTCGGCCTTCCGGAACCTGACCTGGGCCGCTGGACTGCGCACGCCATACTCACGCGGACCCCGGTTTCACGACCTTCGGCACGGATTCGCGGTTCGGCGATTGGTCGCGTGGTACAGGTCGGGAATCGACGTTCAAGCAATGCTTCCTGTCCTTGCCACGTACATGGGGCACGTCCACTACAGCTACACCGCCCACTACCTCCAAGCGACGCCCGAGCTCCTGCAACTGGCCGCCGAACGGCGGCAGAACCAGGAGATTCCATGAGCACACTGTCCAGCCCGAGACTCGCCCACCTGCTGGAGTCCTTCTTCCGCCAGCGGCTTCTCCTGCAACGACGTGCAAGCCCCAATACCGTGGCGGCCTATCGCGACACCCTGCGACTTCTCGTGGTGTTCACGGCAGAGGAGGTCGGACGCCCTCCCTGCCGCCTCGACATCGAGGATCTCGATCGAGACCGTGTCCTCGCGTTCCTGGACCATCTCGAGAAGGAACGAGGCAACAGCCCACGAACACGTAATGCACGCCTGGCCGCCATCCGCGCCTTCTACCAGTACATCTCCTACCTCGATCCGATGCTGATGGGCAGCGCCCAGCGGGTTCTTGCCATCCCGAACAAGCGCGTTGATCGCCCGGTACTCGGCTACCTGCGAACCGAAGAGCTGGACGCCGTCCTGGCGGCCCCCGTTCGTTCGACCGTGGTGGGACGTCGAGACTACACGATCATCCTGTTTCTTGCGGAGACAGGCGCTCGAGTCAGCGAGGCTGTTGCTGTCGACGCCGCTGATGTGCGATTCGTGAGACCCAGGCATGTCCGACTCGTCGGCAAGGGGCGCAGAGAGCGCTTGCTACCTCTTGATCAAGATTTGGGAGACGCTCTTCGAGACCTCGGCGTCGAACGCGGACTCGCACAGCACGATGTCGAGCCGCTCTTCGTCGGGCGCCGGGGTGGGCGCCTGACGCGATTCGGGGTGACTCACCTCTTGCGACGCGCAGTGGGCATTGCCTGCGCTACCCAGCCCCAGCTCGCCGACAGACAGATTTCGCCGCACACTCTTCGGCACACCGCCGCCATGCGCCTGCTTCAATCAGGCGTGGACCTCACGACAATCCGTTCATGGCTCGGCCATGTCCATGTGGACACGACCCATCACTACCTCGAGATCGACTTGGAGATGAAGCGGCGCGCTCTGGCAACCTGCGCGCCACCCGGTTCTCCTTCCATGGCTCGCTACGATCCGCCAGATGATGTGCTTGCCCTTCTGGACGAGTTGTAAAGCATTATGTGGCGGTCTTCTCATGCCGCTCTCGTCATGAACGGGATCGGGCCGCCCTTCGCCACATATTCCCGGTCGCCACATAGTTGTAGGCGGGCAGTTCGTG
>CALDOK010000239.1 GCA_937912125.1 uncultured Pseudomonadota bacterium
GTGACCCGCGGCGCCTGCCGTCACCACCAACCCGCTCAGTGCCGCTCACCCCCGGTGTTGGTGAGCGACTGGGCGGGTGAAGCCAGCCGGTTGCCGCTCAGCCCCGCCGCAGCTTCACGGTCACCGCCCCCAGGGCCAACCCCACCAGCCAACACAGGCCGATCAGGGCCGCGACCACCACCTGGGAGATGACGTCGGGGGGCGTGGTCAGGGCCGCGAGGGTGAGCGCTCCCGCGGGCATCAGCATCGTGGCGATGGTGGTCCACCGCAGGGCGACGTGGGAGCTGCCGGCCACGAGCCACACCACCGGCCCGCAGGCTCCGACGACGCCGAGGGCCAGCTGCGCGGAGGCCGCCATGCCGGCCGCCTGGGTCAGCTCGATGGTGATCTCGGACCCTGGGACGGCGAGCTCGCCCAGCACGGCCGGCAGGACCAGCCATCGGCCCATGACCAGGCCCAGGCCGAAGCCGAGCCAGCCCACCGACCCGAGCAGCGCTGCCGCCTTCCATGAACGATCCCGGGACAGCAGGAGCCTGGCCGCGGCCAGCATCCCAGGCAGCGCCAGCCAAGCCGTGAGCAGGCCTGCGCCGCGCAGCTGGGCTCCGAGCTGATCCTGGGGGGCCGTGATGACCAGCCGGGCGAGCTCGAGCTGGGGCAGCAGCAGGTGCTCGAGAGCCAGTGCGCCCAGGCCCACCCCGATGAGGGGCGCCGTGATGACGCAGAGCAGGGACAGGAGCAGGGGGGGCAGGGGAAGGGGCGAGCGGGCAGGGGATGCCGCGCCTGGGTTGCGCCAGGCCAGCACCGCGAGCACGAGCGTCACTGCGCCACCTCCCACGGCCAACGGGATCGCCAGCAGCAGCTCGAGGAGGCCCATGGAGTTCTCGGGTCGGGGGTGGGTGGCGCGCAGCACCTCTGGCACCCTATTCCGTCATGGGTGTCGCCGACGGCCGCGCGACCGCCGGCAAGGAAGCTGGGTTGTGAGCCAGCCTGGCTCTTCCATCTGATCGCTCCTGGACCCCCATCGAGCCATGCTGGCCCACTTAGGGGCCTGACGTCTGCAGCTGCGCCGCGGTGGGCCTACCTGGGCTCGAGCAGCTCGATGCTGGCGCCCGGGGCGGTGCGGAAGCTGCTGCGACCCTGGCTGCGGTCGACCAGCAGCGATCCTGGCAGGCCGCCCTTCTCGAGGTCGCGGCGCAGGCGCTTGAGCACCGTGGTGACCGCCTTGCGGTCGCTGGGGATCTGGCGGCCCCAGACCAGGGGCATGATCACGGCGTCGGGCAGCGGGTCGCCGGCCGTGTAGGGCGCCGGGGGCGAGAGCAGGGCTTGGAGCAGGTCGTAGCGCACGCCGGGGATCCAGGTGGTGACCTCGAGCTCCTCGCCGAAGAACAGGGTGATGCTGCCTCCGGATGGCACCAGGGGCTGCAGCAGGACCCGGGACGGGAGCTCCACGGGCAGCTGATGCAGGGTGTCGCGCTGGGTCGCGGCCACCTCGACCAGGCGGTAGACCACCCGTGCGTAGCCGATGCGGGCGTCGGCGGGCAGGGGGCGGGTGGTGGGGGCCTGGACCGGGATGCCGTCGATGCTCACGCCCTCGCGGAGGCTCGCTCGCCAGCTGCGACGGTCGTGGGGATCCAACCGCACCAAGCCGGGAGGCCAGCTGGGGATGCGCAGGTCGTCGTCGGGGCTCCCGCCCAGGCTGAAGGGCTGGTCCGTCAGCGGAATCACCCGGGGCAGCTCGGCCAGATCGGGGGGGGCCGCCTCGCGGCGCAGGGCCCAGCTGGCCGTGGCCAGGGCCGGGTCTTCGTCGGAGTGCACCACGAAGCTCGCGCCGGGAAACTGGATGCTGTCGCCGGGCTGCAGGGCTTGGTTGTCCTCGACCTCGGCGTCCTCGATCCGCACCGAGGAGCGGCCGACGCGGACCAGCCACAGCCCCTCGAGGTCGCGGTAGATGAAGGCCGCTCGCCGGCTGGCGGTGGCGTCCTGCAGCATCACGTCGGAGGCCAGGCTGCGGCCCACGATCACGCCGCGGGGCCCGATGGGGATGCGCTTGCCGGTCTCGTCCTCGAGCCAGGCTTGTGGTGGGATCTCGGTCATGGTGATCCTGGCCTATCGGATTCCCGCAGGCCAGCAAGGGCGAGGGGCGGTGCTGCCCAACGAGGGCGTGCGCCGACGCGCCCTCAGGAGGGCTTGTGCGCCGTGATGGTCGCCGCTGCCACGTAGTCCTCCAGGCCCCGGCCGGGGGCCCACTGCTGGATGAAGCCGCGGCTTGCCGGGTTCAGGTCGATGCGGAGCCCTGCGAAGCCCTGGGCCGTCAGGACTGCCTGCAGCTCCGCCACCGTGGCCGCGCCCGCCACGCAGCCGGCCAGCAGCGCGAGGTCCTGCTGGATCTCGGGGGGCAGGGGCTGCAGGGCGACCACGTCGGAGATGGCCAGGCGGCCGCCGGGCCGGAGCACCCGGAACGCCTCGCGGTAGACCGCGGGCTTGTCGGCGCTGAGGTTGATGACGCAGTTGGACATGATCACGTCGGCGAAGGCATCGGGCAGGGGCAGGGCCTCGATCTCCCCCAGGCGGAACTCCACGTTTTCCAGGCCCGCCTGGGAGGCGTTCTTGCGGGCCAGGGCCAGCATGTCCGGGGTCATGTCCACCCCCACCGCGCGCCCGCTGGGCCCCACGGCCTGGGCCGCCAGGAAGACGTCGATGCCTCCGCCGCTGCCCAGGTCCACCACGGTCTCGCCTGGGGCCAGGCTGGCGATGGCCTGGGGGTTGCCGCAGCCCAGGCCCAGGTTGGCGCCGTCGGGCACGGCACCCAGGGCTTCAGCATCGTAGCCCAGGGCCTGGGAGATCTGTCCGCTGTCGGGCTGCCCGCCGCAGCAGCCTGGGCTGCAGCAGCCGCTGCCCTGCTCGCGGGCCACGGCGCCGTAGCGGTCGCGGACGACTTCGCGGACGGTCCTGGGATCGATGGGGGACATGGCGGCTCCTTTGATAGTCTATCGTCGATAGACGATGGGATGGGCTCGAAGAGAGGCGCGCCGCAGCGCGCCTGGGGGGGCTCAGAGGGTGGAGATGAGGGCCTGGATGCGGTGGATGACCGAGCGGTCCAGGCAGTAGCAGGTGCGTGGACCGTCCACCTCGCCCTGGATCAGGCCTGCCTGCTTGAGCACCTTGAGGTGCTGAGAGACCGTGGACTGCGCCAGGGGCAGCAGCTCCACCAGGTCGCCGCAGATGCAGGCCCGCCTGGCCGCCAGCACCCGGAGGATCCGCACGCGCACCGGGTGGGCCAGGGCCTTGGCCAGGCCGGCCAGCTCGGAGTCGGTGGGCAGCGCGTCGCAGCAGCTGTCGTCGGTGGGCGAGCAGCTGGAGGCGGGGCAGCAGCGTGTGGGAGCGGGAGGGTTCATCGTAAACAGACGATTAGTCACGTCGGCTACCCAGGGCAAGGGCCTTTGTGGCCCGAGGCCATCGCGGGGATAGGTGCCGCCCATGTCTCCCCGCCTCGGCCCACGCCGCTTCGAGCCCCCGACCGACGCCGTTGTGGTGCCCCCGCGCGCCTACGACTGCCCGCAGTACGAGGCCTGCTTGCTGCAGGCGGGTCGGGCTTCCTGGCGCTCCTGGACCTGCAGGGGATGCCCTCGCTGTCCTGATGACGCCCGCCTCGAGATCCTGAAGTCCAGCGAGCCCCCCAGCCGGGCGGTGCTCCGCGGGGCTGGAGGGGGCTAGCGGGACAGCGAGTCGAGCAACGCCTCCACCGCGCCCGCGGCATCGTCCACAGGGCAGACGCTCGCGGTGTCGCTGGAGTCTGCGCCGAGGGCTCGGAGCAGGGTGGACCACCAGGCCCCGTCGATGAGCACCAGGGGCACGTCGCCCATGCGCCCCGCCCGGGCCAGGTCCAGGGCGCGCAGCACCGTGGCCACGGTGTCCAGATCGCCGGGGAAGGCCACCAGCGCGCGGCAGCGCTCGAGCAGCAGCAGGTCGCGCAGGGCGGGGTGCTCGAAGCGGAAGCAGAGCCTGGGCTGAGTGGTGGCGTGGGGCAGGGGCTCGCCGGGCTGCGCGGCGTGGAAGCCCGCCACCGAGCCGCCGGCCAGCCGGGCACCCTCGGTCACCGCGGCGCCGATCCCGGGGCGAGCGGTGGTGGCCAGGCGCCAGTGGCGCTCCTGCAGCGCGGGGTGCACGGCCAGGGCGCGGCCGAGCTCGCGGGCCTGGGCCAGGACGGGGTCGCCTTCGGGGCGCGGCTCTCCCAGCACCACCACCAGGCCCTCGATCCCCTCGTCCCGCAGGGTGGTCTGCACCTGCTCGGCCGCCAGCAGCAGCCGGGTGGGACGCAGCTCGTCGCGGGCCAGGAAGGCGGCGTCCAGGCCCGCTGCCACGGCCAGGCTGGGCGCCTGCGGGGTGGCGGAGAGGGGCTGGGGCGGGACGGGTTCGGGGGCGGCGTGCGACGAGGCCTGCTGCATGCCGGGCGGGTCCAGCTGGAGCACCACGCCTTCGCGGGCCAGCTCGCAGTCCCAGCCCAGCTGCTCCCCGATGGCCAGGCGCATGGTCTCGGAGGAGTCGGGCTCGCCGTGGTTGAGCCAGGTCTTGGTGGGGGCCTGGCCGAAGCCTCGGAGCCAGCCCAGGGCCTCGTCCTGGTCCGCGTGGGCCGAGAAGCCATCGATGCGGGCCACCTCGCACTCGATGGGGACCCAGTCGCCGTGCAGCTTGATCTTCTTCTCGCCCCGCACGATGTTGCCGCCCCGTGTACCGGGTGCCTGGTAGCCCACGAACAGCAAGGTGTTGCGCGGGCTGCCGGCCCGGGCGGCCAGGTGGTGCAGGACCCGTCCGCCGGTGAGCATGCCCGAGGCGGAGATCAGGACGAAGGGCCCGTCTTTGCCGTTGAGCCGCTTGGACTCCATGGCGGTGCGGGTGTAGTGCACCTCGCGGCGCAACGCTCCCATGTCGCCCTCGGTGAGCCTGATGTTGTCGTGGAAGGGCCGGTACAGCTCGGTGGTGCTGATGGCCATGGGGCTGTCCAGCACCACGTCGACCTCGGGGATGCGGCCCTGATCCATCAGCTGGTGCAGCGCCCAGAGCAGGGCCTGGGCTCGGCCCACGGCGAAGCTGGGGATCAGCAGCACGCCGCTGCGGGCGATGGTGCGGCGGGCCACCTCGGCCAGGGCCTCGAGAGGCTCGGTGTCTTCGTGGGCCCGGCCGCCATAGGTGGACTCGAGGATCAAGTAGTCCACGGGCTTGGGGGTGTAGGGCGGGTTCATCACCTGGTCGTCCGGGCGGCCCAGGTCGCCGGAGAACAGCACGCTGACCTCGCTGTCCTCGAGCCTGGCCATGGACGCGCCCAGGATGTGGCCGGCAGGCTGCAGGGTGAGCTCCAGGCTGCCGCCGATGGGGACCGTCTGGCCCCAGGGGATCGTGTGGAAGCGGCGCACGGCCTGCTCCGCATCGCCCTGGGTGTACAGGGGCTTGGCGGGCTGGTGGCGGGTGTAGCCCTTGCGGTTGGCGCGCTTGGCGTCTTCTTCCTGGATGTGGGCGCTGTCGGCCAGGATGAGCGCGGCCAGCTTGCGGGTCGCGGGGGTGCAGTAGACCTTGCCGCGGAAGCCCTCGCGGACCAGCACAGGCAGCCAGCCCACGTGATCCAGGTGGGCGTGGGTGAGGACCACGGCGTCGATGTCGCCGGGGGGGATCTCGAGCGCCTCCCAGTTGCGGCGGCGCAGGTGCTTGAAGCCCTGGAACATGCCGCAGTCCACGAGCACGCGGACCTCGCCTGAGGTGACCAGGGTCTTGGAGCCGGTGACCGTGCCGGCGGCACCGAGGAACTGGATCTGCATGGGGCTCTCGGGGACTTTGGGGAGGCCTTCGCGTATCCCGGCCAGGCCGACCTGTGGCTGTGCTCACCTGGCTGTAGTGGTGCTCACACGGCTTTCAGTCGCCTTTCAGTGGCCTTGAACCTGGGTGATCGCCGGGATTAGCTTCGGCGCATGGGAAACCCCTGAACCCCTGGAGATGCCCATGTCCCGCTCGTCGAACCTGCCGCTGCTCTTCGCTGCGCTCCTCTCTACCGTCGCCAGCTCCACCGCCTTCGCGGCCGACGACTTCCGCGTCTCCCCCACCGGCGGCCTGTATGGCGGCGGCTACTTCACCCCCGAGAAGAACGCCCTGAACTCGGGCTGGACCATCGTGGGCCGCTTCGGCCTGCAGCTGCGCCCGGTGCTGGACGTCGAGCTCGACATGGGCTGGGTGCAGTCGGACACCAGCCAGTTCGGCTACCTCTACAACCTCCTCGATCCCCGCATCAACGCCCTGTACCACTTCACCCCGGACCACCGCTTCGACCTGTTCGTGGGCGGCGGCGTCGGCTTCCAGAACATCAAGGTGAACCGTCCTTCGGTGGCCCAACAGTCGGGCGCCTTGGACATGGCCCTGTACGACAACCCGTCCAAGGACTTCATCGCCAACCTGGGCCCGGGCGTCACGGTACACCTGCTGGGCCCGCTGCACCTGCGCACCGACCTGCGCTGGCTGGGGAGCTTCGGCGGCGACTCCACGGAGGCCAAGTCCGACATGTTCCAGAACCTCGAGTGGACCCTCGGCCTGGACCTGCGGCGCGAGGCCGACGACGATCCGGACCACGACGGCCTGGCCAACAAGGTCGACGACTGCCCGGACGAGCCCGAGGACTTCGACGACTTCGAGGACACCGACGGCTGCCCCGACTACGACAACGACGAGGACGGCGTGGTGGACAGCGCGGACGACTGCCCCATGGACCCCGAGGATCGCGACGACTTCGAGGATCGTGACGGCTGCCCCGACCCGGACAACGACGGCGACCGCGTGCTGGACATCGACGATGAGTGCCCCATGGACCCCGAGGACGTCGACGGCTTCGAGGACGCCGACGGCTGCCCCGACCCGGACAACGACGGCGACGGCGTGCTCGATGGCAACGACGAGTGCGACGGCGAGCTCGAGATCGAGAACAACTACCAGGACGAGGACGGCTGCCCCGACGAGGTGCCCAAGGAGGTCGTGGCCTTCACCGGCGTGATCAAGGGCATCACCTTCGAGACCGCCAAGGACATCATCCGCCCCTCCTCCGAGAAGATCCTGAACCAGGCCCTCAAGGTCCTCATCGACTTCCCCGACGTCCGCCTGCAGGTCCAGGGTCACACCGACGATCAGGGCGAGGACGACTACAACATGGACCTCTCCCAGCGGCGCACCGAGTCGGTGGTGCGCTGGTTCGTCGAGCACGGCATCGACGGCGAGCGCCTCGCCCCCCGCGGCTACGGAGAGACCATGCCCATCGCCGACAACGCCACCAGCACCGGCCGCGCCCAGAACCGCCGGGTGGAGTTCCAGCTGATGGACCAGGAATAGGCACACAGGGCGCGTCACGCCCCCCACCCCTCGACGCGCCCGCGCCCGCTGCTCTTCGGAGCGGCGGGCGTCCTGGCTTCAGGCCCTTCGGCCTGGGCTCACCACACCCGCGGCAGCAACCTTCCCGTGCGCGCGGCCCAGGCCTGGTACTCCGGCCCGAACTGCTCCTGCAGCATGGCCTCCTCGTCGGGCAGGCGCACCCCCAACAGCAGGGCCAGGGCCAGGGCGGGCGCGGCGAGCATGACCATGTTGGCGCTCAGCAGGCCGGAGCCCAGCACGATGAGCGCCCCCGCGCTGTAGATGGGGTGCCGCACCCAGCGGTAGGGGCCCGTGGTGACCAGGGCGTGGTCGCGCCGCAGCTCGAGCCAGGGCGAGAAGTGGGCCCCCAGGGTGGCGTGGGCCCAGGCCAGCAGGCCCACCCCCAGCAGCGCGGTGACGTAGCCCAGCCAGCCCACCCACTCCGGCAGGGGAGCCTGGGCGAAGCCCAGCAGGGGTGATCCCAGCCACAGCACGGCGGGTATGGCCACGGCCGCGGTCATGGTCCGGGTGAGCAGCAGCTCACGGCCTGCGCGCAGGGCGCGTCGCTCGCCGTCACCGCGCCGCCGGTACACCACGCGCACGGCCAAGAAGCCGACCAGGACCATCACAAACAACATTCGTGCCATGAACCCTGGCATGGTGCTCCCTGGGACCCGGCTACTCCTCGATGATGCAGCCGGTGCGGGGTCCGGTGTACACGGCGCTGGTGCGGCCCATGCCCAGGGCCCGGGCGTTGACCCGCTTGGCCTCGTGGTCCACCCGGAAGCGGGCCACATCGGGGCTGACTCGCACCCACTCACGGCAGAAGTCCTCGTCGCGCTCCATGACGAACAGGCAGGAGCAGGCTTCCTGCGCGGCGAAGCCGGAGCCCAGCCGGAACAGGCTGCTGGCGTACTCGGGGACCTGATCGGTGTGCTCTTCTTGGGTGCTGACGGGCTCGAAGTTCCGCGGCGTCTCGTCGACGGCTTGCGGGTAGTCCACCAAGGCCAGGGCCAAGCGCAGGGTCTCGTCGTGACTGTAGCTGCCGTCGCGGTCGTCGCCGTTTCGGGCCACCACCAGGCCCGCCTGGGGCACCACGTAGATGGCCTGGCGCCAGTGGCCCAGGGCCGCGAAGCTACCCTCGGGGGCGTGGGGCCAGGGCAGGTGGTCGTGGCCGACGGCGGGCACGGGGCGGTTGAGCCAGAACATGCGCCCCTGCACGGCGCTGCCGTCGTGATCGATGGGCAGGGCCTCGAAGGCCGGGTTGACCTGAGTGGACCACTCCACCCAGCCCGGGGGCAGGAGCCGCTCACCGCCCCAGCAGCCGTCGCCCAGCAGCAGCAGCCCGAAGCGCGCGTAGTCCCGCGTGGTGGCGTACAGGTAGGACGAGCCCACGTAGGTGCCGGCACCGTCACGCTCCCAGACCGCCGAGCCCATGCCGATGGGGTCGAAGAGCACGGCCCAGGGGAAGTGCTCGCCGTACTGAGGCGTGAGCGCGGCGCCGGCCGCGGCGGAGACCACGTTGCTGTCCCCCGAGGAGTACATGAAGGTGCTGCCTGGCGGATCCCGCAGGGGGTGGCCGGCCACGAAGCCCGCCATGTCTGCCTGGCCCTGGCCGTAGAGCATGGCCAGCACCGAGGACTTGGTGGGGGGCTGGCCTTCGTAGGTCTCCCGCCAGGCCCAGCCTGAGGCGAACTCCATGGCATGCCGCACCGTGACCTGGCAGCTGTCGGGGCTGGAGACCTCGAGGTGCTCGCAGATGCTGTCTTCGACCGCCAGCAGGCCCCTGTGGACGGCGGCGCCCACCATGGCGTTGGTGAAGCTCTTGGCGGCGGACCAGGACAGGTGCGGCATCTGGGCCGTGTAGCCGTGGTCGTAGCGCTCGTAGATGATGGCGCCGTCGTGGATGATCACGATGCCGTCGGTGCGCACGCCGTGGCGCTCGGGGGCGTCCCAGTCCAGATCGGGCGGGAACAGGTAGGCATCGAGGGCGGCGATGGCGGCGGGGTGCTCCCGGGCGTAGTCTACCGTTCGGTTGGCCCAGGTGTCGCCCGGCCAGGTGCCCTCCGGCGAGCAGGCATCCGGATCGGGTGGAGGGAAGGTCTGCTCCTGGATCTCCGGCCCCTCGGCGGCCTCCTGGGGCGCTTCGTCGGCGACGGCGACCCCGGCTGTGAGCAGGGACAGCAGGAAGAAGGGCAGGTGTGTGCTGGTCATTGCAGATGCCTAGCCTGTCACCATCCCCTCGTCCCGGGAGAAGGCCAGGTCGTGGAGGCGCTCGGTCACCGTCGGGTGAGGCGGAGGGGGATGGGCAGCCTGTCGCCACCTCCCGGTCCCGTCCGTGCTAAGCCATCTCTCACGCCGTGAACATCCGTCGCTGGCGAACTCCAGCCAGCCACAGGAGCGCAGCCCATGCTCTGGTCCATGAAGAAGCGAGCCTACCGGGTCAACCAACGCGTCATGAAGGCAGCCTCCTTGATGCTGCCCTTCCCCCAACCCGTGGTGCTCAGCGGCCCGGGCAGCGTCGCCAAGCTGGCCGAGAACATCAGCATCCGGGGCCTCGAGCATGTCTTGGTGGTCACCGACCGGGTGCTCGTGGAGCTGGGGCTGGTGGACGGCCTGCTCCGGTCCCTCGAGGAACACGGGGTGCGCCACACGGTGTTCGCCGAGGTCCAGCCCAACCCCACCATCGAGAACGTGGAGCAGGGCAGGGCGGTCTACCGGGACAAGGGCTGCGACGGGATCGTGGGCTTCGGTGGCGGCTCGCCCATGGACTGCGCCAAGATCATCGGGGCTCGGGTGGGCAACCCGTTCATGTCCGTGCGGATGATGAAGGGGCTGTTCAAGGTCTTCCTGCCCATCCCGCCGCTGTTCTGTGTCCCCACCACCGCCGGCACCGGCTCCGAGATCACCATCGTCGGGGTCATCACCGACGCCAAGACCCACGAGAAGTTCGCCATCAGCGATCTCAAGCTGACCCCCAAGATCGCGGTGCTGGACCCAACCCTGATGGTGGGGCTGCCCCCGCACATCACCTCCAGCACCGGCATGGACGCCCTGACCCACGCGGTCGAGGCCTTCATCGGCCTCAACGGCAGCCCCTACACCGACGAGAAGGCGCTCGAGGCCACCCGCCTGATCATGGCCAGCCTCGAGAAGGCCTACCTCGACGGCTCGGATCTTCAGGCCCGCACCGACATGGCCCTGGCCTCGCTCTACGGCGGCGCCGCGTTCACCCGGGCCTATGTGGGCTACGTACACGCCATCGCCCACAACATGGGCGGCCTGTACGGTGTCCCCCACGGGCTGGCCAACGCCATCATCCTGCCCCATGTGCTGGAGTTCTGCCGCCACGACGCCCAGGCCAAGCTGGCGGCCCTGGCCCGCGCCGGCGGCATCGGCAGCCCTGGCGAGGACGAAGAGGCGCTGGCGCGAGCCTTCATCGAGCAGATCAAGGGCATGAACCAGCGCATGGGTATCCCCACCACCATCGCGCAGCTGCGGGCCGAGGACATCCCCCTCATCGCCCGGCGCGCCCTGGCTGAAGCCCACCCCGAGTACCCGGTGCCCACCATCATGTCCCTGGCGGAGTGCGAGGCGCTGGTGCGGGGGCTGTTGGCCTAAGGCCCTTCGTCAGTCGCAGTCGCTGCGCCCGCTGCCGTTGTCCTCCACCCTGCTGTCGCCATCGACGAAGAAGGTGTGGGCGAAGGTCAGGGCGTCGACCTGGCACAGGCTGGCGTTGCCGTAGACCCCCAGGCCCGCCCCGGCGAGCCTCAGGGCGGGCATGCCGTCCAGGACGCGGAGCGCGTCGTTGTCGAGGATGTAGAGCCAGTCCGCCACCGACGCGAGCACCGGCAGGTCGATGCGCACCAGGGCTTGGTTCTGGAAGATGTCGAGCTGGTCCCCCACGGTCACCAGGCTGGGCATGGCGATGGAGCCGAGGTTCGGGTGAGCTTGGATGAACAGGGCCTTCCCGACCGACGCCAGGCTCGGCGCTACCAGGGAGAGGAGGACCTGGTTGTCGTTGATCACCAGCTGGTGGGACACGCTCGCGAGGGCCGGCAGCGCGACGGCGACCAGGGCCGGATTGCGCTCGATGTGGAGGTCTCCTACGGACACCAGGCAGGGCAGATCCAGGCGGGTGAGCCAGGCCAGCCCGTTGATGTCCAGCTGGCCGCTGACCTCCCGGCACTGGGCCGCGGTGCCGAGCTCGGCCTGGGTGCTCACGCGGATGTCACCGTCGCACAGCGCGCTCTGCGCACACCGGGCTTCGGCCTTGGGGCCCGTGGCGTCGTCGCCTGGACGCTCCCGGTGGCATGCGGACAGCAGGAGCAGGAGCAGGGCGTGGCGCAAGCGGGCCTACTCTTGCTGCTGGGCTTGCGGGCCCCGAACGCGCGCCACCAGCTCGTCGCTGAGGCACCCGGTGCGCTGGAAGTGGCGCATGGCCAGGATGGGCTGGGTGCCCCAGGCGGCCAGGGGGCGGCCCGCGAGGGTCCCGGCCCAGCGCGTGGGCTCGTAGGCCGCGAGGTCTGCGGCGGTGGCCCCGTCGCGGATGCGCTCGAGCAGGGCGATCAGGGTGTCCAGGGAGTTCATCTTCATGTAGGGGCAGGTGGCGCAGCCGCCCATGGCCGAGCAGCCCTCGCTGGCGGCCACCCCTGGCACCACCACCAGCTCGCGGTCGTCGGTGGTGGCCACCGCGTCTTCGGCGACGGGGAAGATGATCTCCACACACAGGTCGGCACCGCCCGCGGCGCGGTGCTGCAGCAGGCGGGCCTGCACGGCGCGCACGATGCTGGTGATCATCCCGGCTTCGGTGCCCAGGATCACCGAGATGGGCTCGGCGGGTTCGGCGTCACCGGCCACGGCGGCGTCCACCCTGGCCAGGATGAAGTGCAGGATGTCCGAGGTGGAGCCCACCACGCCGCGGCCCTCGGCCTGGGCCTCGAGGGCCAGGTCGAACATCTCGCCGGGGACCTCGAGGTGTGCGGCCACCAGGGCCTGCTGGTAGTCCGCGCGGATCACCCGGGCGACCTCGGCGCCGAAGACGTCGTGCACGATGCAGTTGCCGTCGGGGAAGGCCTCGAAGCGCTCGAGCGCCGCGGCCACCATGGCGGGGGTGACGTCGGGGTGGACCTGGGCGACCTGCGCTGGGCTCATGGCGGCCAGGCGGCGCAGGTAGACCTGCAGGTTGCGGCCCATGTAGGTGTCGGGGCCGAAGCGGATGGCCACCTCGGGCACCTGGGCGACGGCCTGCAGGATGCTCTGCAGCGCGTTGGACGAGGTGCAGGTCAGGGTGGGGATCTGGACCTCGGCCCGCGCTTTGACGTCCAGCCCGGTGTTGATGTAGATGACGTGCAGGGCGTTGGGCACGGCGGCGGCCTGCTGCAGCCAGGCGTCGTAGGCCGGGGAGGCGGCGGCCTCGGCCAGGGAGCAGCCGATGGGCTCGGTGGCCACCCGGTGGACGGGAACATGCGCGAGCCCCTGGGCGTCGAACACGGCGCGCACGTTCTCGGACATGAAGTCCACCCCGAGCACCACCACCCGCCGGGCGCCCTGGTCGAGCATCTCCATGGCCCGGTCAGCCATGGCGAGGGAGTCGGTGACGGAGCTGTGGGGCCAGGGCGAGGCCGCCAGCACGCCCTGCAGCTGGGGGTCCATGTAGAAGTGCGCGGCCACAGCCGTCCCGGTGGCCTCCAGCAGTCCCGTGAGCCTGCGTACGGCGAGCTCATCGGGTAGCAGGTATTCGGCCTGGGTGCGGGCGAAGGGCCCGCGGGGTTCGAGGGCCTTGGCGCGGATGCGCAGAGCGGGGAAGGCGCCTTCGCGAGGTAGGAAGCCCATGCGGTCCTCCAGCAGAGGGGGCAGTGACGCGCGCCTGCTATCACGGCGACATCATCGGCGCTGAGCGGGCGGCGGCGTGGATTCGGTGTAAGCTCGGTGCATGCTGTGGCTGCTGCTCCTGCTGGCTTCCCTGACCTTTGCGGCCTCGCCCGACGAGGTCGTGGCCCGGGTGGCGGCGGTGGAGCCCTACCGTCAGATGCGTCACGAGACGCGGGCGCCCAGGCCCTCCGACGACGACATCCGCAAGGCCGCCCAGGGCACCATCGTCTCGGGGCTCTCCGGCAGCACCGGCTGGGGTGTGGCGGTGCTGCCGGTGCCCATCGGGCAGCTGTGGGCCGGCCTGAACGACGAGACCCGGCACCCCGGCTACACCGCCACGGGCTTCTCGGTCATCGTCAGCGGTCGGGCCTGCGCCTCGGGGCGCATGGTCTTCCAGTTCCTGCCCATCCCCATGATCTCGGATCGCTGGTGGGTGAGCACCCTGAGCCACAACACCTCCGTGTCCCGTGACAGCGGCGGATCGGTCCGCGAGCTCTACTTTCGCGGCCACACCGACCCTGCGCTGGTCACCTCTCCGGCCGCCCGGAAGCTGATGGTGGACGCCGAGCCCATCGGCTCCACCCGCGGCGGCTGGTTCCTGGTCGCCATCGACGCCTACACCACCTACGTCGAGTACCACTCCATCACGGATCCCGGTGCCGGGGTGCCCACGAGCCTGGCCAACAGGCTGGCTGCCAAGGGCGTCCGGGACACCATCGCCGCGATGGAGAAGTTCGCGAAGGAGGGCAGACCCGTATGCCCCGTCTACTGATTCCACTCCTCTTCGCTCTGCTGTTGGCGGCGGGCCCGGCCCTGGGCGACGACACCTACGCCTGGCTGGAGCCGCCGGCCGAGCAGCAGCTCGCCGCGGATCTGACCGAGATCCCGGTGGGCATGGGGGCCGTGTTCGTGCCCTCTGTCACCGGGCCCGAGTACGAGCCGCCCGCCATGCTGGTGTCGGACTCCGAGGTCGTCTCCGTCCCCCTGGGCCAGCGCTTCCTGGTGCAGCCTGGCCAGTACGTGGTGGTGGTCAGCGCCGGCAGCCCTGCCCAGGGCGTGAGCCAGGCCATCGAGGTGAAGGAGGGCGAGACCACGCTGGTGCCCGTGAGCTGGGGCGCTGTGCGCATCGAAGTCACCGACGATCACCGCATCCCCCACCGCGGATCGTACGAGATCATCAGCGCCGAGACCCGCGAGGTCATCGGCACCGGCTTCGGCGCCGACACCCTCCAGGGCGAGATCCTGCAGACCTGGCTGCTCAAGCCGGGGCTGTACCGCCTGGTCAAGGTGGGCCGTGACTTCCGGGCGCTCAAGGACTACGCCACGGTGCACGTGCCCGAGGCAGGCTTCGTGCGCTACCGGCTGGTGATCGACGAGGACACCGGGGAGTTCCTGGGCGCGGGCGTGCTGCTGCCCGATGAGTTCGGCACCGGCATGCGCCCCGATCAGCGCTGGTTCCGATCGGTTGTGCTGGGCTTCGACGGCTCGCTGGTGAACAGCCAGAACGTGGTGGGCGCCGTCAACCAGACCCAGTACAGCGCCTCGGCCTACGCCGACGCCCAGGTGGCGTTCACGGCCATGCCCCACCAGTTCAGCTCCCTGCTGCAGATCGAGGAGGGCGTCAGCCAGGTCATCCCCCAGGAGGGCTCGGCCCAGCCTGTGCTCAAGGCCACGGATCGCCTGCGGGCCGACCTGCTGTACACCTTCAGCCTCGAGGGCCGCACCGGGCCCTACATCCGCAACAGCGCCGACTCCCAGGCCCTCCCCACCCAGGTGCTGGTCACCGAGGACAGCACGGTGATCATCACCGACCTGGACGGGGTGTCCGAGACCCGCGATCTGTCCGCCAACCAGACCCTGCGGACCGCCGAGGCGGGCTACCCCACCCTGCTGCGAGAGGGCGTGGGCATCAACACCAGCTTCCTCGAGAAGAACCGCAGCACCAACTTCAACCTCCGCCTGGGCTACGGCATGCGCCAGAACCTCTACGGCGGCGCCCTGGTGCTGGATGACATCGCCAGCACCGATGAGTTCGAGTACCGCGAGGTCGACACCTGGTTCGAGCAGGGCGTCGAGGCGACCATCGTGGCGTCGCTGCGGCTTCCGGGCTGGGTGGTCTACGCCACCGATGTGGAGCTGTTCGTGCCCTTCCAGTCCTTCGAGCTGCGGACAGGCCCCGGCGAGGATCGCATCCTCCCGGCCGTGAGCTGGCGCAACACCCTGAGCGTGCGCCTGACCCGCAACCTGGCCTTGAACTACTACCTGAACATCGTCTATGAGCCCCAGGTCCTCGACAAGCGGCAGGTCGAGCAGAGCCTGGTGTTGCGGACCTCATGGGCGGTGTTTTGATGAAGGTGAGCGCCATGATGATCCCCCTGCTTTTGCTCCTGGGCTGCGTGTCCAAGGGCGACCATGAGCTCATCCAGGTGCAGCTGGACGCCACCCGTACGGCCCTGAGCGCCAAGAACGCGTCCTGCTACGAGGGCATGGATCAGCGCGACGCCCAGGTGGCGCGGCTGGAGCGCGAGCTCGAGGCCACCCGCGCCCGCTTCGTGGGCCTGGACGAGCGCCACCAGCAGCTGCTGGGCGAGGTGGAGAGCGCCCGTGCGGCGCTGGCGGAGCTGGTCACCACCTGCACGCCTCCCCCCGACCCGCCCCCCACGCGCAGGCGCGGTCGCCCGCCGGAGCCGCCCGAGCCGCTCCCACCCCTGGTTCAGGCCACGGTGCAGGAGGTCCAGGAGGCCCTGGCCCTGCGCTCTCGGAGCCTGTACGAGCTGGAGCAGGACCAGGCCGCCCACCGGGCGTGGACGGTGGCGTTCGCGCCGATGCTCAACGAGGGCCGCCTCAGTCTGCACCTCAGCCAGGGGCAGACCATGGTGCGCGTGCCCACGGTCCAGATCTTCAACGAGGGCCGAGTCTCCATCTCCCCGCGGGGCGAGCTGCTGCTGCAGGCCATGGCCAAGGCCCTGCGGCCCACCGCGGACATGCACATCCAGGTGGCGGCGCACACCGACGATCTCCCTCTGCACACGGCCGAGCATGCCTCGTCATGGGAGTTCTGCTTCGACCAGGCCCTGGTGGTGGTGCGGGCCCTCGAGGAGGCCGGGGTTCCGGCCCACCTGAGCGCAGCGAGCTTCGCGGGCCAGCTGCCCATCGACAGCAACGAGACCTTGGTGGGCCGCCAGCGCAACCAGCGCATCGAGCTCACCCTCCAGCCCATCGTGGGCGGGGCGACCGCGCCGGTAGAGGCCCTCCCGGCGGGTGAGGACCCGGTCCCGAGCGTCCAGGAGGCGCCAGCGGAGCAGCCCGCTGGTGATGCGCCGGGTGGCGACTAGCCAGCGCGCTGGGCTGCTCTCGGCCGCCGTGGTGCGGCTGGAGCGCCTGCCGTCGTGGGCCGAGCGGAGCCTGCTGCTGGCGGTGGTGACCGGGTTCTACCTGCTCTACATCCCCATCAACCGCTACTCCACTCAGCTCGAGGCCTACCACCCCGAGACCTTCATCGACCGGGCCATCCCGTCCACCCCGGGCTGGATGTACGTCTACGCGGCGGTGTTCATCACCGGCTTCATGCCCGTGCTGGTGGTCCGGCCGCGCAGCCTGTTCCGGCGGGTGGCCGCGGCCTACGCCCTGGTCCAGGCCGTGGCCTTCGCCTGCTTCATGCTGGTGCCGGTGCACATGCAGCACCGCCCCCTGGACATGGCCGTGGTGGACTTCCCCTCGTGGGGGCAGCGGCTGGCGTACTACCTGGACACCCAGGCGGCCTGCCTGCCCTCCATCCACGTCACCCTGGCGGTGCTGGCGGCCCTGTGTACCTGGAAGGCCGATCGCCTGGCCGGGGCGGTGGGGTTCGTGCTGGCGGTGCTGGTGGCCACCTCCACCCTGATGGTCAAGCAGCACTACCTGGCCGACGTGGTGGCGGCCGCGGTGGTGGCCGGGGGCGCCTGGGTGCTGGTGGTGATGCCGTGGAAGCCGTCACGCGAACAGCGGGGACCGCTGCACTTCCCACGCTGGATGCCGAGCCTGCTGCTCGTTCCTTACGGGGCGGTGGTCCTGGGGCTCTACCTGCTCTACCTCGCGGGCTGGTGGCCCTGGCTGGAGGGGTAGAGCACGAGCCTTAGCGCTGCTCGAGGCTCCGGGTGGTCCAGGTGACCGCCACGCCTGACAGCCCCTGGGTGTCCAAGGTCACGTCGGCCTCGTAGTCCCGGATCTCGTCGGTCAGGAAGATGCGCAAGCTCTGGCCCAGGGTCAGACCCTCGAGGGTCAAGCCAGCGGAGCCCGCGTGGCCGGGGGGCTCGGTCTGGGTGATGGTCAGGTTCCTGCCGACGGATCCGCTGGGGGCCCCGTGCAGCAGATCGAAGCTCAGGAAGCTGTCGCCGGGGTGCCCCGAGCCGGCGGCGCAGGTCTCCTCGAAGGGGTCGACGTCCACGTAGGCCTGCTGCCAGTCGCCTGTGCTCCAGGCGGCGGAGTCGGGGACGCAGGGGCCGCCGGCCGGCCCGTCCGTGGTGTCCGTGTCCGCGGTGTCGTCGAGGCCGGTGTCGTCGGTGGGGGCGCTGTCGTCCCCACCGGTGGGGGTACAGGCCAGCGCGCATGCCAGGATCAGGCAGAGCCAGCGCGTCGGGGGGGCGGTGGGCTTGCTGTGGGCTCGCATCGCGATGCTCCTGAGGCGTGGGTGGGGTCATGGGGGCCGGTCGGCGGGGCCGGGTCGAGGGCTCCGGCGGTCTCCATTACCTGTAGGAGTGCGCCCGTCCCGCATCGTTGATCACTCTCCAGCCAGGCTCTGGGCTCCTGCTCCTGTAGGCAAACCCCACCCCCGCCGCGCTTCCCTGTGTCGAGCCTTGGCCTTTCGCGATAGAAACAGCAGGTGACGAAGCAAGAGCCCCGTTCCCCCGCCGTCTCCCTGATGTTCTCGGGCGGGGTGGACTCCACCACCGCGGCCCTGACCCTGGCCGAGCGCTACGAGCGAGTCCACCTGCTCAGCTACGACAACGGCTACGGGCACACCAAGATCCAGCGCACCGCCGACCGGGTGCGGGAGCTCGAGCGCCACGCCGGGCCGCGCTTCTCCCACCTGATCGAGTCCATCCAGCCCCTGTTCGACCTGCTGCTGATGGACAACCTGCGGGCCGAGTACCGGCGCTGGGGGTCGGGCTTCGTCTGGTGCCTGAGCTGCAAGCTGGCCATGCACAGCCGCAGCATCCTGTACAACCTCGAGCACGGCGTGCCGGTGATGGCGGACGGCTCGAGCTCGTCCACGGGCGAGATGGTCGAGCAGAGCCTGCTGTCGCTGTACATGTTCCGCGAGATGTACGCCGAGCACGGCATTCGCTTCACCACTCCGGTCTACACCATCCCCCGGGAGCAGGAGATCGAGGGCCTGCGCAAGCGCGGCTTCCGCATGGGCCTGCGCATCCGCGACCGCTTCCTGCGGGTGCAGCCCAAGTGCCGGCCGGGCGAGCTGTACTACCTGCCCTTCCTGCTCTTCGATCAGCCCCCCATGCACGACGAGGACAAGGTGGCGGCCTACCTCGACGAGAAGCGCGTGGTGGCCCGGGCCTGGATCGAGCAGCGCTGCGCCGAGCTGGGCGTCCCCTCCCACCTCCCCGATCTGGACTGACCATGGGCTGCTGCAACAAACACCGCGACGGCAAGCCCATCCCCAAGCGCCGCTACTACGCGGGCATGGCCGCCCTGGCCGGCACGCAGCTGGGCTGGCTGGCGGTCACCTGCGCGGTGGCGGTGCCGGTGCCCCGCTACCGCAAGCTGATCCCCTTCCAGCTCGAGTACTCCCGCGACGTGTTGCGCTCCATCTGGCAGCGGGAGCGCATGTGTGTCCAGGGCTTGGCCGGCGGCCCGGGCGCGGCCTGCTCCTGGGAGCCCGACGCGCCATGACCTTGCTCGATCCATCGATCCGGGGTGACTTCCCCGCCCTCGAGCAGCGGCTGCGGGGCCGGCCCGCGGTCTACCTGGACAGCGCCTGCACCACCCTGCGCGCCGAGCCGGTCATCCAGGCCATGGTCGAGCTGCAGCGGGGCCCGCTGGGCTGCCACGGCCGCAGCGCCCACAGCTTCGGCCGGGCCACCAGCCTGGCGTACGAGGGCGCCCGCGAGGTGGTCCGCGGCTTCTTGGGGGCCCGCGAGGCCCGCGAGATCGTGTTCGTGCGCAACACCACCGAGGCCATCAACCTGGTGGCCTGGAGCTTCCCCTGGCGTCCGGGCGACGCGGTGCTCACCACCGACCTCGAGCACAACTCCAACCTGCTGCCCTGGCAGCGCCTGGCCCGGCAGGGGCGGGTGGTGCACCGGGTGCTGCGGGTCGACCCCGCGGCGGGACTCGATCTGGCCGCGCTGCAGCGGCGCCTCCAGGGGGTGCGCCTGCTGGCCCTGCCCCACGTCTCCAACCTCTTCGGCATCGACTTCCCCCTCGCCGAGGTGGTGCGCCTGGCCCACCGCGCCGGGGCTGTGGTGCTGGTGGATGGGGCCCAGGGCGTCGCCACCCATCCGGTGGACGTGGCGGCCCTGGGAGTGGACTTCTACGCCTTCTCGTTCCACAAGATCTTCGGGCCAGGCGGCGGCGGCGCGCTCTACGGTCGCGCAGAGCAGCTCGAGACCCTGCGGCCCTTCCTGGCCGGGGGTGGAACCGTCGAGTCGGCCACCTACGACGACGCCCGCTTCGAGCCCCTGCCCATGCGCCTCGAGGCCGGCGTGGGCAACTACGAGGCCGTGGCCGGCGGCGCCGCGGCCATCCAGTACCTGCAGAAGCTGGGCCAGCGACGCCTGCACCGCCACGTCGTGGAGCTCAACCGCATCGCCACCCAGGGCCTGTCCCGGATCGATCGCGTGGAGATCCTGGGTCCGGCGGATCCAGAGAAGCGCGGCTCCATCTTGAGCTTCCATGTGCGCGGCATGCAGGCCGAGGGCCTGGCTCGCATGCTGGATCACAGCGCCGGCATCATGGTGCGCCACGGCAAGCTCTGCGTGCACGCCTGGTTCGACGCCCAGCGCGCCCCCGACGCCATCCGCGCCAGCTTCTCCGCCTACACCACCCCCGACGAGGTCCAGCGCTTCGTGCGCACCGTGGCGGGTGGCGTGGACATGCTGGGCTGACGGTCAGCGCAGCTCGTCGAGCTCCCAGCTGCGCGGCTCCCACTGCGCGACCCCCGCGTCCACCAGCCCGTGGAGATGCTCTCCCTCGACCGCCAGGCGCAGGATGCGGGGGGTCTGGGCGTCGACGCACTCCATGGGATCGTCCAGGGATGCCGAGCAGATCCACGCCCGGTCTTCGAGGGGGTCCAGGGTCGCCCACACAGCCAGATCACCTAGCCACACCGGGCCGATGTGGGGCATGATCGGCCGCTCGGGCTCCATCACCTGGCGCTGCTGCCAGTGCTGGCCCTGGTCCTCCGATCGCGCGATCACCGCCCGCGACCCGCCGTCCACGAACCCGTTGGCCGCCAGCAGGAGGCTGCCGTCGGTGGCCGTGTGCAGGGCCGGGTGCTCCACGCGCCACCAGTCCCGCTCGGTGTCGGGTTGGTCCAGATCCACCGCCGCCAGATCGCCCCAGGTGGTCACGTCCGGCGTGATCTGCGCCTGGCCCACCAGCACCTCGCGCTCGTGGCGGGCCTGATCGCCGCTGGCGCCCGCGGCCACGGCGACCATCAGCCGATCCCCCTGCAGCACGGCGCTGGCGTCGGTGGGGAAGCTGTGGATGTCCCGGTGGGAGCTGACGGTCCAGCCCTGCCCGTCGAAGCGTGCCAGATCGATGGTGACCTCGCCTTCGCCACCCTCGGCGCCCGCGGAGGCCACGCCGTTGAGGTTGCGGGGGTAGGCCATGAGCAGCTCGCCAGCGTCGGTGACCTGCAGCGCGGCGCGCCAGTAGGGACCCACCGCCGAGACGGGGGTGCCGATGTCGTCCCAGCTCAGGCCATCATCGGCGGTGGCCAGGCAGCGGGGGCACCAGAAGCTGTCCAGCTCGTCGGGCTCGAGCAGGATCTCTCGGAAGCACAGCCAGGCACGGTCTTCGCCCAGGGACGTCATGCTGGGGGCCTCGACCGCGATGGCGTCGGGGTCGGACACCCGCGCGCCGTCCAGGCGCAGCTCGCTGCGCTGGCCGGGATCGTCCAGGGTGTGCAGCTCGGCCCGGTGGCCGCCCGCCAGCGCCAGGTCGGCCAGGCCGGTGCGCGAGGTCTGGGGCAGGTCTTCGACGAACAGATCGTGCTGCACCAGGCCGTCGGCCCAGGGCGCCGGCAGATCCCACAGCGCCGCCAGGGTGGGGGCGACATCGGTGAGCAGCAGCGGCTCGTCGTAGGTCTCGCCAGCGCGGACACCGGGCCCCAGCAGCAGGAAGGGCACCCGTCGGCAGCCGTTGCAGGCGCAGCCGTGGTTGCGCCATGGGGGATCGTCGGGGGCTTCGGTGTGCCGGCCGTGGTCGGCGACGATCATCAGCCAGGTGTCGTCCTTGTACTCGGGCTGCTCCAGGATCCAGGCCCAGAGGTCGGCCAGGGGCGAGTCCAGCCAGCGCACATCGTCCAGGTAGGCCTTGTCGTCGCCGTAGTGGCCCGAGCGGTCCACCTGGTGCAGGTTGAGCAGCGCGAAGCGCAGGGGCACCTCGCGCATCTTCTCCTGCAGGGCGTTGATCACCGCCCGGTCGTCGCTGGCGGGCTGATCCTCGTTGCCCTGCTGGCTGACCCACACGAAGTCGGCGCTGTGGATGAAGCCCGAGCCTGGCCACAGGCTGTGCACCACCGGCTGCACCAGCTCCGTGTTGGCCATGACCACCACCTGCTCGCGCGGGATGCCCGTGGCCTGGCGCAGCAGCTCGGGGAGCACGGGCAGGTCGGGGCGGTACAGGCCTGGCTGGCCGTCTACGGGGTAGTTGGTCACCGCCTGCCGCACGCCGCTCATCATGGCGACGTGGGCCGGGGTGGTGGTGGTGGCCGCCAGGTTCCAGGCCTGGGTGGCCCGCACGCCCTGGGGGACCAGCTCGTCCCACACCCTGGGCATGAAGGACCAGGGGTCCTGGCCCGTTGCGCTCGAGGGGTCGTCGCCCAGGGACTCCTCGAGGCGCACGCCGTCCATGACCACCACCAGCACCGTGCCGGAGACCGCGAGGGGGTCTCGGCGGCAGGAGGGCAGCGCCAGCGCGGCCAGCAGCAGTGCGAGGGCGGGAGCCCGTGGCATGCTCCATCTCCGGACTGTGAGGGGAGGCTGGGGCCAAGGGTATGGGATCCGAGCGGTGTTCGCGGGGGATTCTGGGCTGCCCGTCGGGTGGGAGGGTGCCCGGACCGCCATGGGCCAGCGCTGCCCGGTCATCGCAGATTCGGCGCTGGGGCGCCGGGCGGGGGTGGTGCCTGGGTGGGGGGCGCTGGCGGGCTGGCCTGCTCCACGGCGCCGGGGAAGGCGCTGGGCACCCGGGCGTTCCAGTCCAGTCCCAGCTGGCCCGCCAGGCCGTAGTGGGAGGGCCAGGCAGCGTCGGCGGCGATGCCCGGGGGACCGTAGCCGCTGGCCAGGATGGCCCGGGCCAGCTCCGAGGCCATGGCGCCGTAGCCTTGCCAGTTCATGTGGCAGTAGTCCAGGAACAGCTCGTCACCGGGGATCCCGTCGGGGCTCAGCTCTTCGGCGTAGCCCTGCAGGTCCACCAGGATGACCAGCTCTCGGCCCGCCGCTTCCTCGCGGATGATGTCTTCGAAGCTCGAGCGACAGCGGTTGCGGGGCGCCAGCTCCAGGGCTTGCACCAGGTGCTGCTCGGCGGCCTCGACCCGGCCCAGCTGCAGCTCGGCCAGCCCGATCCAGCGCAGGGCGTCGGCGGCGTGGTCGCAGCTGGCCAGCAGCTCCAGGGCGTCGGCCGCGCGGCCCTGCTGCACCAGCGACCGCCCCGGCCCCACGCAGGGGTCTTCGCCCGCCGGGTGCGCCCCGCCGGCGGCTCGGTCGTGGCCCTGCTGCAGGCCTTGGTAGCGGAGGTTCTGGGGGAGCGTGGCCAGGAACAGGGGCACGCCCTGGGCCTCACTCAGGTCGATGATGGCGCGCAGGTTGCCCCGGAACTGGGCGGCCAGGGCCTGGTCGTCGGGGTCCTGGAGGGTGTACAGCCCGCGCCCCTCCGAGCCCGCGGGGTCGGCCAGCAGCTTGGTCAGCAGGCGGTAGCCTCCCTGCTGGTGGAGCAGCTCGCGCAGGCGGGATGGCGCCAGGGTGCCTTCGTTGTTGCAGGTGGCCACCAGCAGGGCGTCGGGGTCGTGGGGCAGGACCTGCTCGGCGATGCGCAGCACCCGGTGGGAGTCCTGGCCGCTGGCGCCCAGGTTCACGATCTCGATCTCCGCGTCGGGCGCCAGGCCTGCCAAGCCCGCACGCAGGAAGGAGAGCATGCCACCGGGTTGCTCCTGCGCGTGGTCCTGGTGGGCGTAGGGCGCGCCCATCAGGAAGGAGCCCCCCAGGGCGAACAGCCGCCACCGATCGCCCTTGTCCACGGCGAAGCGGCCGGGCACGCAGACCTGGCGGGCGTAGGGGGTGGTGGCCCAGGCCTCGCCTTCGCGCTCGAACAGCGGCTCCTCGACAAACTGGACCTGGTCGTCCCGGCGCAGGGTGTCCAGCTGCTGGCGATCCTCGAGGATCTCGATGGCCAGGCTGACCAGCGCGCCCGAGCCGAGCAACGCCAGCAGGGCTGTGCCAGCCAGCAGCAGTCGGGCGCCTGTGCCTCGGTGGGTCATGGGACTCCTTCTCCGACCGACCTCGTATCCGCTCGGGGCGCACCTGCTATGCCGCGGGGCCGCCTGGCCTTGGCCTTGGTGGTGAACGTGCTCACCCGCCTCTTCGCTGCCCGCTGCGCGTTCGGCTCGGTCGGACGATGGTGAGATCTGTGCTTCAACCGGCCACGCCCTGGCCCCCGCGGAGGTTCGTGATGTCCGTGAACTCGCTGGATGTGGTCCCCTTTCGCCGCTCGCCCCCTGGGGTCGCTGGCTACTCGCCTCAGCTTGTCGGTGCGCTCATGCTTCGCTGGCAGCAGCTCCACAGCGGGGACGGCTCGCCCGGCGCCCGTGCGCGCCACACCCTCCCCGACGGCTCGCCGCGCTTCCTCAACCGCCTGATCCTGCGCGATGAGGCCATCTACAGGGAGCACGCCCACGACCCCATGGACTGGCACCCCTTCGGTGCGGAGGCCTTCGCCGAGGCGCGCCGCAGCGCTCGGCCGCTGCTGCTCTGGGTGGTCGATGGGCGGTCCACCTCTACACGGGGGCCGTGGGAGCGCGTGTTCGGTGACGTGCTCGTGGCCAGGGCGGCGAACCAGGCCTATGTCCCCGTGCTGCTGGGCTGCGAGGAGGACGCCGAGGAGATCGAGCGCTACCTGAGCGCCGCGGAGCTGATCCGTGGCCGCCGCAGCGGCAGCGCTGTGCTCTGGTTGACCCCAGGCCGAGCCCCCTACGCCGCCTGGAGCGTCGAGGATGACGAGCGGCAAGCCGTCGAGGGGCCGGGTCCGCTGCTCGCGCTGCTCGAGGCCCACAGCGAGCTGCCAGCGCAGGCCTCGGTGGAGCGCTGCTCAACGGGCAGTCGACCTGGCTGTGGTGGCATGGCCAGCATGTTTGGAGGCGAGGATCGGGTGCGACTCGAGGCCATCCTCCACATGGCGTCGGAGCAGCTGATCCCCCACTGGCAGATGTACCTGGGCCAGCCCGGCGATCGCGGCGCCATCTCGCCGTCTTTGGTGCGCTTCGCCCTGCGGCATGGGGATCGCGCCGATCGACCCGCGCTGCTGCGCTGGGCGCTGGATCGCCTCGATGAGCAGCAGCGTGGAGCGGGCCGCGATCACCTGGGGGGCGGGTACTACCAGGGGTGGCAGGGCCCCGGCCGCCTGCCCCGGAGCTACGACAAGGAGCTGGCGAGCAATGCCGATCTTGCCCTGTGCTTCCTCGAGGCGTGGGAGCTGTCGGGCCGCAGAGACATGTTCTGGGCTGCCGAGGAGGTCCTCTCCTTGGCCTGGGGCGAGCTGCGCTCGGAGTTCGGAGCCTTCCACGCGGCCCTGCGCCGTCCCCCCGAGGCCGTGGATCCCATGCGTGACCTCAGCTGGACCCCGGAGGAGCTGCGCACGGCGCTGGGCGAGCCTCTCTTTCTGCTGCTGAGGGACAGCCTGGTGCTTTGGGACGTCGGCGGAGGCCGATCCCTGGTCACGCTCCCGCCTGCGAGCGACAGCACGGAGCAGCGCGGCGTGCGGCGGACCCACCTCGAGCATGCCCGGTCCCTGCTGGCCGAGCGCCGCCTGCGCCTGGACTCCAGCCGGGTGGATCCCCGGGTGCTGCCCGGCGCCAACGGCCTGATCGTGGCCGCCCTGGCGCGCACCGCGCGCAACCTGGACCACATCGGGCCCGACGCCCGCACCTGGCTCGACACCGCCCAGCGCGCAGCTGACAGCACCACCCAGCTGCTGTGGCATCGCGGTCGTCTGCTCGAGTCCTTCTACCACGGCATGCGCCAGCCGGGCCCAGCTGGCTTCCAGGACCATGTGCAGCTCGCCCAGGGTTTCCTTGAGCTGTTCGAGAGCACCGGCCAGGTGAGCTGGCTGCGCATGTGCTTGGCCCTGGAGGATGCCCTGCATGGGCTCTGGGCCAGCCGTCACAGCAGCTCGCCCGAGAACGGGGGAGTCGGGCCGAACCCGTCCCTCGACCAGCGGCAGCAGGCCGAGGATGCCGCGGCTTGGAGCGTGTTGTTGACCCGCCTGGCCACCCTGCTCTCCGATCCCCAGCGGCGAAGGCGCGCGATGGCGATGTTGCGGCCATGGTTCCCTCAGCTGGAGGCGAACCCCTTGGGGCATGCTGGCTTGTTGGCCGCGGCCGAGCGCCTGCTGGCCGAGCCCCAGGTGCTGCTGGTGTGGAGCCACGACGACGCGGCCCGTCGCGCCGCCTTCCTGGGTGTGTTGCGGAGCGTGGGCGCCTCGGGGCGCGAGGTGGTGGTCACCAGCGAGGGCTGCGACCTCGAGGCGCTACCTCAGCGCCTGCCCATCGCGGCTCACCACCGGGCCGGCGCCCAGCGTGCTGCCGCCTATGTGTGCGGTTCCCGCGCCTGCTCTCGCGGTATCGAGACCCCCTACGCCCTGCAGCGCTTCCTGTTGGGTCGGTCCATGCCCTCGAGCGATCCGCGGGCGGCCTGACGAGTCACCCAGGTGGAGGGGCGGGCTCCGTGCCCACCCGGAGCAGGCGTTGTGGATCAGCTGCCCACGAAGCGGGCCACCAGGCTCCGGGCCAGGTCGAGGTCCCGGGTGCCGTTCACCAGCACCGTGCCGTCGGCGAAGATCAGCAGCTCGTGCTCGGCGGTGGCGAAGACGACGTGGTCGTCGCCGAGGTCCACGGAGCCTGCTCCCTCGAGGCGTGCGGCCAGATCGGGCAGGCCCAGTGTGATGGGCTGGGCGGGGGTGACCTGCACCGCCTCTTCGCCGCACAGTGTGGTGGCGGTGGCCACTCCCGAGGCCCGCAGGAAGGGGAACGTGCGCGCACCGCAGCACGGGCAGGCGGGGTCGCGGGGCACCGTGATGGTGTGGAACCTCCCGGCCCAGGGGTCCAGGCTGGTGAGCCGGCCCGCGTGTTCGTCCTGGCCCACCAACAGGCGGATGGCCATGGCCACCTGCAGGGACGCCACCATGACCGGGGCGGAGGCCAGCACGCCTGCGGTGTCGCAGGTGGCCAGGGTGCCGGGCTCGGGCGGATCGGGGAAGGCGCAGCGCAGGCAGGGCCCCTTGCCGGGGACCACGGCCATGGCCAGCCCCTGGGTGCCCACGGCCCCGCCGTACACCCACGGCAGGCCGGCCTGAACGCAGGCGTCGTTGAGGACGTAGCGGGTCTCTACGTTGTCGGTGCCGTCCATGACCAGGTCGCAGCCACGCAGCAGGCCGCGGATGGTGCGGGGGCCGACGCTGACCACCCGGGGCTCGATGGTGATGCCGGGGTTGATCTGCCGCAGCCTGGCCGCCGCAGCCACGGCCTTGAGCCTGCGTTCCTGGGCGTCGCTGGGGTCGTAGAGCAGCTGCCGCTGCAGGTTCGTGAAGTCCACCCGGTCCCGGTCCACCACGATCAGGTGGCCTACACCGGCCCGCGTCAGCAGCTCGGCCTGCACCGTGCCCAGGGCCCCGCAGCCCACCACCAGCACGCGGGCAGCGGCCAGGCGCTGCTGACCTTCGGGGCCGATCTCGGGGAGGATGCGCTGACGGGCGTAGTAGTCGGACATGGCGGAGTGCTTCTAACCGGGTTCAGTAGCTACCCACCCAATCTCGGAGACCTTCGGTGAGCGACACCTCCAGCCCCCCACCCGCGTCCGCGGCGTCCTCTGCCCGCGCGAGCATCACCACCTCGGCCATCATGGCGGGGATCTGCGCTCTGAGCCCGGTCCCATTCGTCGACGATCTGTTCATCGGCGCCATCCGACGCCACGCCGTGCGCCGCATCTTTCGCGCCCGGGGCAAGGAGCTGACCTGGGGCCAGGCGCGGGCGCTGACCCGCACCCACCGCAACCTGCTGGTGGGCTGTCTGCTGGGGGTGGTGGTGTACCCGATCCGGAAGATCTTCCGGAAGGTGTTCTACATCTTCGCGGTGAAGGAAGCCGTGGCGGTGGCCTCGCGGTTGCTGCATCAGGGCCGACTGGTGGAGCATGCCCTGGCTTCGGGCTGCCTGTCGGTGGACGAGCTGGGCGCCAGCAAGGAGCCACTTTCCCGGCTGAACGTGACCATCCAACAGACCTGCGATGAGGCGAACACCGACTCCATCCTACGGATCTTCGAGGCGAGCTTCGCTGGTGGGCGAGCCTTCCTGCGCAGCCTGGGTCGACGTGCCGTGCGCATCCTGCGGGCCCTGAGCGTGATGCGACAGCCCGATGCCGTGGACGCCCTCCCCGGCCAGCTCGAGGGCGAGCGGGAGCGCGGTCTGCTGGCGGATCTGCACACGGCGCTGCTGGGCGAGGAGGTCTACTTCGCGGTGTTGACGGCCAGCTTCGATGAACGCTGGGCCAAGGAACTCCAGGCCGGCGAAGCGCCGCAGCTGACCGGAGGCGAGGAGTAGCTCCACCTCAGGATGGCTCCCCAGCCCGCCAGTCTGCAGGCCCCTATCAGGACCCTCACCAGCAGCGAGGCCGGATCTGCACCGAGCTCCAGCAGCGTGCGTGCCAGCTCCCACAGCCGCAGCATGCGACCGTCCATCAGGCTCGCCAGCGCCAACATGGCCAGGGCGACCACCAGCCAGCCCCTGGCCTTCGCGCCGGGCTCCAGCAGCGCCTTGCCCGCGATGGTGATGCCCAGCATCAGGGCTCCGAAGCCCTGGGTCGCCAGCAGCAGGGGGGCGAGGCTGGCCAGGCCGGGCGACCTGCCATCACGGTGGGCGCAGGCCGCGACGATGGCCGCCAGCACCAGCCAGTGCTCCGCCGCCAGCAGCCTGTTCAGGCTCTGCAGCCCCGGCAGCAGGCTCAACGCCAGGGCCCCCAAGAACAGACCCATCACCGCCGCCAGCCCTCGGCGGTGCTGGCGCATGGCCAGCCACACTCCGATGCCCGCGGTCAGCGCGAGGGGTGCGGCGTCGTGGAACATCCACCAGTCCAGGATGGTGTCCAGCATGGATGCGAGCAGGGGCCCGAGGGCTCCGGAGACGAGGTCAGGGGTTGCAGCGCCGGCGCGTCACCTCTCGAGGTGCACCTGTTCTAAGCACGCTAGCGGGCGTGTCCAGCCAGAGGATTCGCGGGCTACGTGTCCACCACCGGGGGGGGACGGGAGCCTTCCGCCCTGCCGCCGCCAACGGAGAAGTGGCGCACGAGGCGCTGTGCTCGTGGCAGCAGGGCGGAGGCGCCAGTGAAGAGGGCGACGGCGCCGAGGATCAGCGCCATGCGCAGCCAGGGCTCACCCATGGCCAGCCGCTGCTGGGCGATCTGGCAGAGGGTGAACAGCCATGCCAGGCTCCCCAGGCTCAGGCTGAGGCTGATGGTCCAGCCGGCCCAGGGGCGCCGGACCAGCAGCAGCAGCGGGATGGCCAGGCTCAGGGCTACCAACGCGGCGTGGCCTCCCCGCAGGAAGTGCGCCGCGAGCAACAGGGCGGACAGCACGATGGGGGAGGCCAGCAGGATGATCATGATGGTACCGAGTGGGGTGAGACCCCGGCGATGGGGCTATTCCCGCGCGCCGTAGGTCTCCTGCTCCCAGGACAGCATGGCTTCGCGCTCGGCGGCGTTCAGGCCCTCGGTCCAGCGGTGGTACTTGTTCCAGTTGTCGCCCTCGTGCAGGGTCTTCTCGACGAACGCGGCGACCTCTTCGCCCTTGCCCGCGTCTTCGGCGGCGTGCTCCACCGCGGGCAGGAACTTGGTGTAGAAGTTGCGGGTGAGCTCGTAGAAGCCGTGCCACTGGACGTAGTCGGGGCCCATCATGGCGGCGCCGTGGCGGGCGCGTCGGCCCTCGTGGTGCCAGATCTCGAAGTACTCGTAGTCCAGGTGCTCGTTCATGGGGACCTTGTCCAGCACGCCGACCTCCTTGAGGTGCTCGTAGATGGCGGTGCTGGGCTTGCCGTACTTCTCGTTGTACAGGTGCACGGCGTTGTCGTACTGCACGTAGAAGCCGTCCACCCAGGCGTCGCCGTGGCAGACCAGGCAGGCCTGCTTCATGTCCTGGCGGCGGCCCTCGGGCTCCTTCAGGCGCACCAGGCCGGACTCATCCACGATGCCACCCGGCTGGATGCTGATCTTGGGCCGCAGGGTCCAGCTGATGCGGGCGCCGACGTCGTGGGTCATCTCCATGGGGGCGTAGTTGCCGTGTGCGGCTACCGGGCCCAGGTGGCAGCTGGAGCAGCTGGGGGCCGCGCTGTAGTCCTCGCCCAGGACCCACTCGAGGCCGGGGGCGTCCATGCCCATGCTGTCCGCGTTCTTGGCGAAGGCGATGCCGTGCTTGGACTCGGTGAAGATCTCGATCTGCGGGTGGTCGGGGCCCATGTGGCACTTGCCGCAGTTCTCGGGGCGGCGGGCCAATTCGGCGCTGAACTCGTGGCGGCTGTGGCAGGCGGAGCAGGAGCCCCAGCTGCCGTCCACGTTGACGCGACCCATGCCGGTGTTGGGCCAGGTGTCGGCGGCGTAGACCGGGGGTTCGTCTCCGGTGGCGGGTACGGACACGCGCAGGACCGAGCCGTGGCACTGCTGGCAGCCGTTGTTGGCGGCGGCGGGGCCCTCGGCGTAGCGGCCCAGGAAGTTGTCCACGGAGCCCAGGAAGTCCGACGCGCTCTGGTGCCGGGAGTGGAAGAACTGCTCGCTCTCCGTCTCGTGGCACTGGGCGCAGGTGCGCGGGGAGACCGCGGTCACGATCTGGGCGCCCTCGTGCTTCCACAGGTCGGCGCGCTCCACGGGAGCGCCCGCCTCGTCGGTGACCAGGGTGATGGACTTGTTGCCCGACTCCTTGTCCCACACGGTGGAGACCGTGTAGCGAGGGTTGTCGATGTCGGGGCCGTCGCCCACGGCGGGCACCCCGTGGCAGTCCATGCAGCCCACGCCGTTGATGGCGTGCACGCTGTGCTTCCAGTGGGAGACGATGCCGGGATCCCGGCCGGGGCCGTTCTCCAGCTCCTCGCCGTGGCAGTCTACGCAGCCGGCGGAGTCGGCCTTGACCACGGGCTTGGCTTCACCCGTGGCGTGCTCCTTCTCGGCCATCACCACGTAGCCGAGGACCACGATGATGAGCGCCGAGCACAGCGCGATGATGATCTCTTTGATCTTCAGGGACATAGGGGGCTCCAGGGCGGCTCAGTAGGCTTCGACGACGGACCAGATGAGGAAGACGGCCAGCGTGGCCATGCCCACCAACAGGCTGGTCTCGAGACGCCCCTTGAACAGGGCGCGATCGATGGGTTGCAGGATGTACTGGTCGATGAAGGGCCAGAAGAACAGGGCCACACCGAGCAGCAAGGTGACGACCACGCCCATCTGACCAGGGACCAGCTTGAGCATGTGGAAGACGGCGTAGAAGTACCACTCGGGCTTGATATGCTCGGGGGTGACCGCCGGGTCGAAGGGCAGCCCCATGGCCACAGGGAAGGCCAGGGCCAGCAGCATGATGACCAGCGCGACGTATAGGAAGCTCGCGGACTCCGCGATGGCGTGGTCGGGGAAGAACTCGTGGCTTCCCTTCTCGGCGGTCTCGGCCGCTTCTGCGTCCAGGTCCGCCTGGGTACCCGGCTTGTGCATGCCGTGCAGGCGCACGAACATCAGGTGTACCAGCACCACGCCCATCAGGGCCGCGGGCATGATCTGCACATGCAGGGCGTACATGCGGCTCAGGGTGGCCTGGTTGAAGCTGTCGCCCGCCAGGAAGAGCTGCTTGGCGAGGCCGCCGATCAAGGGCACGGCGCCCACGATGTTCGAGGTCACCACGATGGCCCAGTAGCTGACCGTGTCGCCCACCAGTGCATAGCCGGTGAAGGCCAGCCCCAGGGTGACGCCCAGCAGGCCCACGCCGGCCATCCAGGTGCCCCAGCGGTGCTCCCGGAACGAGGCGGTCATGAAGGTGCGCAGCATGTGCAGGCCCAGGAACACCACCATGAAGCTGGCGCCCCAGTTGTGCACCGAGCGCAGGAAGAGTCCGAAGCGGGCGTCTTCGGTGATGTAGCGGATGCTCTCGAAGGCCGTGCCGGGCTCGGCCCTGTAGTAGAAGGCCAGCAGCAAGCCGGTGGCCGCCTGCAGCCCGAAGAGCAGCCCGGCGATGCCGCCCCAGCACCACCACCAGCGCTTGGCCGAGTGGGGCAGGGACTCGCCAGCCTTCTCGTACAGATCCTGGACGTCGATGGGGAAGGCTTCGAGGAGTTCGTCGATGACGCGGCGAGGCATGGGTGACTCCAAGCTAAGCGAGCTTCACGAAGACCTTGCCGTCGCGGACCGTGACCGGGTACCGGGGCAGGGGTCGCTCGGGGGGGCCGTCGGTTGCGTTGCCTTGGGCATCGAACCAGCCGTTGTGGCACGGGCACTCGAACTTCTGTTCATCTGCGCGGTAGAACACCGAGCAGCCCAGGTGGGTGCAGGTGGTGCCGATGGCCATCAGCTCTCCATCGGCCTGTTCCATGAGCATCACCTTGCGGCCGTCATCGTCCAGCAATTCCAGGGTCTTGCCGTCGCCCACCTGGTGGCGCAGGCAGATGAAGCGGGGCTTCACCTCGACCTTGGGCACCGGGTAGAGGAAGCCGACGCCTACGACGCCGGCCATGGCGGCGGCCCCTGCGGCTACGCCACCGACCAGGAGGCGGAGGGCGGCGCGGCGGCTCACGCGGGCGGGGGACTCATCGGACATGGCTGACCTCGGAGTGGTAACCAGATTCTGGAATCTAAATACCTAATTCACCAGGGGCTGCGCAAGGCCTGTCCGCAAGTTTCTGCATGTGACTGATCGATGTCAGCTTTCAGAGCCCGTTGTCGTCCTCGGGCAGGGCTGCGACATCGGCCAGGGTGATGGAGCCCAGGTGCTTGTGGACCAACTGGATGGCCTCGTTCTCCAGCTCTGAGAGCCAGCAGGCGCGCACCAGGCAGGTGCTCCTGCCAAGCATGCAGCCGCCGCTCGTCACGGGCCCGTCGATGGCCTCGAGCACCGCCAGCAGGGAGGTGTGCGCGGGGTCGGCCGTGATGGTGAAGCCCCCCCGGGCTCCCCGGGTGGAGCTGACCATGTTCGCCGCCACCAGGCGCTGCATGACCTTGGCCAGGTGGGACTCCGAGACGTCCAGCGCCCTGGCGATCACGCCGGCGCTGCAGGGGGAGCAGTCGGGAGGGCTCGAGCCCAGGCCCGCTCCGCCAACGCCATCGACTCGTGCTTCGCGGGCCTGGACGGCCTCAGGGCGGGCCAGGGAGAGGTAGACCAGGGCGTGGATGCCCAGGTTGGCGGCTTCGGAGATGCGGAGGATGCTGCTCATGCTCAGCTCCGTGGGCGACGGGAAGGGCGAAATCAGGATAGCTTATACCTGATTTATCGGAGCGCGACATGAAGACCCTTCAACCCCGCGCCGGCGTGCTGGCCAACCACCTGGCCAGCCTTCCGGTCTTCTCTGTGCTCAGCCCCCGCGACCGCGAGCTGCTGGCCGACCAGGCGCTGCTGCGCTTGTACGACCGGGGCGAGGCCCTCTTCGAGCGAGGCCAGCCAGCGGACCGCCTGTTCTGCGTGGTACACGGCGCCATCCGGGTGTTGCGGCGGGGCCCGGGCGGCCGTGAGAAGGTGATCCACCTGCTCGAGGCGCCCGCCCTGGTGGCCGAGGTGCCCGTGCTGATGGGCATCGACTACCCGGCGAGCGCAGACTGCGCCGAGCCTTGCACGGTGCTCGTGCTGCCGCGCCCTGCGCTCCAGCAGGCCTTCCATCGGGACCAGGACCTGGCCCTGAAGCTGCTGGGCGCCGCCATGACCCGGATGCACGAGCTGACGGCGTCGCTGGCGGCCCACGGCCAGAAGTCCGGCGCGGTGCGCGTGGCCTCCTACCTCCTGGGGCTGGCGCATACCCAGGGCGCCGAGGTCTGCCTGCCCGCTCCCAAGAAGGATGTGGCCTGCTACCTGGGCATGCAGCCCGAGAGCTTCTCCCGTGCCTTGACCAGCCTGCGCAAGGACGGGCTCATCGCGGTGGACGAGCAGCGGGTGCACATCTTGGACCGCTCCGGCCTGGAGAGGCTGCTGGCCGAGAGCTGAGCCCCTTTGCAAATGCACGAATGTGCGCTAGCGTGGTGGTGCCCTCGCCTTGGAGAAACCATGCGCCGCCTCGTCCAGCTCACCGTCCTGTCCCTCGGTCTCTCCCTGCCAGCGTCGGCCGTGGCGGCCACCACTCCCGGCGCGGCCTTCGGCGTGGACATCCGCATGGGCGGCCGCTTCGACAACATGCGCATGTGCGTGGCCACCCCCGAGGGCTTCACAGCCGGGCCCATGGCCGACATCTCCGTGTTCACCGAGCTGGGCCTGGGCGACAAGCTCGCCCTCAACTTCACCCTGCCCATCTTCCGGCCGGTGTTCTTCGGCGCGGCCTTCCGCATGCTGCAGTTCGAGCCCGACTTCGCCCTGCTTTTCCGTGCCGAGGGGTCGGGAAACGCCGACTGGGTCTTCGGGCCCACGGCGGGCGTCTCCCTGCACTTCGGGCCGGACAACCTCTCGAGCGCCGCCAACAGGGGGGTCGAGTTCTTCGCCTGGGGCCCTGTGGGTGGCGTCTATGTGGGCCGCGCGGTGGACCGCGAGAAGGGGAACATGGACCTCGAGTACGGGCTGGGCGTGAACGCCACCCCCATGTACGCCGAGCACGATCTGTGGCCTGGTCACGAGCCCCTGGATGGCATCGTGGTGGCCGGGTACCTGGGCTTGAAGCTGAGCTGGGCGAGGTAAGCGCGCAGGGCCGCGGCCGAGCTTCGGGCTGCGCTGGCGTGGTCCGCGAAAACCTCATCTGGCAGCTCACGGCTCCCGCGAAGCTACCTGTCCACCTCTTCGGCCTGCATCGAATCCGTGCGCAAGCCACCGTGGACCATGTCAACCAAGGCCGCGGAGTCTTCGCCACTTGGTTCGAGGCACACGAGTCCCACGTCCATCAGCGTCTGCTAAGAGCAGGTACGTCCTTGACATCCATCTTCATAAAAGCTCGTACAAGCGGGTGCCCTCCTGTACGGACAGTCTGCCAGCCGAGCCCTTTGACCGTCAAGGGGCGGCGCGAGAGCAGCGAGTTCGTCTCGTTGGAGGTCCCCGAGGAGGTCGGCTGGCCTGGGGTGCAGGTCCACCGACCGCTACGTGAGCAGATCTCGAAGGCCTCGGCGATGAGCCGCGGGCGTGTTCCTCATGCCCCCACGGCGAGCCTAAGGCGTGCTGTTCGAGCGCGCTCTCGTCCACCAGGTCCGGAGGGGCTCTTGCGGCGGCCCGCCGGAGCGCTGGCTGCGAGCACGACAGGGAACCGGGATGACCTCGAGGGCGCTGCGGCATGCTCGATCCTCCATGCTTGGAGCCACTCGTCGCAAGAGCGATAATCAGTGGAAGAACGCGCGGATCAAATATTCGTACAGGACGGGGTCGCCCCACCCGCCATGGCGTCGGCCAGCACTTCGGCCACGACCCGGTGCCCCGCCTCGGACGGGTGCCAGACGTCCTCGAAGCCCCAGCAGCTCCGTTCGATCAGGGTGTGGCCGGTGAGTTGGACGCCGGCGTCGCGGAGCGGCACCCCCAATTGCTCCAGATCGATGGTGTGACCACGACGAGCCGAGTCCCAGTTGGAGGCCCACATGATCATCCACACGGGTAGACCGCGGCCCGGGGATAAGAAAGACAAACAGCCCGCTTGCCCTACAGGCGCGGTCCCGCGTGTAC